>NZ_CP152002.1:5412500-5545000 GCF_038595055.1 Paenibacillus sp. FSL R7-0345
CCGTCCGTTCGAACACGTCGAAATCCTTCAGGATATAGAAGACCAGAAACGGCACGATAAAGGCGTTGAACAGCACCCCGATCGTAGAGCCGATGTTATCAAGGAAATGGGAGATGCCCCCGGCCAGCCGGTTCTCGAGCTGAAAGAACCAGTTGTTCATCCCTGTCTCCACCCCCGGCGGGATCAGCCTTGAATTCATGCTGCGCATCAGCCCCTGGGCGTGCAGGGTCATTTCCGGCAAATGCTCATTCAGCTCCTCAAGCTGCTCAATAAACATCGGAATCAGATTGATGGCGATTACGGCCAGCGTGGTCAGGAATACCGTATAGATCAGCAGTACCGCCACGCTGCGCGGCATCTTCCGGCCGGCCAGCATGCTGACCACCGGGTTTAGAACGTAAGATATAATCATGGCAGCCAGAAATGGCGCCAGGATGGCTTTTAAAAATACAAAAATCCCCTGCAGCATCGGACGGAGCAGCCAGACAAAGTATAGGATCATCAGGGACAGCAGTACTCCGATCATCCAGCGGAACCATTTACTTTTGGACCATTGCTCCATATTACCCCTCCTATCCGGTTTACTCTAAGCAAGCAGGCAATATCAGTATGTGTGGGAGAGCGGCGAAATACTCTTGTCCCCCCTGCAAAAAATTGTTTTTTTGTTATCCCGGACCGGAAGTTGGTATAGCTGGCCGGGGGGCCATTGGCTAAAATACATATTGTAAAACGCTTTCATTCCAAGGAGGGATGTATTAATGAAAAGAGTATTCAAAAGTTCTATCGCTTGTCTCGTTCTGCTGCTCACCGGAATTCTCGCAGGATCACCGGCCGTTTCCGCCGCCACTGTCTTTTATGAGCCCCTGACCTACTTTAATTCTGCAACCTGGCAAAAAGCAGACGGCTACTCCAACGGCGGAATGTTTAACTGCACCTGGCGCGCCGGCAATATCTCCTTTACAAGCGGCGGACAGCTTCGCCTGGCACTGACCAGCCCCAGCACCAACAAGTTTGACGGCGCAGAACTGCGGTCCGTATACAAATACGGGTACGGCAAGTATGAGGTTAGCATGAAACCGGCAAAAAACAGCGGAATTGTCTCATCCTTTTTCACCTATACCGGTCCCTCCGACGGGAATCCGTGGGATGAAATTGATATCGAGTTTCTGGGCAAGGATACAACCAAGGTTCAATTCAATTATTATACCAACGGGGTCGGAGGCCATGAAAAAATCGTAGATCTTGGCTTTGATGCATCCCAAGGCTATCATACCTATGCTTTCGACTGGCAGCCAGGGTACATTAAATGGTATGTGGACGGAGTACTGAAGCATACGGCGACCAGCAACATCCCGTCCCACGCCGGCAAGATCATGATGAACCTCTGGAACGGAACAGGGGTAGACTCCTGGCTGGGCTCATATAACGGGGCTAATCCGCTATACGCCTATTATGATTGGTTAAAGTATACCGGTAACTAGCAAGGGGGCAGAGCCTTACCTTTAGAAATTGTTATTCAGATTGACACATTGGTATGGCGGCTGTTCCCATCATTAAGTACGATAGTAGCAAGAAAGAATACAGGAGGAACAGCATTGATACGCAGGAAGTACATGAAAACGCTGGCAGCTGTCTTGGCGCTTACATCGATAGTTGTCGGCATTAAAGCCATCACTTCATCTTCATCCAAATCCGCCGCAGGGAGCGTGGAGGACGATTTCACAAGGTTTAACGAAGAGTTCTGGAAAAAGACGGATGGCTACTCCAACGGCTCTATGTTCAACTGCACCTGGAGCGAAAAAAACATAACCTTCAGCGATGACGGCCAGATGATTCTTTCACTCACAAGCCCTGCTTCCGGCGAATTTGATGGAGCGGAGTACCGTTCGCTTGAGAAGTACGGTTATGGATTGTATGAAATCCGTATGAAGCCGGCCGTCAATCCCGGAATCGTCTCCTCCTTTTTCACCTATACCGGCCCCTCGGAGGGTGAGCCCTGGGATGAAATTGATATTGAATTTCTGGGCAAGAACACGCGGCAGGTGCAGTTCAATTATTTCACTGACGGTGTCGGCGAGCATGAGCAGGTCATTGAGCTTGACTTTGATGCCGCAGAGGAATTTCACTGGTACGGCTTTGAGTGGAAAAAGGATGCGATCACCTGGTATATCGATGGACGCCCTGTTCACACGGCAACCGAGAATATCCCCTCTACTCCCGGGCGGATCATGATGAATCTCTGGAACGGAACAGGTGTAGATTCCTGGCTAGAGCCTTATGACGGCAAAACCCCGCTCCATGCTTACTATGACCAGTTCCGCTATACTCCGGATAAATCGTCGGAAAAATGAATCCGGTGCTTTTCCGACAAGAAACCGCCTTGTTCAAGGCGGTTTCTTGTCCTGCGGTGCTCATGGCCCGCTCCGGTCCCAGGCATTGATTTCAGAGGTTTCGGCCAAACCTCCGTATGCCTGCCATTTTTCAACGAATTCATTGAATTCCCCGATGCCGCTGTCTGCAAAGATCATCTTTTGAAAGCTTTTTTGTTCCAGCTTTTTCAGCAGCTCCCCGCTGCTCTTCATGGTCTTGGTCGGAGGTCCCGTAAACTGCTCTTTGCGCGAGGCCTCCTTCTGGGCCAGCAGCACAGGGGCAATATCCACCGGAATTTCCTTAACGACCTCGGAAGGAATTCTCGCGCCGTCGAAGGTCAGCGTATAGGAGGCGACCCGGATGCCACCCAGCGGCAGGGCGGAGGGATTTATGGTCGGCTTACCGTCAATCATAGTCCAGTCATAGCCTTCAGCCAGACCGTTGGCAAACTCGCCGGTTGAGGTAGCGTAATAATCAAACAAATAATTCTGATAGGTAAAAAAGATCTCGGGGTGTTTCATTTTCTTATTGATCAGAATAGCGCCATTGACAGGCAGGGTGCCTCTTCGCATTACGGTTCCATCCGGGCCTGAAGGGATGGCAACCGCCCTTATTCTTGCCTCCGGGTCTGCATCGGTCAGGGAGGACAGGGGCCAACCGCGCATCCAGTAAGGTCCGGCTATTATTCCAGCCTTGCCGGAGACGAATAAATTGGCAGCGCCTTCTTCATCAAGCCAGGCACTGTCGCCGGATAAATATCCTTGCTGCACCCAATGCTTCATCAGCGAAACTGCCTGCTCGGCGCCCGGCTGTACCGAGCCATACTGCAATGTTCCGTCGCTCATGCGGTTCCATTGTTCCGGAACCGTTCCGAACGCACCGAAAATCCAGCTGCTGTCCCCCATCCAGGTGTTGGGGCCGTTACGGAAAGCAACAGATAAACCGTAGGTATCCTTTGCCCCGTTACCATCAGGATCACCGTTAACAAAGGCATCCATGACCTTTTCCAGCTCCTCCAGTGTGCGCGGCGCCGTCATATGGAGCTTGTCCAGCCAATCCTGCCGGATCCAGAGCAGCGGATCGGAATTATATTCATAATCCATAATGGGAATCGCATACTTGGAGCCGTTGCGCATAAAGGCATTCCACACCGAGCTGTCTTCGGCTACAGCCTTCTTCCAGGTATCGGAGGCATACTGTTCGAATAGACTGCCTACCTCCATGAATTGCCCGGAATCGATCAGCTCCTGGATAATGTCGGCATCCCTCGTTGTTACCACATCAGGCATATTGCCCTTTGCCAGTTCAAGCCTCAGCTTGTTGGCATAGGTCTCAGAGGTGCCTGAAATGGTCCACAAATAGCGGATGCGGATACCCAGACGGTCCTCAGCCCAGATGGTATGCACGTTGTGCTCAAGGCTCTCCCCCTTTTTAAAAATCAGATTGGGATTAACAGAGCCTACTGTGTAGAGGTCTACTGGAGGATCATATTTGCCTAGCTTGATGTCGAATTTAGGCTCTTGGCCATCCGGAGAGGCCGTAGGGACGCTCTGGCCGGAGGAGCCGGCGAAGGAACAGCCCGACAATGCCAGCAGGGCCGCCAGCAGCAATACATTCATTTTCATGAAAACACCTGCTTCTCGAAAAATACGTGCGGGTCGAACAGATTGTAACACAAACCCGTTAAACACCGTGTGTGATACAATTCTTTTGTATTACAGCAAAGTCTCGGAAAAGGATGATTGTATGGTCAGGCGTGCGAATCTATTTGTCAAAATGGTTGCGATTCTGTTCTCTCTCATTTTAGTAACACTCTTATTCTACGGCTTGTCGTACCGCAAGGATATCGGTGTCATTACGGACCAGATCAAAACAACCGATTTGAATCATCTGGAGTTTCTGACTCAGCAGATGGACAACAATATCAACCAGCTGGCAGGCAGCATGTATGCCCTTCAAAGAGATCCGACTATCCGTGACTATGAGCAGATTCAGCAGCTGGGCCACCTTATTGATCCTGCCCAGACCGTAATGACTGTCTTGGAGAAGCTTTCCCTGCAGACCAGCTCCAGCACGTGGGAGAACCGGATTGTCCTGTACAAGCCGCTCAGCGGTGAGACCCTGGGGTCGGATTCTTCACTGTCATTCGATGCCTCGGTCCTGGAAAAGCCGCTGCATCCGGGCTGGGAATATATTCCCGAAGGCAAGGGCAGCAATGAAGCCGGCTTCCGGCTGCTTCTGTCCGATCCGGTCGAGGACAAGGGCAATCCCCGGCAGGCCGAGCTGCTGATGTCCATGTATTTTCCCGTATCCAATATTGAGCGGATGTTCGATACGTACCAGTCGCAAAACAAAGGTGACACCTTCCTGTACCATCCGGCTTACGGGGTCATTCTCTCCCGTCATACCGACAGGGAGTTGGCCAGGCAGATCATTACAGCCGCGGAGCCTCTGGCAGGCCATGAGACTTCAGATATTTTCAACCTTAAGGAAGGCAGCTTTCTCGTCAGCTCAGTCCCGTCCTCGGCGGTTACCTGGCAGGTCATTCATTATTCGCCTCTCGAACAGATTTTACAGCCTATCCAGAGCAGCCGTTACACTTTTCTTACAGGCTCGGTCATCCTTTTGGTCATGAGTCTGCTGTTTTCCCTTCAGCTCTACCGCCAGGTACAGCGTCCTGTAAGCCTCTTGCTGCGTTCCCTCAACAGAATGAAGGAAGGACGCTGGTCTACCCGGATTCATGCCAGGACCAATCCCGAGTTCACGATGCTTAACGAAGAATTCAATGAAATGGCGGAAAAAATCCAAGCGCTGATTGAACAGGTCTATCTGGAGCAGCTCCAGGCCAAAGATGCCCATCTGAAGCAGCTTCAATCACAGATCAATCCGCATTTTCTCTATAACTGCCTGTTTTTTATCAAAAGCAAGGCCGTTGTCGGCGATACAGCCTCGGTAGAAGCCATGGCTCTTAATCTTGGGGAATATTACCGTTATATCACCAGAGTCGACCATTCTCTCACAACGCTTGAGGATGAGCTGAAGCTGTTGGAGAATTACCTGGAGATTCAGAATCTAAGGAAACAGCGGCTCTGTTATACGATGGATATCGCCGGTGAATTGCTGGGCATGCAGATCCCCCGGCTGCTGATTCAGCCCTTGGTCGAGAACAGCATTATTCACGGGATTGAGAAAAAAATCGGACAGGGCTTCATCCGGATCACGGCCAGCCAAACGCCTTCTGCGGTTACAGTCACTGTAGAGGATAACGGAGCAGGTATGACCGGTGAGGCGATTGCCTCATTGCAGGCCAGATTGTCCGAACAGACACGCGAAGACGGAGGCTGCGGCCTCTGGAACATCCAGCAGCGCCTTAAATATCACTACGGCAATTCCTCCGGCCTGCTGATCTCCCCCTCCCCCGAAGGAGGACTAATAATCACTCTCTGTATGGAGAAGAAAGAGGAACACCATGCACCAAATTCTACTGGTTGATGATGAGCCGTATGTTGTCGACGATCTGTCTATCTCCCTTCCCTGGACCGAGATGGGCTTCGGGCTGGTTCACAAAGCCTACTCCGGGTACGAGGCTCTTGATCTGCTTCAGCGTTATCCGATTGATATTGTAGTAACGGATATCAATATGCCGGAGATCTCCGGCATTGAACTGATAGCGTCCATCCGCAGCCGCTGGAAGCATATCCGGGTCGTTATGCTGACCGGTTATGCCGAATTCGAATATGCCCGCAAAGCGATTGAGGAGCAGGCCAGCGCTTATTATCTGCTGAAGCCGATTGCCAATGACCAGCTGGTTGCTGTCATCGCCAAGCTCCAGAATGAGCTGCGCGGCGAATGGGAGGCTTGGTCCTCCTACCAGCGGACGATGCAGACCTTCCGCGAGCACCTTCCTCTGCTCCGCGACCGTCTGCTCGGCGATCTGCTGCAGGGACGTAAGCTTTCGGGGCCGCAGCTGCAGGAACGGCTGGCACAGTTCGATCTGCCGCTCTCTACCAGCCAGCCGGTATGCCTTGCAGTTGTCAGACCCGAGGAATTTTTCCGTCGCCAGGACATGCACAGCATGCTGCTGTTTGAATATGCGATCATTAATATTGCGCAGGAGCTGTTTCAGGACCGGTTCCGCATCTGGTCCTGTAAGGATGTCCATGATTATCTTGTATTTCTGCTTCAGCCAAGAGAGGATATCGAATCCGGCAGCAATCCGGGCGATGAGGTAGCCCAGGGCGCCTACCAGCTGCAGAATCATGTCAGCACGCTGATTGGAGGCGGACTGTCCGTTGTCACTACAGGCTGGGGAACTTTCCCGGATCAGGTCTATTCTCTCTACCAGTCCGCTATCTCTGCCATCCGCCAGCATATCGGCAGCGAAACCGGTATTTATCTGGATGCCACTGACAAAAGCGTTGCCCAGTCAGTTGAGATTCTCCAGCCGCTCTATGAGCCCCCGCTGCTCTCACATATGTTTGAGGCGAATAATTGGAAGGGAATTGAAGACAAGCTGAATGCCATTACAGCAGAGCTGGGCCGCAATCCGGACCGCTCACTGGAGCATATCCACGAAGCCCGCCTGCATCTGGAAACGGCATTCTATTATTTTGCCCACAAGAACAATAAAATGCTGAGCGAGATTGTAGGCAATCCGCTGCTGGAGCAGCCTCCCTTCCAGACGCCGGACAAGCTGCGGGAATGGGCGCTCCACGTCATTCTCCTCCTGAGAGAGCATTTTGAATCAGAGCGCCGGGACAGCCGTACTGTGCTGATCCAAAGCGTCCATGAATATATCAACAGCAACCTGCACTATGTCTCACTCCAGGCCATTGCCGATCATGTGCAGATGCATCCGGTCTATCTGTCCAAAATGTACAAGCTGGAGACAGGCAAACGAATCAGCGACTATATCGGTCAGGCCAAGATGGAAAAAGCGGCGTATCTGCTGATTCATACGCCGCTCAAAATATATGAGGTTTCCGCTGAGCTGGGTTATTCCAATGCCCATTATTTCATCAAGCTTTTTAAAGAATATACCGGAATGACCCCGCAGGATTACCGCGATCGGGCATTGTAGCCTTCTTAGCTTTCAAACCGGAGCTCTACCTCATGGTCGAGACCGTCATCAGCAGCCGGCACGAGCCCTGCCTCAAGCATACGGCCGTCGAGCGTCAGATTGGCCATGCCGTCCTGCATCCGGCTGAAGCCCTCCGGTTTGGTGATCCGAATCCGGTACGAAGAGCCGCCCAGCTTCAACGTGTAGGCCAATTCTGTCTGCTCCTCCCGCAGAATCGGATTGAGTGCGATTCCCTGCGCCGTATACTCAATACCAAGCGCCTCCATCAGCGAGAGCGTGAGCCAGGTCGAGGTGCCGCTAAGCATCGGGCCGATGTTCTCACCGGTCTCGCTGTTGTTGTATTGCGTGCAGAATCTTGGATTTCCGCAGACTGCAAACGGATCAGCCATCGTTTTGAAGGGCAGAATCCGGTCCAGCAGCCAATAGCCGAAGCGTCCCAGTTCAGCGGCAAGCTCTGTATCCGCCACCTCCTTGGCCCCCTTGAACATTGCTGCAGCGGCCATCATGCAGGCATGCTTGAATACGCCCCCGTTCTCACGGTCCCCCGGAAAATACTCGTCGGAAGCTGTATGGGAGGATACCCGCCCCAGTGCAACAGGCGACACCAGCTTCAAGCCGTAAGGGGTCATAAGCTGTGACTTTATTGGGTTCAGCATGACATTGATCTGTGATTCATCCGCACAGCCGGACAGAATGCTCCAGGAGAAGGAATTCAGGAAATAAGAACCGCTGGCGGCCGGATCGGCCGAGAGGCCGTCTCCGGCAGCACCCAAATAGGTATATTTGCCGTCAGCATAGCGGTTGAACAGCACGCGCGCGAAGAAATCGTCCTTCCAGGCATGCTCTTGGATACGTCCCCTCAGCTCTTCCCCGAAACGGTCAAGCTCCGCGGCATAATCCGTTTCTCCCTTCCGGACAGCCAGGACAGACAGCTCATCTACAGCCACCTTGAGCAGAAAAGCATTCATGACGCTCTCAGAATAATCGCTTTCCAGCGGATCGCCGAATTCTCCGCCTGCTTCCAGCTGCTTCCGGTAACGCTCTTCCTTGGCAGGTCCGTTCAGATACGTATCATCCAGCTTCAGACAGTCGTTCCAGTCGGCGTAGTCCAGCAGCGGAAGCCCGTGCCGGCCCACCGAAATCCGGCCCGAATAGACAATAATTGCCTTCAAAGTCTCAAAGACCGGCCGGCTGGATTCTTGTCCCGCCACCGGGCAGGTTTCGTCCAGGAATCCGAGATCGCCTGTCAGCATTACGTAACGGTAGACCGCCTGAACAAGCCATAAGGCATCGTCGGACCATTTACCGGGCTCCTTGCCGTTCCAGAAGAAATTGTGATAGGCATAGCCCAGACCGAATACCATGCCGGTCCATTCCTTCAGGAGACTCTTCACCAGGCCGCTTCTTCCCATACTGGTAAAATAGTACATCGAGGCGTACAAATCCTGGATCTCACGGAAGCCTATTTCCCTGTACCCTTTTTGTGTCTGGCAGAAGGAGCGTGAGACAAAGGACTGGTAGAGCACCTGAAAAGGCAGATTGCGGTTGACGAATACATCGAAATTTTCATCACCGGAGGCTATCTGCAGGAACTTGCCATACTCACGCACGAAGCCGGCTGATTCGGCCAGCGCCATTTCTGCCGCGCTGCGGGCAGAGAACCGGTCAATCAGCGCCCCTACCTCGTCTGCAAGCACTGTGTCGTTCCAAGGCGCACCGCTCTTGTCGGAGACAAGGCCGGTCAGCTGGTCGACAGCTGCCTTAGCTCCTGACGGAATAGAAACCTCACCTGCTACAGCGAAGAAGCCGGGTCCCTTGCGCTGCAGAATGCTGCTTAGCCTGAGCGCACCAGCCGGGCGGTGCAGAGAGCCCGTACCGACAAATTCATTGTAGCTGAGGCAGTATTCGCGCGGCAGCACAGCTCCGTTATTCCCGTGAATAATCATGGTGTGAAAGCGCAGATCATGCTTCCCGCCTTCCGGATAATAATCGGGACTGACAGCCGCCACCGCTCCGGCGGAATCCTGGAGCACGCCGCCCTGCATAATGATATTGCTGTACAGCACATCCTCAAACAGGGCTCCGGGAGCAGCGGAGCCAAACATTCCGGTATAGACAATCCGCAGACGGCGTTCAGCTTCTCCGAGATTCACCAGCTCGATCCGCTGTGCTTCTGTTGCCAGAGGCATACCTTCCGAGTGAGGGAGGATAAAGATGGTCCGGGTTATCTCCAGACCGCAGCGGGTCCGGTAGGTGATAACCGTTGCATTCTGTGAATGCCGGCAGACCGCCGATTCAATGCCTTCGTCTCCAGGGTCCGCAGAATAGAAGATCTGCTTCCCTTCCTCGAATAAATAGAATTGCCGGTTAGCCGGGAAGCCGTTCTCCTCCTGGCGCATATCCCAGCGTGTCGCCAGAACCTGGGTTGCGGCGTGTGAGCGGAAGCTCCCGCCACCCAGACGGTCAACAACGCTTTTTGGGGTGGTCTGCAGCGGATGAGGGAAGCTGAGACGGTTGCCCAAGAGCAGATTGACCGCAAAGTGCGGACCCGGAACAGGTGCCCTCAGGTCGATTACATGCTCTCCCTCAGCGTTAAGCGTCCCTGCCCAGCCCGGTGCAGCTCGCAGCAGCTCCAGCGCCTCCGCTGACGCAGCCTCCGGAATTTCTATGGTCTGCTCCTCACTCCCCGCACCCCTGATAGATAAAGACAGCTTAGTTCCCCCGCTGTTGATGGCGAACAGAGCGGATGCACCGGCTTGCGCCGGGAGCAGAGCAGCTATCGCCGGCAGCTTGAGCAATTCCTGAATGGCGGGGAGCCTAAACGGCAAGCCGGCTATCCCTACAGCCCCCCGCCGTTCTGAATCGGTAAAGAGTGCGCTGACGTTCTCTCCGGTGCCGATCCGGTCGGCAAACACTTGTCTCAGAATATCTTCGGCCGAGGCGTTGGTCTCTCTTGCGGTATTCCAATTTAGCAACATCGATTTCACCCTTCCTGGCATTCGCGGATCAGCCCTTGACGGCGCCCGCGGTCATACCGCTGATAAAGTACTTCTGCGTCATGAAGAATACAACCATAACCGGCACAGTCACGACAGTCGAAGCCGCCATCAGCAGATCGTAGCGGGTATTGTACTGTCCGACAAACAAGCGGATACCGACCGGAATCGTCTGGACATCAGAGCTGGTGGTAAGCACCCAGGCAAAGAGGAGCTCATCCCACGCCGTTAGGAAGATAAAGATGCCGGTCGCAATGATGCCGGGTACGGACAGCGGCAGAATGATTTTGTAAAAAGCCTGAAATTTGGAGCAGCCGTCAATGGCTGCGGACTCCTCCAGATCTCTTGGGATGGAGACAAAGAAACCGCGCATGATCCAGATACTGATCGGCGTATAAAACGCCGTATAGACAAGAATCATCCCCCAGTACGTATTGATCATCGGTAAGCCGAACGTATTTTTAATCCACAGGAACATCAGGTAAATCGGGAACAGGAACATAATACCCGGGATAAGCTGGGTGGATATGATACTCATGCTGAACGCCTTCGATCCCGGAAAATCAAACCGGGCGAGCGCATATCCGGCCAGAACGGCAAAGGAGCCGGCCAGCAGGGTTGTTGCGCCGCAGATCAGCAGACTGTTCCGGAAATAAATAGCAAAATTCACTGTGTCCCACATGTTAATATAATTGACCCACTGCGGCTTCGTCAGGCTGAAGCTTGTGATGCCGTTCAAAATCTGGTCGTTGGAGTGCAAGGAGGTAAAGATCATCCAAATGATCGGGAAGATCGTCACGATGACAATCAGCCAGGTCAGTGATGTCAGCAGAAACGAAGAGACAGAACGTTTTCTATGTGTACTCATTGGGCATTCAACTCCGATCTAAAGGCGCGGTACCATACGCCGACAACCATCAGCATTACGAACATCAGCATCATTGAAGCGGCAGAGCCGGAACCAAACGACCAATAGCCAAAGGATTGGCGGGTTAAGGCAGTCATCAGGAGGTCTCCCCATTCTCCCGGATATCCGGCACCGTTACCGAACATCGTGGAAACGATATTGTAGGAGTAGACATTATTAATGATCTGGAACAAGAGCTGTACTGCAATGACCGGTTTGAGCATGGGCAGTGTTATATTCCAGAACTGGCGGAGCTTATTGGCACCGTCAATTGTAGCCGCTTCATAAATATCTTCAGGAATCGTCTGCAGTCCGGCCAGGAAAATGACCATCAGGAACGGCCAGCCCCGCCAGATGGTCGGGATAATAATCGCCCAGATGGTATTGGGTCCCAGCAGCCAGAATGGCTTGTCGTTGAAGATATGCAGGACATCGACCAGGAAATAGTTGATAATGCCGTTCTGCTGCCACATGAAGCCCCAGAGCACGCCGACAACATAAGACGGGATGACCCAGGGTAACAGCATAGCTGTGCGGGCAATGCCGCGGCCGGGAAAATCCCGGTTCAGCAGCATGGCCATCATCAGCCCCATAATCATTACACCAATTGTTACAATAACGGCATAGATGGCTGTGTTGCGAATTGCAAAATTCAGCCCCTGACGGACCGGATTATCGGAGTTAAACAGCAGTCCGATATAGTTGTCCATTCCCACAAACGGAGCTTTCAAGTATTTGACCAGCGTGAATTGGTTCAGCTTCAAAAATGACATCCAGATTCCCTGCAGCATCGGGAGCAAGTGCACCAGCATCATGAAGATGATAGTCGGCACCATTAGCATATAAGCGAACTTATTATCTTTGACCCGCTTTCGCCACAGTCCGCGCTTGCCGGAAGGGGCTTTTGCCGGAAGTTTATTTTCAGTATGGAGTCCCATCTCTTATCCCTCGCTTTGTGTATGAAAGAAACCGCCGTGCCCTGATCGCGCGGCGGCCTCTCTGCATTCAAGTCGTTATTGATTAATAATAGCTTTGACTTCAGAAGCCGCGGAATCCAGCTCCTCCTTGATGCTCTCTTTGCTGTATTTGCCCTTTACGCCGGCAACAATATCCCAGACGTTAGCAAAATGCTTCTGCAGCGCCGTTTCCGTTGGGCCCCATTGCGGGATGGCCGGATACGTTCTGCCGTATTTGGTTGCTTCCGAGAATGCTTTCATGTTGGCATCCAGATCCGGTGATTCCAGAAGAGACAACTTTGCAGGGAGCTGACCGGATACCTGTGCATAGGCTTTCTGCGCCTCATCCGAGGTCAGGTATTTGATAACCTCCCAGGTGGCTTCCTTGTTCTTGGAGCCGCTGAACACGGTCAGCTCGCTGCCGCCGACAAAGGTTGCCTGTCCGCCGGGACCGGCCGGAAGCGGAGCTACCGCAAAGTTTTTGGCCGCCTTCTTGTCATCCATACCCCCGTTAGCTTTTGGTGTGGCAAAGTTCTTGGCGAGCCAAGGTCCGGAGATGATTACCGCTGACTTGCCGTCGCCGAAATCGCTCTCAATCTGTGAAGAGTTCTTTTCAAGCGAAGACTTATCGACTAGGCCTTCATTCGCAAGCCCTGTGTAGAACATAACACCTTCCAGGCCCTTCTCTTCATTGAAGACTACATTCTTGTTGTCCTCAGACAGAACGTCGCCGCCTGCCGCCCAGATCCATGGGAAGATGTTATGCACAACGTTCCAGTCGTTTTTACCCGGAAGTCCCAGTGCAGCGATCTTCTTGCCGTCCACTGTTTGTCCGTTCACTGCTTCCAGCGCGCTCTTGAAGGAATCCCAATCCTTGAACGCGGTTTCCGTATTTACCCCGGCCTGCTCAAATACATCAGTCCGGTAGTAGATCGCCCGTGCATCAACAAACCAAGGGATGCCGTATACCTCGCTGTCACCCGCGATGGATGTCGTTTTCCAGATAGCCGGCAGGAAGGCTTCGGCACCGCCCACGTCAGCCACTTTATCGGTCACCTTGTCAATGCCGCCCATGCTGGCAATTGCCGGTACCCAGGTCGATCCAAGCTGAAGAATATCGGGGCCTTCACCGCTTGTAGCCGCGGTTGTGATCTTGGTCCAGGCGGAGCCCCAGTCCAGGACGGTTACTTTTACAGTGACATTCGGATGCTCTTTCAGGTACGGATCAAGGGTCTGAAGGAAGTCCGCATCCGGTTTGGGACTGTTCGGCATCACCCAGGCATTCAAGGTAACCGGCTTTGTACTTGGGGCCGCAGATGCCGTAGCCTCGCTGGATCCTTTCTGCTCTCCTCCGTTGTTAGAAGAATTTGAAGAATTGTTATTGCCTCCGCAACCGCTGACGGCCAATGAAAATGCCATAAGCAGCGCACTGATGGATACCGCTGTCTTTTTCACAATAAATCTCCCCCATTGTCATTTGAAGATCAGGGAGAACGGCTGCCCGTCCCCCATACTCTGATTATAAGAGCGTTTCTGGCCGCTCTAAATACCAAATCCCAAGCCTGTATAACAAATTATTAAGCATGCTCAGGGTGCAGCTACCGTTCCGTTGTTCGTCAACACAATATCATCAACCTCTACCGCAAGGTGACCCGTGCCTCCGTCAGCAATATTCCCCAGCTCAAATGAAATCCGGCCGATGGCTGTACTGCCTCCAGTGACATCAAACTCAAGCGTATACTCCGCATACTCCGTACCAAGGTCAACAATTTTACTTGCATACCCGTGCCAGGTGTAATTATTTGCGGCATCCAGCCAGCCGATACTGATGTTCATTTTGCGCGGTGCCTCCGCCTTCGCTTTAAAAGTGAGGGTATAATGATTCCCTTCGTTATAGGCCACACCCTCGTAATACACCTGCCGGTCCCAGCTGTTCGCTCCTGTAGAGCCCACCTGCATCCGCAATGCCCCGTTCACATTACCAATCGATAACTCTCCGCTGTCAGAGGAATAGGAGCTCCAGCCCTGGATCGGAGCTGAGAAATCTCCATTCGGGATCAGATTCTCGCCGTAGGCTTCTCCGGCAATCACCGGGTTTACCTGAAGCAGGGAAATGTTGCCGAGGGAGACAGTATGTGCTCCAAGCGGCTCCGTTATCTGGCCGAGACTGAATTGAAGCACAGCCGCGGCATCGCTTTCCGGAGCGGTGAAATAATATTCGAAGTGTCCGCCAGCCTCAGTCAGACTGGCTGTCTCATTCGCATACGCGGTCCAATTATTGTCCAAAGAGCCGTCATGCTGGACCAGTACCCGGATCAGCCTTGCTGCCGAAGCCTCCGCATCGAAGCGAAGCAGGTACTTCTTGCCCTTTTCCACCGGAATTGCGCCTTGTTTGACCTGTACATTCCATTCCTCGTCGCCGCTGCCGCCAAGGGCCACCTGCAGTACGCCATTCCCGGCAGACATTGCCGTATCCTTCACAGGATCATTGTCTACCCAGTCTTTCTTGAACAGCGTCCAGCCTTCGGTCGAATCGTCCTTGAATCCACCATTCACCACCATCTCTCGGGAAAGATCCAGCCAGGCCAGATTGTAGCCGTTGCCGCCGAGACGGAAATAATAGGTTCCTGCAGGCAAATCCAGCGGTGCCCCGATGACTGCGCGGTAGCTTTGAATTCCGCCTGTATCCCCGACTGCAGTCTTGTAGACGTCTGCCGTCACCACACTGCGCTTGCCCGCATCCAGTACGGTCAGCTCAAGTTCGGAATCCGCCTGTACACTGGATACGCGGGCTACCGGAACAATGCTTGCCCCCTGAGGAAGAACCACTTTGTATTCTGCGTAATCACCTTTATCCATACCGGCGACATCCTTGCCGCCCTCACCGCTTGGCAGCAGTTGAATTCCCGACGCGCCGGAATACTGGTCGCCTCTGAGATGAAGATACCCGTTTAATACAGGCGGATCGGACATCCGAACCAGACGCACATTGTCAATCTCCGGCTGACCGCCGGCCTTGCCAAGAAGGAACGACAGTGTACCTTCAGAGAAAGCTGAACCGGATAGTGAGATTTCCGCTGTATAATGCTTCCATTCCGGTGTCAGCGCGAGTGTTGATCCGTCAGGGTAGATGCTGTCCCCCCCGCCGGCCTCGAGCTTTATGCCAAGGAGGTCTGACTGATCTGACCTGGCATCAAAGCTCAGCTGATAGACTCCGCCCGCGGACAACGGCAGACCTGACTGGGTAAGTGTCACGTCTTCAGCCGATTCTCCCGGGTGCTCGACCGCAGCATGGAAAATGCGCTTCACAAGCGGCAGCTCCAGTGTGCTGATCACCTTGGCTTCAGCCGCTGCCCCCGATTCAGGCTTAACCATAAAGCTCCAATAGCCCAGCCGGTCTTTCCCCAGCTCAAATCCTCCATTGTACACGAGATTGCCGTCGGCAAGCGGAGTGCGGACTACAGGCAGAGGCTCTGTCTCGGCAACCCGGACGTTGGCGAAATAGGCCGTTGTATTATTAAGACCCAGGTTGAATTCAAAACGGACATTGTTGTCAGTCGCCTGTGTCATGGTAAAGCTGTATTCAAAGGACTGCCAATCCGGAGTAAGCTGGAAATTCCTCTCCTTGGAGTAGGCGGTCCATCCCCCGCCGTATTCAGTCAGCTTGCTCATCACCGGACGGACCGCATCCGCTTTGGCATCGAATGTTACCTTATAGGCCTTACCCCTCTCCAGAATAAGCGGCATCTGGGTGAGCTGAACGGAATAATTCTGGGTTCCCGCCTCCTCCAAGGACACCTTTACAGCCTTGCCCTTGTCCTTGTCGTCAATGACGGCCGTAGTTCCTGCTCCCCCGGCATTCGTAATAAGCTGCCAAAATTCCGGCAGACCCTGGGCTGCATTGCCGCTCAAATCTCCGTTGTAAATCTGGTTGCCGTCAGCAAGCACAGGACGCTGCGGAGCCGCATTTTCCGGTTTCTCCGGCCGCTTACCTGTTACATCTGGCCATTGATCCAGCTCCTTATACTTATAGACCCGTACATAATCGACATACATCTTATCCGAACGGAAGTCAGCGGCCGGGTCGCCCGGCCAATCTCCGCCGACTGCCAGATTAAGAATCATGTAGAACGGACGGTCGAACGGTGCAGGATACGTATAGTAATCCGGCTGGCCCTCTGCCTTGGTCCCCCAGTCGCTCGTTTCAAAATACAGGTTGCCGTCCACATAATAGCGGATCAGACCCGGGAGCCATTCAAGGGTGAAGTCATGATAATCGTCAGCAAATGTTGTACCTTCCGGCAAAACATAAGTCTTGGATTGGGAGATATGCGGAATGTCGTAATGAAGAGATCCATGTACCGTTCTCGGATACAGCTCCGCTTTTTCCGTATCGCCGGCCACCGGTCCGGTCAGCTCCATAATGTCCATTTCACCGCTCCCCGGCCATGGACCGTACTGCTTCTCTTCATCGGTCGGCATCATCCAGATCGCCGGCCACATTCCCTGCTGAATCGGCAGCTTGGCGCGTACTGTAAACTTACCGTAAGTCCAGTCCCCCTTAAGCTTTGAGGTCAGCTTGCCGGATGTGTATTCTTTCCCGCCGTAAGCTTCCTTTCGGGCTTCGAGTGCCAGTACGCTTTGGCCGCTCTCGGTTTCCAGGGAAACGTTATCCGGGTGATAATATTCCAGTTCATTGTTGTATACAGTTCCCGTATCCTGGATATTCCACTTCGACTCGTCAATGTGTGTTCCTTCGAACTCGTCATTCCAGACCATTTCCCACTGCTCCTCATCCGTAGACGGTGCAGGTGTCGCTGTCGCAGTTGGGGCAGGTGTAAAAGAAGCCGCCGGTGTCGGGCCGGGCGAAACCGCCGGTGAAGGTGCCGGTGTTGATGCCGCACCCTCACCGGCAGTTCCGTCCGCCGCTTGGGTTGCCGGAGCACTGGCCTGCGCTGAGGCTACGCCTCCGGTCAGGTTCCGCAGCGTCTCTCCTGGTTTCAGCTCTGTCCCGTTCATAAGCACCTTTCCGGCGCTTACCTCCAGCAAGCCGATTTGTCCCAGATTTATAATGGTTGATCCGGCGGCTCCGGCATCAACGGTGAGAACATCGGCCCGTGAGCCGGCTTCAATCTCTACTCGACTCCGCTTGTCTAATTCGATCCTGGCAGCCGTGCTTCCGTCTTCCAGCCGGAGCCGCACCGCTGTTCCGGGCTTGTCAACAACCGTCCGGTTCAGGGCGGATTGACGGAAGATCACCGAATGTTCACCGCCTCCGGAAATAAAAGTGTCGCCCTTCACTTTCACCCCGGTGAATGAGGCTTCCCCTTCTCCTGTTCCGGCGGTCACATAGAGATTTCCATTGACCGTTCCATCCTGGATGTGCACGTCCGGCCGGTTCACGATAACGTTGCCGGATACCGTCCCTACAGGATAGTTCCCCCCGGCCGGGCTGATCCATCCGATCATCCGGCTCAGCAGAACGGCCAGTTCGCCCCGGGTCATCTCCGATTTCGGATTCAGTTTTCCGGCCGGATCGCCTTGAACATAGCCCGAGGCAAGCATTGCACTGGCGGCTTCCCGTGCATAAGCGCTGACCGCTGCCCAGTCTGCCTGCACATTCAGCATATCCTGAGAAGGAGTTTCCAGCCGGAAGGCGCGGGCCAGCATCGTCATTGCGTCCTCACGCCGGACAGCCGCATCCGGCTGAAACTGCCCGTTCCCGTAGCCTTTGATTATCCCCGCTTCATTTACCTTGCTCACCTCAACGGCATACCAGGAAGAAGCGCTTACATCATTGAAACCGGCAATGCCTGTTGCAGTGTAACGGAACACCCGGCTGAGAATGGCTGCCAGCTCGGCCCGGGAGACTGCACGGTCCGGTTCAAATCTGCCGGTTGCTGTCCCCTGCAGAATGCCGGCCGCTGCCAGTCTGTCCGCTGCCGATGCTGCCCAATGCTGCTCCATATCCGTGAATTTCGGCATTTGGGCTGCGGCCGATACAGGCAGTTCTTCCGTAACGGCCGCATTTGCCAGGCCGCTGTTTACCGGAAGCTGAAAGCCCGACAGCAGCATAACAGCTACCAATACCCTGTTTAGTACTTTGCGGTACATTTAAAATTCCTCCCTGATGTAGAATTTTGCTGATTTCCGGCACATTCTCCGCTCCGGTAGATTTCAGTATAGAGTCCTCTCCCTGCACCGAACATACCAATTCCTTAGCAGGGATAACAAAGTTGCAACTTTTTAAAAAACAAAAAGACCCTATTTCCGGGCGGCCGTAGTGGCCATCCGGAAATAGGGTCCGGTACATCTTTTCAACTATTCCAAACGTACGTTATACCATTGAAATTATCAAGAGGATGCGTGGATTTGCGGGAAATCCTGAGCAATTTCTTCGCCTGAGAACAGATCGTCAAGCGAGCTGAGTGTGCCGTCTTCTTCAACCTGATAAACCGACATTTTTTCACCGTTGACCGTTAATTCAATAAAACAGCCCCAGCAATAGAACTGGTGTGAACCGATCTTGCCGATATCCTTGGAGTTGCAGTTTGGACACTTCATAAAATACATTCCACCTATCCGTTAACAATATTAATGGCTTTCTGTAGCCGTTCTTCGCTCATCGCGGGAACCAGCACGGCATTCTCCCCGATGGACATCTCTTCAGAACAAGGCAGCCATTTACGGCCTTCTATCAAATCCGTTACAAGCCCGTCACTGATTTCCAGCGCTACTATTGTGTTTCCCAACTTTTGGTCAAAATAAACATCCGATATCCGTCCCAGGTTACTTCCCGATGTAGTCAGCACCTGAAGATCCTTCAATTTGTTCTTTCCCAAAAGAAATGTATAGGGTATATGGTCAGTGTCGGCCTTAACAATCGACTCTTTATTGCGAATCATGATAGCGTCTTCGCCATATGCTACAATATCTTCCCATGCCACAACTTTCACATGACTGGAAAAAAGAGCCTTGCTTTCCAGTTCAATACCCGTAATATTCCAGTTTGAATCGAGAATACAATCGACAAGCTTGCCGACTTCGGTACCCTCCTCGACTTCATATACAGTGAGGCCAATCAAATCCTGAAGTTTCATGACTGCTAAAGTCTCCCCACTCTGAGTGTACTTACGAGTTCCCATAGAGTTGAAAGAAAGGTATCACCTGAGAACGGCGCCAGGATTGCAACAATCCCAAACCTATTTACGCAGCCGTTTCAGAATGGTTTCAACTTTTTGGGCAACGTACTCCATTTCTTCCTTAGTATTACCCAAACCTGTGCTAAAGCGAATCGCAGATTGCAAAAGTTCTGCCGGCAGCTTCATGGCCTGCAGTACATGGGAGATTTCCAGTGAACCGGAGGTGCAGGCAGAACCGCTGGCGGCGGCGATCCGCTCCATATCCAGGTTCATCAGCATCACATCTGTACCCGCTCCGGGAAAGCTGACATTCAGAATACCCGGCAAAAAATGCTGCGGGTTGCCGTTGACTGCATATCCGGCTTGTCCCACACGCTGATCCAGTCCGGCCAGCATTGTACCGCGCAGCTGCAGGGCATGCTCACGCCGCTGCTCCAGTCCCTGTACTGCCAGCTCTACCGCCTTGGCAAAACCGGCTGCACTTGCCAGACTTTCCGTTCCGGCCCGTCTGCCGCGCTCCTGCAGACCGCCATGCTGTCTTGGATGCAGCGGCGCACCGCGCCGTACATACAGGCCGCCGATGCCCTGCGGGCCGTTGATTTTGTGGGCGGTGAAGCTCATGTAATCCACCGGCAGCTCACGCAGTGCGATCGGCAGCATTCCAAGGGCTTGGACCGCATCAACGTGGAACAGAATTCCCCGTTCAGCTGCCAGACTGCCGATTTCTTCAATCGGCTGCACCGTTCCAACCTCATTATTGGCAAACATCACACTGATCAATACGGTATCTTCCCTCAGGGCTGCTTCAACATCCGAAGCTGACACCCGTCCAGTGGAATCCACCGGCAGATAGGTGATGGAGTAGCCCTGCCGCTTCAGTTCCTCGCAGGTATGCAGGACCGCATGATGCTCAACCGCAGTAGTAATGATATGTTTACCTTTCTGCACAGTGGCAGCTGCAGCGCCCAGCAGCGCCAGGTTGTCGCTTTCGGTGCCGCCGCTTGTAAACACCCATTCATCCGGCGCACAGCCCAAAAAGCCCGCGATCGTATCGCGCGCGCCGTTGATAATCTTTTTGGCAGCACGTCCGGAATGATGCACGCTGGACGCGTTGCCGTATTCTTCAGTCAGTATATGGTATATGACCTTGGCCACCTCCGGATGAACCGGGGTTGAGGCGGCATGGTCCAAATAGATGGATTTCATACTTGTTTCTCCGCTTCTTGAAATTAAAATTCAGGTTTTCTTAAGGCTTCTCGATTATACTGCTGAATGCCGTCTTTTACCACCCGCCAAAGAACACAATGCTGTAACATTTGAATCTATTAGGCCGATGAATAGAATAATGCAGATTCGTCCATTGTAATATGTAAAAACCTGCTGCACTGAAAGCCTGGAGCCTTCAGTATTCAGCAGCTTCAAAGTCCCGCCATTATACCAGCTCTTTCAGCCTGTCCGGAAGCTCTTGCTCGGAGATTACTCTGATCCCGTTTCTGCGCAGCAGGGCGGCTGTAACACCTTCACCGGGGATTTTCACACCTGCAAACTCTCCGTTATAGACCATAGTACTCCCGCAGGAAGGGCTGTTCTGCTTAAGTACCACGACCGATGCATTATATTGGCGGGCCGTCTCCAGTGTGATCCGTGCACCATCCAGATACATCCCGGTGACATCATTACCCGACCGGTCCAGCACCTTAGCTTTGCCGTCCAGCACATCTGTACCCGTACCGCCGGTAATTTCCGCCGATTCCCGTGGTGTCATGAAGCCGCCCAGCAGCTCCGGGCAAACCGTGACCGCCTTGCCGCTGTCAAGCAGCTGCTTCAGGCTGTCTTCCAGACAATCTGTTCCATTATACCGCACCTTCATCCCTGCCAGGCAGGAGCTGATCAGAATCATATGTATTCTCCTCCCTTAACTTCACGCATGTCCGCAGCATGAACTATAATAACAAATATATTTGGACAAAATCCAGGAGGTACTTTGAGTTATGTGCGGAAGATATACCATTACCGTAACGCTGGACGAATTGATGATGCGGTATTTCATAGACGAAGCTCCGCAGATCCATTACGTTCCCAAATACAATGCTGCACCGGTTCAGCATATTCCTGCGGTCATCCATGACGGGAGGCGCAACCGGCTGGGTACACTGCGCTGGGGACTTATCCCCTCCTGGGCCAGAGATGACAAGGGCGGGAGCACAAGAATCAATGCCCGCGCAGAATCACTGCTGGAAAAGGCCTCCTTCAAAGGACTGCTCCGCTCCCGTCGCTGCATCATTCCTGCAGACGGCTTCTATGAATGGAAGCAGGGCCCGGACGGTAAACAGCCTATGCGGATTGTGCTGCCGGAGCGCCGCATCTTTTCACTGGCCGGATTATATGATATCAGGACGGACATGGACGGCAACAAGCTGAGCACCTGCACAATTATCACTACAGAACCTAACAGCCTTATGGCAGACATCCATAACCGGATGCCTGTGATCCTTCCCCCTGAAGCTGAAACACAGTGGCTTGACCGCAGCAACGAAGATGTCTCTGCTCTGCTCCGGCTGCTTCAGCCTTATGACGCCGCACAGATGCGGGCATACCCGGTGTCTACGGCCGTAGGCAATGTAAGAAATGATTATCCTGAGCTTATTAAGGAAGCCTGATTAAACTGCACAGCCGTACATTTTTTAGTAGTGCTCTTCTGGAAAGTTTTCATTTTTACGCATTATGCCCTAAACTACAGAAGTGGTACTATGACCTTTGGGTCATTGATCTTTCAGCAGACCGGCAAACCCTATGTGCAAATCATTAAAACTTTGTCATATCTCACATTTTGCGTGTAAACTACAAACAGTTGGTTTAATAATCCACATAGCGTTTTAAACAGCATACAGTAAGAGGAGACAATATTTTGCAAAATTCAAAACTTCAACAAGCGATCGCTGAAGGAGCTCTGCTCGAGATCCATCTGATCAGCGGTGAAACGTATAGAGGCACAGGTGAAAAAGGTCATTCCGCGGAATCCTTTGAGTTCAAAACAGACAAAGGCTCTTTAAACCTGCCATTCTGGACCATTAAGCGCTACAAAAGAATATAAACGGCAGTTATCCGGCATTATCTCCCTCACCCCTCCTTCCGTTCCTCCCTTTCTTTTTCTACTAATCCGGCTCTCCCCCTTGACCCTCAGCAGATAAAAAAGACCCCGCCGGAACCGGCAGGGTTTCAAGAGGGACATGAACGAACATTACATACTTTTGGGGATACGTTTAGTTTAGCACCGTTTTGTTTCTGGAATGTCAGGCCCAGGTAAGAAGACCGTAAACTTCGTTAACAAAAAGGAACCCCGCCGGCGTCCGGCAGGGTCTGAAGAAACTATACAAAAAAGGGGATGTCCTTACTATACCGCCTTTAGCTTAACCCCTGATGAAATTATGCTGAAGACCCGCTTAAAGTGTGCCGTCCCCTTTTCTTTTGGGCAGCTTGGCTTTGGCCAGTGTCGTTCCCTGCGGGAAGGATCTGAGCCGGCTTTTGGAGATGCCGATCTGCTGGGAGGTATAAATCCCCGTATGCCCCGAAAATAGATAGCTCACCAGGCAGGCGATAAAGAAGTACACCGCCCCATCCCCTCCGAACAATTCAATACCCATCAAAAAACAGGCGATTGGCGTATTGGCGGCACCGCAGAACACGGCAATAAAACCGAGTCCGGCCAAAAAAGGACCGTAAAGGTGCAGCCATCCGGCTAACGCATGCCCTAAAGTAGCGCCAATGGCAAATAAAGGGGTAACTTCTCCGCCCTGAAAGCCGGCTCCAAGCGTCAGCGAGGTAAACACCAGCTTGCCCAGAAAGGCAAACGGCGGGACATCTCCGGTAAAAGAAGCCTCTATCAGCGGCAGTCCCAGCCCCAGATAATCCCTCGTTCCCAGCACATATACCAGGATAATAATCACCACACCGCCGGCGGCACTTTTTAGAACAGGATTATGGAACAGGCGGGTATACCCTTTTTTCAGCGCATGGGTCAGTTCACTGAACAGTGTACTCGCCAGGCCGAACAGCACGGAAGCCAGCACAACCTTGAGTACTACCATTAAGGAAAGAGGAGGAATATCCCCGATCGGATAATGCAAATGGGTAACGCCCCAAAGAGAAGTTGCAGTAAGATTCCCGACAAAGCTGGCTGCAAAAGCAGGAATGAGCGCTTCATGACTGATCAGCCCGATGGCAAGCACTTCAAGACCAAATACCGTTCCGGCCAAAGGTGTTCCGAAAATAGAACCAAATCCGCCGCTGATCCCGCATATCAGTAAAATCCTCCGGTCAACAGGCTTCACTCTGAGCATTCTCCCGAGCCAGTCCGCCAGGCTCCCGCCCATCTGCACGGCTGTTCCCTCGCGCCCCGCAGAGCCGCCGAACAAATGGGTCACCAGTGTTCCGAATAAGACCAGCGGAGCCATTCTCAGCGGCACAGTCTCACTGTCCGTCTGAATCTGCTCGAGAATCAGATTATTTCCCTTTGCGCTGCTGCCCCCGTATCTGGAATACAGATAGCTGACCAGCGCTCCCCCAAGCGGAAGCAGGAACAGCAGCCACGGATTGGCTACTCTCACCCCGGTTACGTAGTCCAGACTCTTCAGAAAAAAAGCGGACGCTGTTCCGGCAAGCACCCCCACTCCGCTGCCGAGCACAATCCACTTCAGCAGGGTGCCCCAGGCTGCGGCAAACCACCATTTTTCTAACATTACAGACCCTCTCTGTCTCCACCGATCCATACCGTTCTTCCCTTCATAATTAAGCTATAAATAACGTTGTACATAGACTCGCACATAAAGTGGTACATAAAAAAACAGACTCCTACCAGGAATATGCTTCGCTGGTAGGAGTCATTAGCCTCTCGGCAGTTAATGGCGAACTCCATCGCCTTTATTCCTCAAATATAAAACATGTAATTATCAGCCTTGTTTTCCTCTTTATAATTAATCAAATCGGACAAGGTAGTGGAATCCAGCACATCGGCAATGCCGTCGCGGATACGCAGCCAGAGGTCACGTTTGGCCGGATCGTCCTCTTCGGTGAAATCAACCGGTGAGATCGGTCCTTCCAGCACACGGATAATATCTCCGGCAGTAATGGTTGCGGAATCACGAGACAGAATATATCCGCCGTAAGCTCCCCGGATGCTCTTTACAAGTCCGGCATTACGCAGCGGGGCAATCAGCTGCTCCAGATAATGCTCGGACAATCCGTTTTTTTCGGCAATGCTTTTTAGTGATGTTGGACCCTCGCCGAATTTCAGGGCAAGCTCCATCATAATGGTCAATCCGTAACGTCCTTTTGTTGATATTTTCAAAGGGGCACCTCTTTCGGTTTAATTGCTGCATTTGTAGTTCACGATAAGCTAAGTAGACATTGTGAGCAATGTCATATCAACGTATTCCGATGTTTGCTCTATGCTTATGTTATCATATCTGCGGACACATTTGCAGCGTCAAAGTCATTTTTTTGGCAGATTGTTCGCCACTGGTGGACAAATTGTCAAAATCGCCGCTGTTTCTGCACCAAATTCCCCTGTCCTCAGGCAGTTTAGAGTAGACAGGTATGTTATAATACAAAATGAGCCGGGTGTTCAGTGGGGATAACCGGTATTTTGTGCATAGAAAATGGTGATTGGAATGACAAAGGCTAAACAGGATACACGTGTCGTCGTCGGCATGTCCGGGGGAGTCGATTCCTCCGTTACGGCGCTCCTGCTCAAGCAGCAGGGCTATGACGTCATCGGCATCTTTATGAAGAACTGGGACGATACCGACGAATTCGGAGTGTGCACTGCCGAGACCGACGCCGAGGATGTGCGCCGTGTATGTGAGCAGATTGATATCCCTTACTATACCGTTAATTTCGAAAAGGAATACTTTGATAAAGTCTTTTCCTATTTCCTCGATGAATATAAGGCAGGCCGGACACCTAATCCGGATGTCATGTGCAACCGGGAGATCAAGTTCGGGGAATTCCTGAATAAGGCGCTGCAGCTGGGTGCGGATTATGTGGCCACCGGCCATTACGCCCGTGTGATCGATGAGGATGGTGTGTTCAAGCTGCTGCGCGGCGTGGACAACAACAAGGATCAGACCTACTTCCTGAATGCGCTGAACCAGAGCCAGCTGTCAAAGGCCATGTTCCCGATCGGCCATCTGCCGAAGCCGGAAGTACGGAGAATTGCCGAAGAAGCCGGTCTGTATACTGCGAAGAAAAAAGACAGCACCGGCGTCTGCTTTATCGGCGAACGCAATTTCCGCGAATTCCTCAGCCAGTATCTGCCGGCGCAATCCGGAGATATGGTTGATATCGCCACCGGCGAAGTAAAAGGCCGGCATGACGGCCTGATGTACTACACGCTAGGACAGCGGCAGGGACTGGGAATCGGCGGCTCAGGCAACGGAGAGCCCTGGTTCGTGGCCGAAAAGGACCTGGAGAAGAATATTCTCTATGTTGTGCAGGGGGACAAGCATCACAGCCTGTATTCCACCAGCCTGACCGCCTCCGGCGTGAACTGGATCGACGGCCGGACCCTTGCGCCTGGTGATGTGCCGCTGAAATGTACTGCCAAGTTCCGCTACCGTCAGCCTGACCAGGGCGTCACACTGACTGCACGGGAAGACGGTAACGTCGATGTTCAGTTTGATGTGCCGCAAAAGGCGATCACACCGGGACAGGCCGTTGTCTTCTACCTGGACGAGCAGTGTCTGGGCGGCGGAACGATTGAAGTAGCGGAGAAGGTTGTGCCGCAGCCTCAGGGGTAATTCCTGTACGGATATTATAATTAAACCTCCAGCTGTACTTAGGCAGGATCAACAAAAACCCCTTTGGCATAAGCCAAAGGGGTTTTTGTTGTTAAACTTGAATTCAGAAATAAAATTGCGGGTACAAAAAATTATTCTGCAGCAATCCCTTTATCAGCAGATACTGCAATGTTATATCTGTACATTCCTGTTCCATCACCGATGAAATAGTTCAGGACACGATTGTTAACCGGAACAAGTGCAGCGCGGTACAGGGTTGGGAATACAGGGATTTCCTCAACCATCAGCGCTTGCCATTCTTTGTAGATTTCTTTACGTTTCTCTACATCAAACGCAGCTTCAGATACACCTTCCGCCATCAGACGGTCGCTTTCTTCATTTGCATAGCGCGGGAAGTTATAAATTGCATCGCGGCCGTAGAGTCCTTGCGGATCAACGTCGATACCCACGGTCCAAGCACCCTGGTAGACGTCAACCGAAGGATCATCTTCGCCGTTGCTGCCTACACGGTCATAGAATGTATTGAACTCAACCATTTCCAGCGTTACATTCAGACCGATTGCTTTCCAGGATTGCACATAATATTGAGCCAGCGGCTCAGCAATATCCGAACCGGTCATAGAGATAAAATTGATGGTCAACGGCGTGCCATCCGGATTCGTACGGAACTCACCGCTAAGTTTATAGCCTGCATCTTCCAGAGTCTGCTTTGCTGCTTCCGGATCATAAGGCATACCCGGATTGCTGTCATCATGGAATTCAGGATGGGATGGCGGAATCAGTGTTGTTGCATTCCAGCGCAGGCCGTGATAGAAGTTTTTACCGACAGCATCATTATCAACTGCCTGCCACATAGCTTTACGCAGAGCTACATTTGCCATTTTGGCATTTGGATCAGGCGCAACTACATTATTAGTCGCATCCCATTTACCCAGCTTGAAGCCGATGTAAGTATAAGCGCGGTCAACTGCGCCAAGATATTCAACGTTAGATAGACCGGAGTTATCAGGGAACTGATCTATCGGGAAGTTGTCGACCGCATCGATATTCCCAGCCTTTAGCTCCTGCACAACTGTAGTCGGAGGAACAACCTTCAGCACAACCTTATCCAGCTTGGGAGCACCACGCCAGTAATCTTCATTCTTAACATATACAACAGATTCGCCCGGTACGATGCTTTCCACTTTGAACGGACCAAAACCGACTGGTTTTTGGCGGACCTCAGGAGAAGCCGCGATTTTGGCAACATCCATGGTTCCGAAGATATGCTTAGCCAGCGGATAAATCCAAATACTTCCTGTCAACAGGGAAGGAGTGGATTTCACATAAGTAATTTCTAACTGCTTCTCATTAAGCACTTTGATCCCTGAGATGGTCTTCGCAGTGCCGGCATGATACTCTTCCATACCAACAATATTGGTGAAATCGGAGCCGTAACGCGGACCGTCATAAGCCGGGTTACCAATAACTTCATGGGCAAACAGCCAATCCTCAGCAGTAACCGGCTTGCCGTCATGCCAGTTTACATTGTCACGGATGGTGAAGGTGAAGGTGCGTCCGTCTTCTGAGACTTCATAGGTAGCCGCCCCGTCATTGGTGTACACATAGTCTTTATCCCAGGTCAGCAGACCTTCGTCAAACCAATCAAGAACCTCAGCATCCGGAGCACCGGAATAGAAGTTAAAGTTCAAAGTGCCTTCAAAAGGAGTATCAGATACAAGGCCAAAGTTAAGTGTACCGCCTTCAATGGCTTCACCCTGATTGGTCTTAATCTTGCTGAAATCTGCAATGTTGTACAGGCCATCCTCTGCTGCAGGAGCAGTTGTCGGAGCGGCAGTAGCTGCGGCATCCGTGGCTGCGGCGGTGGCTGAAGGCTCAGCTGCCTCATTGTTACCTGATCCGCAGGCAGTAACAGCAAGTGACAGGACAAGCAGCAGACTGACTAGCATTGTCTTTCCGGTTTTTCTTTTTCTCATACTTGTTTCTTCCTCCCTTATTATCCTCTTCTTTGTCTTGCGTCCGTCGCACGCTTCAGCGCCTGACCGACATTATTTATACTCAACATCAACACCAGGATCAGCAGTGATGCGGGTAACCAGATCCACCATCTGGACTGCAGAGTCTGCGGGTTGCGGGCATAGCTGACAAGCGTACCCAGACTCGGTGTACTTTCGGGAAACCCGAAGCCAAGGAAGGATAATCCCGACTCAAGCCCGATGTTAGCTGCAAGATTCAGCGTCATCGTTACGATGATAATCGAACTGAGATTCGGCATCACCTGCTTGAAGATAATCTTCAGATGGGAAGAACCGAGTGTACGGGAAGCCTGAACATATTCAAGCTCTTTCTCCTGCAATGTCTTGGAACGGATCAGCCTGGCGATCCCCATCCACAGGAATGCTGTCATAATGAGCGAAAAGGTTAGTGTGTTATATTTTGGAACGGCCGTTACAAAAGCAATGACCATCATCAGCATCGGCAGAATCATGAAAAAGTCAACCAGACGCATGAACAGATTATCAATAAGGCCCCCGAAATATCCGGAAACCAGTCCGATTGTAATTCCGATAACCCCGGTCATCAGGGTAACCATAATACCTATACTCAGCGAGTTGCGTGTGCCGATAATGAGCTGTCCGAATACATCACGGCCGCCGTAATCGGTACCCAGCCAGAACTTGGCTGAAGGCTTTTTATATAGAGAGAACAGGTCAACCTTTACAATCTCCTGCTGGTTGAGGAACAGGGCAGTCCCGAACACTCCGATAAAGACCAGAGCCAGAAAGATCAGGGAAGTCAGTGCCAGCTTATCTCTAAAAATTTCCCGCCAGATAATGCTCCAGCCTGACGGGCTTTTTTCGATATTGTGCGGGAGCGGGAGCTCAGCGCTTGATTTTGCCATTTCATTTCACCTCAGTATAGGTTCTGATCCTTATTTAATCCGGATGCGCGGATCAACGATGCTTAATATGATGTCAGACAGCAGCGAACCAATGATAGTAGCAATCCCATATAGCAGCACTATCGCTGTCACCACGGTAAAATCGCGGATGACGATCGAGCCCAGGAACAGCTGGCCCATGCCGGGATAACTGAAGATGCTCTCTACAAAGATGGTTCCTCCGATAAGTCCTGTCAGCTCATATCCGAAAAAGGCGGCTATCGGCAGCAGTGAGTTGCGCAGAATGTGGCGGTTATACACCCGCGATTCTGAAGCCCCCTTTGCTCTGGCGGTAAGAATGAAATCCTTCTGCTTCGTATCAATAATCTCATTACGCAGATACTGGACCGTACCTACAGTCGTAATTAAAGCGATAGATAAGGCCGGCAGCAGCAAATGATAAATTTTATCGAGCACATAGCTGAAGCTTCCGGGAACCGCACCTGGCGATACGCTTCCCCCGGTCGGAAACCATGAGAAATAGAAGCCGAACATCCAGAGCATTACAAGCGCTACAATAAACAGGGGAGCAGCGAATCCGATATAGGTATAGCCGGTAATCAGGCGGTCGCCCCATGTATCATTGAAGCGTCCGCTGAGAATGCCAAGCGGGATAGCAATCAGATATGTAAGAATCAGCGTAGCCAGCGACAGCCAGAGGGTGTTCATCATCCGCTGGCCGATCAGCTCGGTCACCGGCATTTTGAAGTTGAAGGACTGGCCCAGATCGCCTTGGACAGCATTGCTGATCCAGTTCCAGTATTGGATGTGCCAGGGATCATTCAGACCCAGCCTTTCCCGCATTGCCTCAATTGCTGCCGGATCAATATTCGGATCAAGCATCCCGGTAAGTGCATCGCCCGGCATAGCTTTGGCCATCAGAAATACTAGAATACTCAATAGAAATACCTGGGGAATCATAATTAACAATCTTCGTACAATAATCTTCCACATACGTCTCAACCTTTCTCGGGCATAGCCACCATATGGGTATCGGAAATGGATCGTAACGGGTAAGCCAGGCCGTCCTGGTCAAAATGGCTCCGGTAGGCGTTGTCGTACTCTTCACTTACGGACCGGCGGAAAATATTCCGTTCCTCACGCTGTAAAGGATCGATATCCGGAATTGCGGCGATGAGACGCTTGGTATAAATATGCCGGGGATTGTCAAAAATATCCTCAGGGGTCCCTTCCTCAACATGGCGCCCCTTGTACATAATGCCGATGCGGTCGCACATATGCCGGATGATACCGAGATCATGGCTGATGAACAAATACGTCAAATTCAGCTCCTTCTGTATATCCCGCAGGAAGTTCAGCACCTGTGCCTGAACCGATACATCAAGTGCCGAGACAGGCTCGTCGGCAATAATCAGCTTGGGCTTCAAGGCAATAGCCCGGGCTATTCCGATACGCTGGCGCTGGCCGCCAGAGAATTCATGCGGATATTTAAGCACATTGTCAGCACTAAGTCCGACCTGCTCCAGCAGCTCCTGTGTCTTCCGCATTTCCTCCTGCGGGGACAGCTTCTCGAAATTACGCAGTGGCTCGGCGATAATATCCAATACGCGTTTCTTTGGATTGAGTGAGGAGTACGGATCCTGAAAGATCATTTGCACATCACGGCGGACATTGTTCTGCTTGCGTGCACCTTTGGAAGCCAGATCTGCACCTTCGAACAGAATGCTGCCCCCTGTGATCTGATTAAGGCCGATAATAGCCCGGCCGGTAGTTGTTTTGCCTGAACCGGATTCACCGACAAGACCGTAGGTCTGGCCGGCCTCAATTGAAAGGTTGACACGGTCAACCGCCTTAACCTCGCCAACCTGACGACTGAACAGCCCGCCCCTGATTGGAAAGTGAACCTGCAGATCCTTAACTTCAAGCAATGCCATCGGTGCCTACCTCCTCCGTGCTATCCGGGAAATGAAAATGTCTGTAGCAGGTGCAGCGAACAAAGTGGCCCGGAGCAATTTCGTGAAGCTGCGGATTCTCCTCATGCGCAGAAGCATCAATCCAAGGCGTTCTTCCAGCAAAGCGGCAACCGATGCGCGGCAGATTCTTAAGCGAAGGCACAATCCCCTGTATAACATGCAGCCTTGACTTCACTTCTTTTACAGTAGGAATGGAGTTGAACAGGGATCTCGTGTACGGATGCTGCGGATTAGAGGTCAGTGTGTAAATATCGGCAATCTCCACGATTTGGCCTGCGTACATAACGGCCACACGGTCAGCCATTTCACTGACAACCCCGAGATCATGGGTGATAAGGATAATGCCTGCCTGCATATCCTTCTTAAGCTTTTTGATCAGCTCAAGAATCTGCAGTTGAATGGTCACATCCAATGCCGTTGTAGGTTCGTCGGCAAGCAGCAGCTGCGGCCCGTTTGCAATCGCGATAGCGATGATAACGCGCTGGCGCATACCGCCGGATAGTTCATAAGGGTATTGATGGTATGTATGTTCAGGGCGGGGGATGCCCACTTTTGTCAACAGATCGAGCACTTTCTCTTTTCTCTGTTTTTTGGAGAGGCTGGTGTCATGAAGCAGCAGTACTTCCTCGATCTGACTGCCTATAATCATCAGCGGATTTAATGCAGCTAAAGGGTCCTGAAAAATCATCGACATTTCTTTGCCGCGGACCTTATTCAGCATGCCGGGGGTCATTTGGACAATATCCTGCCCTTTGTAATTCACTTTCCCTTCAATCTTTGCCTTCGTATGCAGGCCCATTATGGAAAAAGCAAGCGCGCTCTTGCCTGAACCTGATTCTCCGACGATCGCCAGAATCTCATTTTTCTTCACAGTGAGCGTCACATCATCAACTGCAGCGTAGTACTGCCCTGCAATTTTGAAGGATGTCGTTAAATGCTCAATTCGAAGTAAGTCTTCACTCAAATTCATCACCCTAACACCAGGATTTTTTAGGCAAGGTATTTATGTCACATACAGTAACCCTACCAGCCAACTGTACTTTAAATTTTAGGATTATTATGGAAGCAATCCCTGAATGTTAGAGTTTATTCTAATTGACTCATGGTAAATTATCAATGATTTTCCTATAAAAAAAGTTTTTCATGTTAATTAACATGACAAATACGACAAATTCCGACTGTTATCGCTATTATTAGTTTGCGTTTTACGTAATATTTCATAGTTCACTCCATCCCTATCAACAAAAAAACCGATGAGTGCAGCAGGAAGACTCTCTTCCTGCTACATTCATCGGTTTGTATTGTCTTATGGAATCTCCAGCGGCTTATAAGCCCCGCCGCAGCCCCTGATTATGACGGATCTTCGCTTCATTGCCCTGCTCAGTAGCCTCATAGAACACCTTGCCGGCAATCGGCTTCGGCAAATACTCCTGCCGGACATAGTGGCCGGGGTAGTTGTGAGGGTACTGGTACCCTTCATGCCCTAGCTTTGCTGCGCCTTTGTAGTGAGTATCGCGTAAATGCAGCGGAACCTCTGCGGACTTCAGCTCTTCAATGGTATTCATGACGTTAGCGATTGCTACAACCACCGCATCGGATTTGGGACTTTCCACAGCGAACAGAATCGCCTGGGTCACATTCAGCCGCGCCTCCGGCCAGCCGTTGTTGCGGTAGGCGTCCAGCGCACTGACAGCCTGGACCATGGCCTGCGGGTTCGCCAGGCCGATGTCCTCGCTGCAGGCGGCGATCAGCCGCCGGATGAAGGTCATCGGGTCCATGCCGAGCTTCTCGACGGCATAGAGGAACCAGAACAGCGCGGCGTCGCTGGAGCCGCGGATGCTTTTGTGGAAGGCGGACAGCACATCGTATTGGGTAGACTCGTCCGCCTTGACGATCGGCCGGCGGATGGACTCCTCCGCCACAGCCAGTGTAATATGCACGCTGCCGTCCGGCTCGGGCGCTGTTGTCATCGCCGCCAGCTCCAGCGCGTTGAGCGCCCGGCGGATGTCGCCGTTCGCCATTGCCGCGATGTGCAGCAGCGCGTCTTCATCGGCCTGCAGCCGCATGAAGCCAAGCCCGTGCTGCTCATCGGCCAGCGCCCGGCGCATCGCTGCCATGCTGTGCTCGCTGGTCAAAGACTCCAGCTGGAACAGCGTGGAGCGGCTCATCAACGCCCCGTTCACATAGTGAAACGGATTCTCTGTCGTCGCGCCGATAAAGATAATGGTGCCCTTCTCGACGGCGGGCAGCAGCGCATCCTGCCGGGAGCTGTTGAAACGGTGCACCTCATCCAGAAACAGAATCGTCTTCGTGCCGTACAGCGCCTTGTTGCTCTGGGCTCGGTCGATCACCTCCCGCACATCCTTTACAGAGGCTTCAACCGCATTCAGCCGAACAAATTCGCCCTGCGTATGATTCGAAATAATATGGGCCAGCGTCGTTTTGCCGCAGCCCGGAGGGCCATACAGCAGAATGGACGAGACCTGGTCAGCCTCGATCGCCCTGCGCAGCAGCTTGCCCCGCCCGATAATATGCTCCTGTCCAATATATTCATCGAGACTTTGCGGACGCATGCGGTCGGCAAGCAGCCGGCCGCCTCCGGTATTGTCACCGAGTGAGAATAGATCCATCATTTCACTTCCTTGCTGTTAACTTTCAGGCAGACTGCGCCTGACAACCTCCCCTATCATACCACAAAATATAGAAAGAGCATGACCTCGCTCAGTTAAGCGGGTGCCATGCTCTTTGTTCAAATTTCAGGCTAGCGGTTCATCGCCAGCCGCATTTTTGAAATAATCTTGCGGATGCTTTCCTCAGATAAGTGGTAACGCTTCTGCAGCTCGTTCACCGAGCAGCCGCTGCTGTGACTGCAGAAAATCTCCTTGTTGCGGCTGGCAATCTCCTGCCTCGATCCGCTGTTCTCGCCCCATTTTACCCGTTGCTCCGACTTCTTAGGAATGTATAGCAATTCACCTTGAATGTATCCCTGAAGCTCTTCGAGCAGGCCCGGGGGGAGCACATCCTTTCCATTTACATAACTCACGTTGTGTTTCCTCCTTCAACAGGTGTGTCCCTTTGTGTCCGTCAATTGCCGCATCTAAAGTAATAATCATTGCACCTGCCTCCTTTCTTCAGCTCATATTTGGTAAATACCGTAAGTTCATTATATAAAACCCTATGGTTAGCGTCTACATTCAAAGTCATTTAATTATTTCCCCTCGGAGGGGCTTTCTCATTTCCGGTGTTGTAAGTAAGGAGGCCTTGCGGCCTCCCCGTTAACAGGATTTCCGCCGTTAGACGGAAACCACCTCGTATACTGAAATCATTGCAATCAGCCTCCTTCCAGAGTAATCTTGCCCGGCCGGACACTTATTATTAAGCCATAGCAGCTGCCTTGTTACAAGATCAAGAATAATTATAATCGTTCTTCACCAAAACAATGAATAACAGGCGGCTGTGGCCGGACGTAAAAAGGACCGCCCTGAACGTTCAGGGCGGTCCTTTCAGTATCTCATTAATTACCCGCGGGGGCCGGCCAGCCCATAACAGTCTCTTCCCCGGCTGTCTGCACATAAGCAGGCAGTTCCCCGCTGTGCAGCAGCCACAATTCATGCAGCGCACGGGTACAGCCGACATACATCAGCTTGGCATCCCAGGCTGCTGCCCCGTAATGGCTTGTATCGGCATCGGCCAGGATAACGGCATCGAACTCCAGTCCTTTGGACAGATAGACCGGCAGCACTGACAGCCCGCCGTGATACTGCGTCATACTGCCGTCAATGAGGTGGAGATCTGCAAACTGCCCGGCCAGTTCGGTGTACAGCTCCTCCGCTTCCCGCAGGCTGCGGGTCAGGACAGCAACTGTCCGGTATTCACGCCCGGACAGTGCCAGGAGCGCCGTTCTGACCGCATGCAGGCGCTCATCCGCTCCTGTAGCCGCCTGAGACGGCTCTGCGCCGTAACCGACCAGCCGGACCGGATTCCCGCTGCGGAACACCGGTACGGCCAGCAGCGGGCTCTGAACACCCGTTGAGAGAATTCCGTTGGCAAATTCTATGATCTCCATCGTTGAGCGGTAGCTTCGCGTCAGCGCGTGATAGGCGGTATGCTCAGGCGCGAACAGGGTCTGCATTTCAGCCCATTCGTGCACCCCTTTATAAGCATGGATGCCCTGTGACAAATCCCCAAGAATCGTGAAGGAATGGCCTTTCACATACAGATCCAGCACGGCAATCTGAAAAGGCGAGAAATCCTGCGCTTCGTCGATGACAATATGGTCGAAACGCTCAGTGCCCTCATTACCGCTGAGCAGATAATGGATATAGAGCAGCGGCGGCAGATCTTCCTCACGCAGAATGCCTTTTTTGAGATCCTTCGCCGTCTCCTTCAGCACCCCCGTGGGGATGAGCTCTGATGCTTCAGCCGGCCAGTCCTCCGGCACCTTGGCAGCGCGGAAGATCTGCTTGTAGATCATCAGCGGATCATATTTCGGCCATTTGCCGCCATACGTCTTCTCCTTGGATGCAGCCTTCTTCTTCCGTTCCTTCAGCGCAGCCGCTGACGGGCTCTTCTTCAGCTCCATTTCGATCCAGCGGTGAATCCGCGCCATTACCCGCTCCTTGCGCTTCAGCGGCGGATAAGGGGCGTATTCCTCGTTGTGCCAGCGCAGAATCATCGAACGGCGCAGCACAGCGCCTTCCCAGGGGCTGAAATCCCCTTCAGGTACCGCTCCCGTCTCCAGCTGCCTGATGGCCGATTCAATCACTTCCATCAGCACTGTAGAGCCTTTGAAGCGGCCCGGGGTTTCTTCCGTAATGGCTGGCATACCGCCCTCCGCTTCGAACCAGCGGTTCAGCGTCTCTGCCGTATTCTGTTCGGGCAGCTCCAGATTCAGCACATTCGCCGCCCAGTCCGGGAACGTGCTCTGGGCAATGTTGCCGACCCCGAGCTCCGGCAGCACATCGGAAATATAATCGAGGAACATCCGGTTCGGAGCAAAAATAATCATTTTCTCCGCCGATACCTGCTCCTTGTATTGGTACAGCAGGAAAGCCAGCCGGTGCAGAGCGACTGTAGTTTTACCGCTCCCCGCCACCCCCTGGATGATCAGCGCCGTATTCTTCACCGCACGGATAATTCTGTCCTGCTCCTCCTGAATCGTAGAGACGATGTCGCGGAGCCGGTTATCCTTGTTCTCACCCAGCCGGTAAACGAGGAATTCATCCGATACCGCCGGTGCGTCGCTGTCCCGGTTGTATGTATCCGCAACCCGTTCCAGGATCTGCTTGCGGATCACCACGTTGCGTTTCAGATACACGAGCCCTTCAATCAGTCCTTCAGGGGCTTCATAAGAGGCCGGATCGGTTCCTCCGGTAAATGAATAAAACAGGCTTGCTACCGGGGCACGCCAGTCAATAACCAGCGGGCGGTCGCTTACCTGCTCACGGTCTACGCCGATTTTGCCGATATACAGGGGCTGTGGCGCTCCATCGCCGCTGCCCTGGAAATCCAGCCGCCCGAAATAGGGCTCAGGCCGGAGCCTGGCCAGGTCTTTGCGCCGCTGCTCCCTGGAATCCTCCAGCACCTGCTCCGTATAATCATGTCCGGTATACACCGGGGTATTACGCAGTTTAGTCAGAATCGAATCAATTTCGGTAAGTGTGCTGTTCAGCCTGTCTTCTTCCTCTTGATAGGCACTTTGAAAGTTGTCCTCCAATTTCAGTTACCTCCTAAAAGTTTATGTGTATAACGATCTGTGCAAAGCTGATAACACTTACACAAAAAGGATACTCATCATAGCACAACAGATGTACAAAATCCAGAATTATCTATCCGGCTAAACGATGTGCTTTCCGCAGCAGTTTACCCCATAAAAGCATGCAGCACAAAGTTGGCTACAAACAGCCCGGCAATCCCATACAGCGCCGGAGGCACATCCTTGCCTTTCCCCGTAGCCAGCTTAACAATCGGATAGGTGATGAAGCCGAACGCCATACCGTCCACAATGCTGTAAGTGAAGGGAATCATGACCATTACCAGAAAAGCCGGGAACAGCTCTGTCATGTCGCTGAGATCCATCTCCCGTACGTTCTGGACCATCAAGCCGCCGATGACGATCAGAATTGGGGCGATAGCACTGTCCGGCACATAAGCCAGCAGAGGGATAAACAGGAAAGTCGCTCCGAACAGCAGTCCGGTAACCAGTGAGGTCAGGCCGGATTTGCCGCCTGCCGCGATGCCTGCAGTTGATTCTGCCGCTGCAACTACCGGACTGCTGCCGAACAGGCCTGCTGCAATGTTGGCGATAGAGAGCGCCCGCAGGCTGCTCTTGAACCGTTCCGGCCGTCCGGCCATCAGTGTCTGCGAGGAGATCAGCCCGATATTTTCAAAGACAACAATCAGCAGCAGCAGGAATACGGCAATCCAGAACACCAGGCTGACCATTCCGCTCCAGTCCATACCGGCAAAAACATCACCATAGCCAGTGAATACATGGCCTGATTCTGTTGTTTCCGGCTTATGCGCAGCCCCTAGCAGATAGGCAAGTCCCGTGCCGGCAATCATGCTGATCAGCAGCCCGCCGCGCGTTCCGCGGATAAACAGCACCAGCGCCAGAATAAGCGTTACACAGGAAGTGATAACCGCCGGATCACTAAAATGGCCGATAGCCACAAAGGTAGTCCGGTGGGCGATCACAATTCCGCTTTTCTGCAGGCCGATAAAGGTCAGAAACAGCCCGATCCCGACCGTGATCGCATGCTGCAGGTTATGGGGAATCGCTTCGCTGAGAATCCGGTACAGCGATGTGAACGCAACGACTGCAAACAGCACGCCGGTTACCACCACTACCGCCAGCGCTTCGCGCCAGTCCAGCTTCATCGAATGGACCAGGGTATAGGTGAAGAAGGCGTTGATCCCCATGCCCGGCACCACAATAATCGGCGTTTTGCCGCCAAAGGCCATCAGCAGGCAGCCTGTGACCGCAGTCAGCAGTGTAGCTACCATCCCCGCTCTAAGCGGCATGCCTGCATCATGCAGAATGGCCGCATTGACCATCACAATATATACAGAGGCAAAATACGACAGGATTCCTGCAGCCCATTCCCGTTTCCAGTTATCGCCCGGCTCCAGTCCCACGCTCTTCCGCCAAAAATTCGAGTTCATTGTAAAACCTCCACAGATTGTTAAGTTCCGCTGGCTATTACCCGGTTTTAAAGACTTGTAACCGGCAAACCGCAATAAAAGGGCGTGCAGCCGGATAACCGGCTGCTTACGCCCTTCGTCCACCATTCATTTATTTGTAGCCGTAGCCCATTTTATACGTTAACGCCGCCGGCTTTCAGCAGATCGTTAACAGCTACACTGACCATAATCAGGCCGACAACCGGCGGTACGTACGAATTGCTCGCCGGCGGCTGCTTGGCTTTACGGCGGTCCGGTGCATCAGCCGGAACGATCTGTTCCGTTACATCCACACGCGGCTTCACCGGTACTTCAGTTGAGAAGACAACCTTGACGCCTTTTTTGATGCCGTCTTTGCGCAGCTTTTGCCGGATTACGCGGGCAATCGGGTCCATTTCCGTTTTGGAAATGTCGGCTACCTTAAAGCGCGTAGGGTCCATTTTGTTGGCTGCGCCCATACTGGAAATCATCTGAATGCCTCTGGACAGGCATTCCTTGATCAGATGGATTTTGTAGATAATCGTATCCGATGCATCAATGACAAAATCCGGTTTAAGGTTGAACAGCTCCTCATAGGTTTCATCTGTATAAAACATGTTGAGGGCAATGGCTTCAATTTCCGGATTGATCAGCTTAACACGTTCCACCATCAGATCAGCCTTTTTCTGGCCGATTGTGGTGGTGAGCGCATGAATCTGGCGGTTGATATTGGTGATATCGACCGCATCCTTGTCGATCAGGATAATTCTGCCGACACCTGAGCGGGCCAGTGCTTCAACAGCCATGGCTCCGACGCCGCCAATTCCCAGCACTGCTACGGTGCTGTTCTTGAGAATTTCCAGACCCTCCGGCCCGATGGCCAGCTCTGTACGCGAGAACTGATGCAGCATAAGGTTCACGCCTCCTTTATTATGCGGCCTGCGGAGCCGCTTCTTGCCTGTCCGCTGCTCCGCAGGCATGTAGTTTAGTTAGTTTTTCACTTTTTCCGGCTTCGGCGCCAGCTTTATATGCAGCTGCTCCAGCTGTGCAGCATCAACCGGGGACGGTGCATCCATCAGAAGGTCGGTTGCACTTGCCGTTTTCGGGAAGGCAATCGTTTCACGCAGGTTCGTGCGTCCGGCCAGCAGCATTACCAGACGGTCAAAACCGAAGGCAATCCCGCCGTGCGGAGGCGTGCCGTATTCGAACGCATCCATCAGGTAACCAAACTTCTCATAAGCCACTTCAGGCGAGAAGCCCAGTGCTTCGAACATTTTTTCCTGAACATCGCGCTTGTAGATACGCTGGGAGCCGCCGCCCACTTCATAACCGTTAAGTACGATATCGTAGGCCTGTGCACGGATCGCACCAGGATCGGTATCGAACAGGTGCAGGTCCTCGTCCATCGGACGGGTGAACGGATGATGCTCAGCTACATAACGTTTCTGTTCTTCATCGTAGCCCAGCAGCGGGAACTCAGTAACCCAGGCAAATTTGAACACACTGTCATCAATCAGGCCCAGCTGGCGGCCAATCTTCAGGCGCAGGGCACCCAGTACATCGGCAACTACCTTTTTGTTGTCAGCGGAGAAGAGCAGAAGGTCGCCATCTTCAGCACCAGTACGTTCTTTTACAGCAGCAATTTCTTCTTCAGTGAAGAATTTAACGATCGGGCCTTTGAATTCCCCGTCCTTCACCTGAATCCAGGCCAGCCCCTTCGCACCGTAACGTGCAGCATAAGGTCCGAGATCGTCGATTTCCTTACGTGTCCAGGTTCCGCAGCCTTTGGCGTTGAGAACCTTCACTTCGCCGCCTTTTTCAATAACGGAAGCAAAGACCTTCACACCGCTGCTGGCAACGATATCGTTCATTTCAATAAGCTCCAGGCCAAAGCGCAGATCCGGCTTATCTGAACCGTATTTGCCGATCGCTTCGGCATAGGTGAGACGCTGGAACGGCACAGCCACTTCCACGCCGATTGTTTCCTTCAGCAGACGCTGCATCAGCGTTTCCATCATGCCAAGCAGCTCATCCTGCGGCACGAATGAAGTCTCGATGTCGACCTGCGTGAATTCCGGCTGGCGGTCAGCACGCAGATCCTCATCGCGGAAGCAGCGGGCGATCTGGTAGTAGCGCTCGATGCCGCCGACCATAAGCAGCTGCTTGTAAATCTGCGGCGATTGCGGCAGTGCGAAGAATTCGCCTTCATGCACCCGGCTTGGCACCAGATAATCGCGTGCGCCTTCCGGGGAGCTTTTAGTCAGAATCGGTGTTTCTACATCAATAAATCCTTCACCGTCCAGGAAATCGCGGAAAATCTTCGCCGCTTTCGAACGGAGCAGCAGCGTCTTGTGCATTTCCGGACGGCGCAGGTCAAGGTAACGGTATTTCATCCGCAGCGACTCATCCACTTCCACGCCGTCTTCGATGAAGAACGGAGGGGTTTTGGCGGCATTCAGCACTTCGATTTCCGTGATTTGCACTTCAATCTCACCGGTCGGCAGGTTGCGGTTCACTGTTTCTTCATCTCTCTTAACAACTTTACCCGTAACGGAGAGCACGTATTCACTGCGTACCTTATCGGCGATTTGCAGTGCTTCACCGGAATAATCCGGGTTGAACACGATTTGTACAATACCGGTACGGTCGCGCAGATCAATGAACAGCACGCCTCCAAGGTCACGGCGTGTCTGTACCCAGCCGTTCAGTGTTACAGTCTGGCCGATCTGTTCCGGCGTTAATTGTCCGCAATGATGACTTCTACTCATAATTTATCCTACCCTTTCATGGTTAAAATACGTGTTAGCCGGTTTTTAGACCAGCGCCTGCGCCAGCTCTTCCAGCTTGACTGTCTTCTGCTCACCTGTCTCCATTGACTTCAGGGCAATGACTCCGCTGTTCAGCTCGTCTTCGCCCAGAATCGCCGTATACCGCGCTGACATACGGTCGGCCGACTTCATCTGCGCCTTCATTTTACGGCCGAGATAGTCGCGTTCTGCAGAGAAGCCCTGGCTGCGCAGCAGGAACAGCTGCTTCGTAATTTCCTGATCCGCAGCCTCTCCCAGCGCCACGAAATACACATCCAGCGGTTTCACAGTTTCCAGCTCCACGCCCTGGCTCTCCAGAATCAGCAGGATCCGCTCCAGCCCGATTCCGAAGCCGATGCCCGGCTGATCCGGTCCGCCGATTTCTTCCACCAGGCCGTTGTAGCGGCCGCCTCCGCCGACTGTATCGATGGAGCCGATGCCGGCTGCTTTATATTCAAACGCGGTATGCGTGTAATAATCAAGTCCGCGGACCAGACGGGGATTGATGCTGTACTCAACGCCCATGGTATCGAGGTGTGTCTTGACCTTTTCAAAATGGGTAGTGCACTCTTCATCAAGACTGTCCAGAATGGACGGCGCACCGCCGAATTTATCCTGGTCAACCTTGCAGTCGAGCACCCGCAGCGGATTGCGTTCCATCCGGCGCTGGCAGTCACTGCACAGAGAATCGCGCATCGGTCTCAGGAAATCCAGCAGCTTCTCACGGTAGGCGGCACGGCTTGGCGCATTACCCACGGAGTTCAGCTCGACTCTGACTTCTTTGAGGCCGAGATCTTTGTAAAACTGATATCCCAGCGAGATCACTTCCGCATCAATGGCCGGATCCACTGCGCCGAACGCCTCAATGCCGAACTGGTGGAACTGCCGGTATCTTCCCGCCTGCGGACGCTCATAACGGAACATCGGGCCGATGTAATACAGCTTGCTGGCATCCGGCTCGCCGTACAGCTTGTTCTGCACATAAGCGCGCACAACGCCAGCGGTTCCTTCCGGACGGAGCGCCAAATCACGGTCGCCTTTATCCTTGAAGGTGTACATTTCGCCTTCCACAATATCCGTTGTTTCACCGACACCGCGCTCAAACAATCCGGTGTGCTCAAACATCGGTGTGCGGATCTCCCGGTAATTGAACCGGCGGCAGAGATCTCTGGCCTTGCCTTCAACATACTGCCATTTCTCTACAGCACCTGGAAGCACATCCTGTGTACCTGTAGGTTTCTCGAATCTTTCTTTAGCCACAGCCTATCCCTCCTGAAAATAACCCCTCTTGCTTAACATGCTTATACCTTAGTCTGCACAGTTTCAAGTAGAAACGGCTTCGCCGTCCTTCAGAGAAGGCGGCAACCGGTCCTGCGAGAAATATCAGACCTGTATAAGTCCTTAGACTTATACGTTCTGATATTTCAAAAAAAGCAAAAAATCCCTCGCCTCTGTTCATTACAAACAGGGACGAGGGATTATCATAAACGATTATTCACCCGTGGTACCACCCACATTCCGGATTCATTCACCATAATTGAATCCGCTCTAAGCGGTTAACGCCCGCCTACGCGCTCCGGCTACTGATCTCAGGCACTTAAGCTGCCTTGCGTTCGCCGTGCGTTCTCGGGGAAGTCATTCATCCGGTCATCAACAGAATCCTTACAGCCGTGCCGAAGCGGGTATAGCGCCTACATTAAGGGCGATAGCCGGTTCTGCGGGGATTCCTCTCTGGGGTCGTGGTTCTCGGATTACTTGGTCCCGTCATCAAAACATTATAAACATTTCGTATATTGTTAGATTCTACTGAACCACTGCGCTAAAGTCAAGGAAGGAAATAAAATTTTATGTGAATTTTGAGGAGTACGTTCTAATAAAAAAAAAGTGACCTGCAGCCGATTGCTGCAGGTCCATCATCATATATTATAAAAAAGGGGGTCATGCTTCTATTATAGACACCCTATATTAAGGATTCATGAATGCAATATTACGGTTGTATTACAGAAAAGAAAGCGTTTTATTTAGTGGGACATTCTCTGTCCGCCGCAGCACAAACATACTTTACACCACGGCACTCTGAGCTGTCCAGTGATTTTTTGTTATATATAAATAGCCCCGGACAATCCGTATGGACCGTCCGGGGCTGCTGTAGACCGCGGACTGCGAAGCAGTCAACAGTTCAGTCTTCCCTGTATTATTCAAATACCTCAACATAAGCATGCTTGCCGCGCAATGTCTCTACAACCTCATTATAGTGCTCCTCTGAAGTCTTCAGGGACATTACAATATGCACATCGCTCAGGTCGACGTCCTCGTTAACATCTGTGTCACGCAGAATGTCATTGTCTGCGTCAACATCGGAGCGTCTCAGCCCCTCATCCTCGTCGTTGACTGCCGCCGGAACCACTGCCGCTCCGCTCAAGGCGCCCGCCGTTCCTGCCACGCCCATTGTCCCGCCGGTAATCACTGAATTGTTGTACGGAACTAGCGGCAAAAGAAGATTCGGTCTGCGGTCCCTGCCGGAATCCAAGGGGTCTGTCAGCGGGGAAATTTCCAGCGCCTCCACACTGAATGGAATCAATGCCGTTTTAGCGCCTTCTGCTTCACTTTCCGTTCTGAAATAAGCCTGAATTCTTCTGGTCATGATTGTTCCCTCCTTCAATATTGGTTGATTACAGGACCTTCAGCAGCTCGCGCACAAAGGCAGGTTCATCTTTCGGCGTACGCGATGTTATATAATTGCCGTCAATGACGACCTCTTCATCCTTAAACTCCGCTCCTGCGTTAACGACATCATCCTTGAGCGGCGGGTAGGAAGTAATGGTACGTCCTTGAAGCAGGTCTGCACTGATCAGAATCTGCGGTCCGTGACAGATGGATGCAATCGGAATACTGGAAGCATTGGCTTCCTTCACAAAAGCAAGCACATCTTCGTCCAGCCGCAGATTTTCCGGGGACGAACCGCCTGGGATCACGATTGCGTCATAGTCACCGGCCTTTACCTCGCTGATGGCTTTATCTGCAGCATAGGAAACGTTTCCCTTTTTGCCCAGCAGCGTCTCATTCTTTTTCAGACCTATAATTTCAGCCTGATGCCCTGCCTTTATAACCTCATCGTAGGGTACCTTCATTTCGGAATCTTCAAAACCGCTGGCGAGCAGAAATGCTACTTTACTCATTTGGATAAGTTCTCCTCTCCGCTATTTTGTTCTCGCTTTCTTATTACCCGCAATGTACGGATTTCTAACGATACTAAACGCTTCCACCCAAAACTTGGCGGATTTTATGCTTTAAGCTTGTAAGCAGCCCTGTAAATCTCAGGTACGCGGCAAAAGCCCCTGGCTCCTGCCCTTCATAAGCGCAGCATCCTCCTGCTGCCCTGACTCTCTCGCTACTGCCGCCGCTTCCACAGCACTCCCTGCCGTGTAGGCCGGAATACGGGTCCATGCCCATGATTTTGGAGAATATCTCATTTCGGTTTACCTGCCCCTGTCAAAATTTCAATCCTCCCTAGTTTATCCTGGGCAAGCCCGCTCTATCCCCGGCACGCTGCCGTCAGGCCATGCGTAAGAGCAACTTCCTGCCCCCGGCAACCTATGAATGCTGTAACAAAAAAAGCCGCAGACTGCTCCTGTGCGGAACAACCTGCGGCACTGCATATTTATATGTTCTGCGGGTTCTCTAGTCCCGGCTGTCCAGGATGAGCGTCACCGGCCCCCAGTTGGTAAAGGAGACATCCATCATTGCGCCAAACACGCCGGTCTCCACCTGGAGCCCGCCGGCTCTCAGCTCCTGATTGAAATAATCATACAGCTGCTTGGCCTCGCCGGGAGCCGCGGCAGCCATGAAGTTCGGCCGGCGGCCTTTGCGGCAGTCCCCGTATAGTGTAAACTGCGATACCGACAAAACTGCTCTTCCGGTATCCGTAACACTAAAGTTCATTTTGCCGGCATCATCTTCAAAGATGCGCAGTCCGGCTATTTTGTCGGCCAGATATTTGGCATCCTTCTCCGTATCCCCGTGCGTTACGCCGATCAGCAGCATCAAGCCTTCATTAATCGCTCCTGTTACCGTCCCGTCCGCCGTAACCTTTGCTTCCTTACAGCGCTGTACTACTGCTCTCATGCGGCGTCTTTCAGCTCCTTACGTTATTGCATAATCCGGTTAACTGTATATACGTCCTTCACACGCTTTACCCGGTCGACAACCGACTGCAGATGATCCGTATTGCGGATGAGAATCGTCATGTGAATCATCGCCATCTTGTTTTTGTCGGAGCGTCCGGTGACTGCTGATATATTCGTCTTACTCTCCGACACTGCCTGCAGCACCTCATTAAGCAAGCCGTTGCGGTCATGGCCTGTAATCTCAATATCGACGCTGTAGTTAGCTTCCATACTGCCTTCCCACTCTACCTCAATCACCCGTGCTGATTCTTCCCCGTCACCGTCGGTCGGAATATTCGGACAGTCCTCACGGTGCACAGACACGCCGCGCCCGCGGGTTACATATCCGACAATATCGTCACCCGGTACGGGGTTGCAACATCGTGCGAAGCGGACAAGCAGGTTATCAATGCCCTTGACCCGTACACCGTTGGTAGGCTGGTTGCGGTTTCCGCCGCTGGATTTGATCTCCTTCATCTCGGTAGACAATTCCAGATGGTTGGCGGCTTCCTCCTGCTCCCTGCGCAGTTTCTCGGTCAGCTTATTTGCAATCTGCGAAGCGGTGATGCCCCCGAAGCCGACAGCGGACAGCATATCCTCGACGTCGCCGAAGGCGAACTTCTTGGCTACGTCATTCAGCTTATCCTCGGTCAGGAAATCAGAAACCTCCATGTTAAGCCGCTTCAGCTCGCGTTCTACCGCTTCCCGGCCTTTTTCGACATTTTCCTCGCGCTTCTCTTTCTTGAACCACTGCTTGATCTTGCTGCGCGCATGCGAGGATTGGGCAATTTTCAGCCAGTCGCGGCTCGGGCCGTAAGAGTTCTTGGACGTCAGAATTTCCACGATATCGCCAGTCTTCAGCTTATGGTCGAGCGGCACAATCCGTCCGTTTACCTTGGAGCCGATCGTCCGGTTACCAACCTCAGTATGAATCCGGAAGGCAAAATCCAGCGGAACCGAGCCCGCCGGCAATTCCACTACCTCACCCTTAGGTGTAAAGACGAATACTAGGTCAGAGAAAAAGTCCATTTTGAGTGATTCTACAAACTCTTCGGCATCCTTGGCTTCATGCTGCAGCTCGAGAATTTCCCGGAAAAACGGCATACGGTTCTCCGGATTTCCGCTATTGCTTGTGCCTTCTTTATACGCCCAGTGTGCGGCAATCCCGAATTCCGCGGTCCGGTGCATTTCCCACGTTCGGATCTGCACCTCCGTCGGCTCTCCGCCCGGACCTACCACGGTAGTATGCAGGGACTGATACATGTTTGCTTTAGGCATAGCGATATAATCCTTGAACCGGCCAGGCATCGGCTTCCAAAGAGTATGAATTATCCCTAACGTAGCGTAGCAGTCCTTGATATTATCCACGATAATCCGGATGGCCAGCAGGTCATATATCTCATTAAACTGCTTGTTTTTGGTGCTCATTTTATTATAAACACTGTATATATGCTTCGGGCGTCCAGACAGATCCCCGTCGATCCCCATTTCATCAAGCTTGGCACGGATTCGGCCGATTACGCTGTCGATGAACTGCTCGCGTTCCGCCCGTTTCTTATGCATCAGATTGGCAATACGGTAGTACTGCTGCGGGTTCAGATAACGGAGGGCGATGTCCTCCATCTCCCATTTAATCGCGGAAATACCGAGCCGGTCAGCAATCGGACAAAAAATCTCCAGTGTTTCATAGGAAATCCGCCGCTGGCTCTCCTCCGACTGGTACTTGAGCGTCCGCATATTGTGCAGCCGGTCCGCCAGCTTAATAACAATGACCCGGATATCCTGAGCCATAGCGATGAACATTTTGCGGTAATTCTCATTCTGCTGTTCTTCCTTGGAGCGGAAGCGGATGCGTTCCAGCTTGGTCAGACCATCCACGAGCATGGCGCAGGTATCACCGAACTTCTCACGGATCTGCTCCAGCGACACAGTTGTATCCTCAACGACATCATGCAGCAGCGCTGCAATAATGGAAATGACATCCATCTGCATATTGACGACAATATCTGCAACCGCCAGCGGATGCAGTATATATGGCTCCCCCGACTTGCGCACCTGCCCGTAATGAGCCTGATCGGCAAACTCGTAAGCATCCCGGATGCGGAGAAGATCTTTTTCTTTTATATAGGCGCCGGCCTTTTCAACTAATTGCTCTATGCCCATTCTCGTCGTATCCGTTTCCTTTCTATAGAAAAATTCCATATAGGAGTTTCTCGAAAATGTTGTTGAATCCTTGCTTTTGGTTATATTCCGAATCCTTCATAATAAAATAAACCCGCAAGTGAAACCCTATTTGCAGGTCTTCAGCTCTTCCGAGCGGCACTGTACGCAGTTTAAAGTTGTTTATAATTATGACGCTTAGGATGCATTACGTCAACACTTCCCATCGCCTGGCGTAGAACCGTTTCTGCAAAGAATAGAAGGATAATTTATGACAAAAATAAATAAAGTCCAATCTTTTTCAAAAATGTTGTTGTCAAACGGCGTCGTACTATTTAATCTAGTAAAGGCGGTTTTCGCCAAGTTAAGACAAAACCACATAGAGAAAGAGAAGTGAACTCCATTGCAACGCGAAATTCAAGTTAACGAGAAACTCCCGTTCGGCCCTGGCTTTCTGCTGAGCCTGCAGCATCTGTTCGCCATGTTCGGCAGCACCGTGCTCGTCCCTAACCTGTTCGGAGTAGATCCCGGCATGATTCTGCTGATGAACGGTATCGGCACCCTGCTTTATATTCTGATCTGCCGCGGCAAAATCCCCGCCTATCTCGGGTCAAGCTTCGCTTTTATCTCACCGGTGCTCAGTGTGCTGACTAAATATCAGGGAGATCATCAGCATGGATATTCGCTTGCACTGGGTGCTTTTATTGTTACCGGTGTTATCTTTATTCTTGTCGCATTAATCGTCCGTTATGCCGGAACCAGCTGGATTGATGTTGTATTCCCTCCTGCTGCCATGGGTGCTATCGTAGCAACAATCGGACTTGAGCTGGTACCGGTTGCCGCACGCATGTCCGGACTGATTGCTCCTGAAGGCGTTACGGACTGGACTCCGGACGGTAAAGCCATTACATTGTCATTGGTTACACTGGGAGTTACCGTTATTGGTTCTGTTATGTTCCGCGGCTTCCCCAAAATCATTCATATCCTCATCGGTATCGTCACCGGTTATGTGCTGGCCTACATCATGGGACAGGTCAATACCGGAGCTATTGCCGACGCCAGTTTCTTATCCCATCCGACGATTACTACCCCTTCATTCGACTGGCAGGTTATCCTGACCATCATTCCTGTATCCCTGGTTGTAATTGTTGAACATATCGGCCATCTGCTTGTAACCAGCAACATTGTAGGTAAAGACCTGACTAAAGATCCCGGACTTGACCGTTCCCTGCTCAGTAACGGGATATCGACTGTGCTTTCCGGTTTTGTAGGCTCCACACCAAACACTACTTACGGTGAAAATATCGGCGTTATGGCTTTGACCAAAGTGTACTCTGTTTTCGTAATCGGCGGAGCGGCTATCATTGCTATTCTGCTGTCGTTCTCGGGAACCTTCTCTTCCATTATTGCCAACATCCCGCAACCGGTTATGGGCGGCGTGTCCCTGCTGCTGTTCGGAGTAATTGCAGCGTCGGGTCTGCGTATTTTCGTAGAACAGAAGGTTGATTTCTCTAAAGCAAGCAACATGATCCTCGCCACACTGGTTCTGGTTGTCGGCATCAGCGGCATCTCGCTTAACATCTATGGCGTGCAGCTCAAAGGTATGGCGCTGGCTACTATTGTAGGTATCGTATTGTCTCTGTTCTTCAAACTGATTGAAGTACTCGGCTTGTCTAATGAACAGGATTCGGAGAAATCTGCGCACTAACTATAAAAGTGAACAAGAGCTGTCCCAAATGCTGATAAGCAGCTGCCGGGGCGGCTCTTGCTGTTCTATGACAAAAGACTAAAGACACTTATGTCTCTTATGTGTATCTATTTACTTGTCAGCCGAAACACAACTATTCCTCCGCCTCGATAATGCGATTTCCCCCTTTAGTCCTGTCCATTTGCATTATCGCGGAATTAGCACAATGAATAACAAAAAAGTGGACAGCTGTCGTTATTCGACAGCCGTCCACTTTTTATTTCCCGGGAAAAGGTCACCGGTACTTAAACATAATTTAATCTTCGTAATTCAACAAAGAGATTACTTCGATCTCCGAGAGCTTGTTACGGCCAGCCAGCTGGACCAGCTCAATCAGAAATGCTGCTCCGACAACCTTGCCGCCAAGTTGCTCCACCAGGCTGACAGAAGTAGCGATGGTTCCGCCGGTTGCCAGCAGGTCATCAGCGATAAGTACATTTTGACCCGGTTTGATTGCATCGGTGTGGACAGCAAGTGTATCCTTGCCATACTCCAGGTCATAACCTACTTCGATTGTTTCGTAAGGAAGCTTGCCGCTTTTACGGATCGGAACAAAGCCGACTCCCAGCGCGTAAGCCAGCGGAGCGCCAACTACAAAGCCGCGGGCTTCCGGTCCGGCGATTACATCAATGTTCAGATGGGATACCAGCGCTTTGAGCTCATCAATAGCTGCGCGGTAAGCTTCCCCGTCTTTAAGCAGAGTCGTAATATCTTTAAAGCTGATTCCCGGTTGCGGGAAATCTTCAATCACGCGAATATTGTTTTTGAAATCCAATAGTATCATCTCCTGAAAGTTTTGTGAGCATGAGCCCACTTTAATTCCTTCGTACAAAACTTACTTCGGAAGCAGCTGCTTGGTTTGTGAGGATTACCTCACCGATTTCGCTTCGAACAAACTCGCTTCGAAAGCATCCGCTTAGTTTTGTGAGCATGAGCCCACTTTAATTCCTTCGTACAAAACTTACTTCGGAAGCAGCTGCTTGGTTTGTGAGGATTACCTCACCGATTTGTTCAATACTGCAAGTTGCTCCAGCCTACGACGCACCCTGGCGGCGGGCCAGCATCCAGCTCTCCAGCTCGCGGGCGCTGCCTTCCATAAAATACTGCTCCATCTCCGCGGTTTGGCCTAACCGGACAAAATGGCGGGAGGTAGACAGATTTTTAGCTGCCGGCTGGGACACAAATGAGATCATTCCGCCGGTGCGCTCGATAAAATCAAGCTCCTCAAATACATCCAGCATCCTGCCCAGCATCCGTACACTTAGCGAAGACTGGCGGCTAAGCCGCAGCAGCACCTCATGCTCCGGTACTGCCGAAGCGGCAATGGAGGCCAGCAATTTATATAATACCTTAAAATGATCACGGGTTGGAACCTGCAGGCGGTCACGTCCCTCACGTACAGCATGCAGCAGCGCAATGTTCTCCGCCTGCGGGAAAGCGGCAAGCAGAGCATCGAGCTGCTCCGGCGACTCCGGCATGTCCAGCAGGCAGAGCAGCGACACCTTTCCGCTTGGCTCAGCTTGTCCATGAGACAGGGCGTTAATTCCGCCATCCTCATCGTAAACCCACAGTGACATGCCTTTCAGGTCGCTGAGCGGCGACAGCCGGCTGTTCTGGAAAACAGCAGCGGCGGTAAAAGGCGTGCTGCCGCTGTACGGCTGCAGCACCTCCTTGAGGCGGACAGCCTGCCTTACGGCATCGGCTGTTCCCCGGAGATCAAACAGCTGCGCCTCCGGCACGGCCAGATCCTGCAGCATCAGCTGCGGCTTACGGGAGCCGTTCCACTCATTGACCGACAGCTCAGCCAGCACGTCAACAACGGTTCCCCCGGGCAGCAGCTCGGCCAGAGCACCTTTTCCGAAGGCTACCGCTTCGATGGTGTGCCGTCCCTGCTGCAGGACCAGCTTTAGGTGCTTGCCTTCCTGGCCCATCTTGCGGGTCTCTTTCACTGCCGCCCCGCGCACAATGAATTTGGGCAGCGGATTGGACATGCCGAAGGGAGCAAGGCGCTCCATTTCGAGTGCAGCCTGCAGCGTCAGATCGGCTACAGCAGTTTCCCCATCTGCAGCGGTTACCGGAATCAGAGCCTCCGGCGTCAACACCTTGGCGGCATATTCATTCAGGGCTGCCGCAAAAGCATCCAGATTGTCGCTGTGCAGGCTCATGCCGGCAGCAGCCGGATGGCCGCCGTAATGGTCCATTAATCCGGCGCAGGAAGTCAGCGCCTCGTAAATGTCCAGTCCGGGAATCGAGCGGGCTGAGCCCTTGCACATGCCCGTCTCCGGATGAATATCAAGGATAATGACCGGGCGGTAATACCGCTCAAGCAGCTTGGAGGCAACGATCCCGACAACCCCGACATTCCAGCCCTTGTCAGCCAGCACAATAATATCCGGCGGCTGTCCGTCACCGATCTGCCCTACCAGCTTGTCCGTAGCTTCCGCTACAATCCGTTCAACGACCATCTGGCGTTCTTTATTGAGCAGATCAAGTTCACTCGCCAGGTGTCCAGCCTCCATGCTGTCAGCGGTAGTCAGAAGGGCTACCGCCCGGCCTGCATGATCGAGGCGGCCGCTGGCGTTAATCCGCGGTGCCACACCAAATGCAATATTTATTGCGCTAACGGTATTCATCGTTATCCCGCTCACCTCAAGCAGTGATCGTACACCGGGAAACGGGGATTTCCGCATACTGGCAAGCCCCTTGCGCACCAGGCTGCGGTTCTCGCCCAGCAGCGGCATCAGATCCGCTACTGTGCCGATTGCGGCAATTTCACTCCACTCTTCAGGTACATTGCCGTCAAGCAGGGCTTCGGCAAGCTTGTAAGCCACTCCTACCCCGGCCAGCCCTTTGAACGGGTATGGGCAATCCGGCAGCTTAGGGTTAATCAAAGCGAACGCTTCCGGCAACAACTCAGGCGGTTCATGGTGATCCGTCACAATAACATCAATCCCCAGCTCAGCGGCGTAGGCGATCTGATGTACTGCGCTGATCCCGGTATCTACCGTAATAACAAGCGAAACACCTTGCTGGACAGCCCAGTCGAGCGCATGGTTATGCAGCCCGTAGCCTTCATTGGAGCGGTGCGGAATATAGATATCAAAGGAAGCGCCAAGATGGCGCAACAGATAGATCATCAGGGACGTGCTGGAGACACCGTCAGCATCATAATCCCCATACACTAGAATATGTTCCTCATCTTGCAATGCCCTTCTGATCCGCGGCACAGCCTCAGTCATTCCTTTGAGCAGATATGGATCATGGCTGTCATCCGCTCCTCCGTCCATGAACATCAATGCTTCATCCGGAGCAGTAAATCCCCGGGTTACAAGCAAGGAAGACAGGAGCGGAGAAACAGAAAGGCTCCGGGCCAATTCCATTACTTTATCGGGATCAGCTGCCGGAGATTGCCATGTTGTTTTTGAATGAAGCAATTGAGCTCACCTTTCTCTCGCCTTGCGGCTTACTGAAGCAGCGTCGGAATATCATTGTCCGCAAGCTGGTGGTTTGTTTTATAGGGATATCCGGGATCGTACGGCACTACATCCATATGAACCTCGCCTACATGGACAAAACGGTGCTGCAGCAGCTTTCTCGCACACTCCGCGATATCCTGGGCCTCTACAACCGTAATCCGCGGATTGACGCTGATTTTGACCTGAAGATTCACGTACCGGCCCTGTTCTACCGCCTGAAGATGCTCTACGCGGATTACACCGTGCACCCGGCCGACCGTTTCAATAAAATTAGCCGCTTCCGCCGAAGGCAGCTCCTGGCTTGTTTTACCGTAGACCGAAGCAGCAATCATGCTATACCCCTTACGGAGTATCAGGCAGCTGGTCAACAGGGCAGCAACCGGGTCCATGTACAAAAGCGGGCTCCAGCCGACATATCCTCCGACCATAGACAGCGTAATTCCGATTAAAGCGGCTATCGAGCTATACAAGCTAAAACGGTGGCTGTCTGCATAAGCGGCATGACTGCCGTCGCCAATTTTCTTGAAATAACGGTATTGGTACTGGAAAATGCCCTCTTTAACTATAATTGAAATAAGAACCGTAACAAGTGCAGCAGGCGGAACTGTCGATAAATGTCCTCTGGTTAAATCCCGGATGGCGGAAAAAGCGATCTGCAGTCCCGACATCAGAATCAGCACGGAGAAAAGAACAGCGATGATCGGCTCTTTGCTGCTCTTGCCGGCCCCTGCACGGCGGACTGATTTAGGCTGCTTAGCCTGTACCGGGCGCCAAGGGAGAGCTTCCGCCAGCCTGGCTGCAGCGTCTGCTCCGGAATATAAGGCATCGCCCAGCAATGCCTTACTGCCCGTGAAATAACCGACACCGCCTTTAGCCAGAGCCAGTACAGCATCACTGACGATTCCGTTCCAGGCAACCGTCTCACTTTGCGGTGATTGTTTGTCATTCATAACGAGCCCTCCTTACCTGGTAGCAAGTAATCTCATGTTGAGGCATACACCTGTCAGCCAGCTCCAAAGATTCCGAAAAGCCGCGTCGTCGTTGACGCGGCTTTTCGGGGCATTAAAGCTGAAGCTTAGGCCGGATTGTTTTTTACAGCAGCAGGCTTCTGGCGCTTCTTGAGCAGCAGCCAGAGCGGACTTGCGATAAAGATCGAAGAATAAGCTCCGAAGAGCAAACCGATAACCATAGCGAGCGAGAACATTTTAATCGATGCTCCGCCCATCACAAGCAGGAAGAATGCGGCAATAAATACCGTAAAGGCTGTATAGAGGGACCGCATAAGCGTCTGGGATATACTCTTGTTGACCAGCACTTTAAGGTCCTCATACGTTTTCTGTTTGCCGAATCGCAGGTTTTCACGGATACGGTCAAAGATAACGATAGTATCATTGATGGAATAGCCGATAATCGTAAGCACCGCGACAATGAACGTCAGATCCACTTCCAGACGGAAAATGGAGAAGATTGCCACTACCATAAATGCATCATGGAGCAGGGCAATAATGGCCGCCACGGCGAAACGCCATTCAAACCGGATACTTACATAAATGATAATCCCCAAGCTGGACAGAAGCACGGAGTAAATAGCGTTGCGCGCAAGCTCTTTGGCCATCTCCGGGTCAACCGTATTAATTTCATAGGAAGCCTGAGCATCCAGCTTGCTGATTGCCGATTTCAGCGCTTCACTCTGCGTACTATCGAGCTCTTCATCATAACGGATGTTCACACGCTGGTCACCGACCGTAATGCTCGGCTCATGTTCAATCCCCAGACCGTCTAATGCCGGCTGAAGCTCAGCCTGTGTAAGATTCTTGGACAACGATACATCCACGTTAGAACCAGCTCTGAAATCTACACTGTAGTTAAGCCCCAGGAAACCCAGGAAAACTACACCAAGTACAGTAAGTACAATAGAGAAAATAAAGAAGTATTTACTCCAATGCACGTAATCCATATCTTTATTAAAGCGCACGGATGTCACTCTCCTTTACCCCAAATTGCTTAGGTTTCTTCAGGGCGCCGGCTTTGACCAGCACCGAAATCAGCCAATGGGCAAAATAGAGGTTGGTTACGATACTGAGCACAATTTCTACAATCAGTATCAAGGCGAAGCCTTTAACCGCGCCGGTACCGAAGGCGAACATAACAGCCGCTACGATAATGGTTGTTACGTTAGCGTCCATAACGGTCCGGAAGGAGGTTTTGTTACCCGCTTTGACAGAGGACATAATACTCTTGCCGCTGCGCATCTCTTCTCTTATCCGTTCATTGGTAATGATATTGGCATCGACGGCCATCCCTATACCGAGGATAAACGCGGCAATACCCGGAAGTGTCAGGGTAAAGTCGGCAACGACAAATACCAGAATCAGCAGCCAGGTGTGAAGGATCAGCGCGAAGCTGGCCAGAACACCGGGAAGACGGTACATAGCGATCATAAAGATCAAAATAATCAGGGAACCCACAAGGCCTGCTCTGACTGTCTGGTCAAGAGACTGTTTACCAAGGGTTGCGCCAACGCTTTGCGAGTATTTCTCGGTCAGCTTCAGCGGCAGTGCGCCGAGGTTAATGGTATCGGCCAGTTCACGTGCTTCATCTAACGTATAGTTACCCGAGATTGATGCTTTCCCGTCAGTCAGTTCTGCTCTTACAAACGGAGCCGACAGCAGATTCTCATCCAGGTAGATAGCAAGCTCTTTCCCAAGCAGGCGCTTGGTAATTTCAGCGAATTTATCCTTATCTTTAATGCTGATGCTGATCTCCGGCTGGTTCAGATTACTGCGTTGAACCTCTGCCGCACCTTCAACAAAATCACTGCCCACGAGCTCGATCTTGCTGTATACGCCCGCTGCATCGCCCTCGGCGGCACTGCGGAATGTCAAAACAGCAGGTTCTTTCATCTTCTCGCGGACTTCAGCCTCGTCAGTAACGCCGGCAATCTTCAGACGAATGCGGTCTGTTCCCTCCGTGGTTACTTCAGGCTCACTTGTGCCCAGTGCGTTAGCGCGCTTCTCAAGGCTCTTCGCGGTTTGCTGCAGTGAAGCTCTGGTCAGTTCGCCGCCCGTATCCATCGGCGAAGCCTGATACAGAATCTCAAAGCCGCCTTTCAGGTCGAGACCCAGACGGACCTTGTCCAGCAGACCGGGGGTTGTAAACGCCATGACGCCGGTTAAAACGAGCACGGTAATGATAAAGCTCAACAGTCTCTTCATGCTCTTGCTAGTTCCCCTTTCATTACTCAATATTCCTATTATAGCTACGTGCGAAATCACCGTCAATTAAAGGAAAACTGACGGTGTTCTAATCACACAAAGAAACGGCCGGCGTGCACTGATCGGCAAGCCATCCGTTTGGATAGGTGGTGCTTGGTTATCCCCTCTTACTTTACTGCTTCCTCTAGCAGTTTGCAAAAGAAATTCATTCCTGAAGATCAGGTGATTCCCCTGTAAGACGCGAGCATCAGAGAATTCATATAAGTTGTAACTTTGAGTGAATAAATATCATTTACCAGCTTATATAGCGGAGGTTGGCCCTCCTTCTCGTATTTGCGGATCATACATTCCCATATATCTTTACCTGTTACATATTCATAGCCCAGGAGCCGGAATTCTTCCGCTTTACTTGCACACATAGCCTCGATCACATCACTAAGCTCCTCGTACTTCCACGGTTCCGATTCCATCGTGTTACACCTCCCAAGGTTTGCTCGCTGAAGCAGGCTACCGGATATATATTCGACGTTGCCCGCCGACTATCCTTCTTCCTGCAAAAAAGATGTCGCCATTAAAGCTTGTCATGGATTGGTCAGGGTCAAGCATATCAATATACAAGCCCCGCAGCAATCCGCGGACCGGCATGCCCACCTGCGTTTTAATTTATTTCATTTCAGGAAGAAGGAGTGTCCCTTGAATAAACAGAGGAAGCAGACCTTTATACAGGGAACGATGATTTTGCTGGCCGCAGGCATTATTAACCGGATGCTGGGGTTTATACCCAGAATCGCACTGCCGCGGATTATCGGTGCCGAGGGCGTTGGCCTGTACCAGCTCGGATATCCCTTTTTCATCGTGCTGATTACGGTCATTACAGGCGGTATACCGCTTGCCATTGCAAAGATGGTTGCCGAAGCGGAAGGGGCAAACCGTCCCGAGCAGTCACGCCGCATTCTGCGTACGGGACTTACATTAAGCTTATCGCTCGGCTTGCTGTTTACGGTGATAGCGCTGCTGAGCGCTTCATGGGTGACACGCTTTATTTTGACGGACAGCCGTGTATATTATACCTTTGTCAGCATGACGCCGATGATTTCCATCGTGGCCGTGTCCTCCATCTACCGCGGTTATTTCCAGGGCAGGCAGAATATGATCCCTTCCGCACTTTCGTCGGTGCTGGAGTCGGTGATCCGGATTTTTTTCATGCTGTGGTTCTCCTATCTGCTGCTGCCCAAGGGTATGGCCTTTGCGGCCGCGGGAGCGATGCTTGGGGTGACAGTCGGGGAGATTTTCGGGATGCTGGCGCTGCTGGTGCAATACTATTTTATAGTAAAACAAGACAAACAGGACAGCAGCGCGGCAGGTCTGCCATCTGAGCCCATCCTCGATCATCAGCTTCAGGCGGCTGAAAAGACTAACGGTCCGGTGCTCAAACGCTTACTCGGCATTGCCGTTCCTGTCACGGCGGGCAGGCTCGTCGGCTCCTTTTCTTATCTGCTGGAATCGATTATTACTGCCCGCAGCCTGGCGCTTGCCGGAATAGCTGCGGCGGCAGCCACTGCACAGTACGGCTCCCTCCAGGGGATGGTAATTCCGCTGCTGCTGCTGCCGGGGGTGCTAAGTTCTTCATTGGCGGTTTCACTCGTCCCCTCCCTGTCGGAAGCGGCGGCCCGCCGTGACCTGCCGGCAATCCACAAACGGATGCATCAGGCGCTGCGGCTCGCCATGGTTACCGGCGCTCCCTTTGCCGCCATTATGTATGTGCTTGCCGTCCCGCTATGCACAATGATGTACGGCAATGCGGACACCGCTCCGATGCTGCGGATGATGGCGCCGTTTGCGCTGTTCCTGTACGTGCAGGCACCGCTGCAAGCTGCCTTGCAGGCCATGGACCGGCCGGGCCGGGCGCTCATTAACACCCTTGCCGGCGCAGTGGTCAAAATCCTACTCATCCTCATGCTGGCCTCCAGGCCGGAATACGGAATTTACGGCGCTATTATCGCCATCATCGTCAACAGTGTTCTGGTCACACTGCTGCATTATTCAAGTGTAGTGAAGCTTATTCAGCTGTCCCTGAGGATCTCCGATCCGCTCAAAACAATTACAGCCATGATTATCATGGCTGCCGGGACCTCTTATGTGTACACTTCTGTGCCGCTCTCCGGCACCATGTGGCTGCAGTTCCTGTTCGCCGCTTCCAGCGGAATGGCACTGTATCTAGGTATCTGCCTGCTGTCCGGACTGATCTCTGTCCGGGACCTGGACCGGGTTCCCTTCTTCAGGCGGCGGCGTTAGGCATCACCGGCTGCGCAGCCGGTCTACATAAATTTTGCCTGTATGGTCAATGGAGCACAGAAATACATCGCGGAACTCGGATACGCCTTTCTGGCGGATCTGCGTCCGCAGCCAGAACCGGTTTTTGCCGATCATTTCCAGGTTATCATCCTGAACCTTCCCGTCCATGATCAGCGGCACCGGCAGACCTTCATATCTGATTTTGCTCTTAGACAGATTAACGCCTGCAGCTTTTCCGGAGTTCCCTGATTTACCGGAACCGCTAGAGCCGCCGGAGCTGTCACTGCCGCCGTCAGAACCTCCTCCAGAATCCTGCCCCTCGTTCTCGGCAGTATCACTGCTGTTGCCGGACTGGTTCGAAGACGAGACATTTTTATTCTTCTCAATCACTGTCAACTGGCCGCTTGTCTCCAGAATAGCGAATTCCACATCGGCCGGACTGACAATATTCTGCCCGCGCAGCTGAAGCAGCAGATCATCCATATTATAGCGCTGTCTGCGCATTTCACTCCGGTGCAGCTTCCCGTTTGAGATCAGCACACTTGGCCTGCCGTCAATCAGCAGCCGCAGCTTTCTGCTTTTAAGACTGAGCTGTGCGACAATAATCTGGATTACAACCAGAGTTACCATCGGGGTTATACCGTCATAGATGGGGCGTTTAATGTCATCAATGACAAAAACAGCAATCTCCGCAATCATAATGGAAATCGTCAGGTCAAACACTGACAGCTTGCCGATTTCCCGTTTCCCCATAACCCGCATGCACAGGAAAATGAAGAAATACATCAGCACGGTCAGAAAGATGTGGCTGGCAATATGCTGGAGCATATTCTCTTCGCTCCCCTTTCCGCTTCTCACCCGCAGACGCTGCTGGGTGGATGAATGTAACCCTATTCTGACCTCACTGCCAAGAGAACATTCGGAAGCCCGCTTATAAATTAATGGTAAATGAACGGCCATTGCCAATCTTGTACTATTGGGGCAAGCCCTCCCATACAATAATTAATAACTAAAACAGCTTAAAAAACTAAGGAGATGCTTCCGAAGCCAGTTTTTCCGAAGTAATTTCGGAGAAGTAACGCTAAAAAAACTAAGGAGATGCTTTCGAAGTCAGTTTTTCCGAAGTAATTTCGGAGAAGTAACGCTAAAAAACTTTTAGGGGGTTCTATCATGTATTTAATCCGGCGTCTGTTCTCGTGGAGAATATCAAGTCCTGTACTCTCGGGGTTATGCCGCTCCTTCATGTGGATGCTGCTGGGAGCCGTCGTCCTATCGCTCCTGCTGTGGAGCAGCGGAATGAAAGAGCAGGATCTCGCGATGTACACCTACATTGTCCACGGTATTGCCGCCGCATTCGGCGGTCTGACTGCCGGACGTCGAGCGGTAAGCAGGGGCTGGTATCAGGGTGCGCTGACAGGGGTATTTTATGGAGTAATTGTGCTGCTGGTCGGTTTTCTTGCCCTGGACAGCTCTCCTGCTGGCATTGACGGCTTATGGGTGCTGACAGCAGCAGCAATCGGTGCACTCGGAGGAATATTTGGTGTTAATTTACAAAAAAACTAGAAAATTTAATTTTTCAAGAACCTGAAATCTTTTATTAAAAATATGTTACACTGGGTTCATCTGATTTGTTTATCTTCAAGGAGGCTTTGAATATTTTGCTTTACCAATCGATGAATCATGTAGTGCTGTTCACAATCGTAGCCGTAGTCCTGTTAATCTGGCTCGGTTCCAGGCGCAACCCTTTGTTTGCATTTCTAGAGGTCGGGAAAGAGCTGCTCCGCTCCTATAAGTTCTTATTGATTGTTGCCGGCATGATCAGTGTCCTGACCCTTAATAAATATGAATTGCAGATTGAGAAAAAAATGCATCTCGGCTCCAACTTCACCTCATTTATTTTCGGGATCGAGGGGCATTTCGTCCAGCATATCCAGCAGCTTTTTTATGCGCCCTGGCTGACCCCGGTCATTGTGTTCTTCTATATTTTTATGCTTCAGTCCGTACTCGGCGCTTCGCTGGGTGTGTACCTGCTCGATAAAAACCGGGTTATGCTCTATGCAACATGCTACACGATCATGCTGGTCTATGCCGTTGCGATTCCCTTCTATCTCTACTTTCCGGTCAACGAGGCCTGGTCCTATGCCCCGGCAGGCGTCAGATTCGTCATGCTGGATGTTTTTCCGAGATTTGAACAGGAATACCGGCCGCTGTCCGGTCTGAACAACTGCTTCCCGAGTCTGCATACGGCCATATCTGTTTCTACTGCGATCCTGGCTTACCGCTCCGGTAACCGGCGCTGGATGGTTGTTACAACAGTCTCGGCGGCTATGATTGTGTTCGGAATTTTCTATCTCGGCATCCACTGGCTGACTGATATGATTGGCGGTACGATACTTGCCGTAGTCTCCACTTCTGTGGCTGTCCAGCTGGCGAAGCTGACTCTGCGCAGCGGACAGGAGACCCTTACCGTTCCCAGCCGGGCCACGAATTCCTGATTATTTAACCCCAGCTATGAAAAAAGCGGCGTTTCTCTTAAACAGAGAACGCCGCTTTTATGTACGTTATTATTCTTTTTCCTCCGCAACTGTAACGGCATGACTGATCGACCCGCGGTCAAAGGTCAGCTTGGTTACATCATTTACCCGCAGAACAACGATATCGTCGGACAACTCAACAATCGTTCCGTGCAGGCCGCCGATTGTAACGATCTTGTCGCCCTTCTTCAGCGCTTTCAGCATGGAATTGCGCGTCTTGGTCTTCTTTTGCTGCGGACGGATCAACAGGAAATAGAATACCACGAACATGAGCACAAACGGGCCTACCAGACCCAGAATGCTGCCGCCGCTTCCAGCTCCACCTGATGCTAATTGAAACATATTTCTCCCCCCCTTCAATATGCATAAAGCACAATCTAGTTCTCTAGTACGCTTATCCTGCAAGTTAAAACATCACTGTTCATACTGCAATAAGACCCTATGGTAAATACACAGTGTACTAGAAGCCTTTAAGATTATCATACAAACCGTACTGTGCAAAAAACTCATCACGGAAATCAAGCAGCCGGTCTTCTCTGATTGCTTCCCGGACCTTACGCATCAAATCCAGCAGGAACTGCAGATTGTGATAGGTCGTTAAGCGCAAGCCAAAGGTTTCATCGGCCTTGATCAGATGGCGCAAATAAGCACGGGAATAATTCCGGCAGGTATAGCAGTTGCACTCCGGATCAAGCGGTCCGAAATCACGGGCATACTGCGCATTGCGCACAACCAGTCTTCCCTGGCTGGTCATCGTGGTTCCGTTGCGGGCGATACGGGTAGGCAGGACGCAGTCGAACATGTCCACTCCGCGGATTGCCCCTTCAAGCAGCGCATCCGGTGAACCGACGCCCATCAAGTAACGTGGTTTGTTCTGCGGCAGGAGCGGAACGGTATAATCCAGCACATCATACATAATCTGCTTGGACTCACCGACACTAAGCCCCCCAATAGCATACCCCGGGAAATCCATGGAAGTCAAATCAGCAGCACTCTGACGGCGCAGGTCTTCATACATGCCGCCCTGCACGATTGCAAACAACCCCTGGTCCTCCGGACGGGCATGAGCCTTGAGGCATCTTTCCGCCCAGCGCGTTGTGCGCTCCAGTGATTTTTTGACATAATCATATTCTGCCGGGTAAGGCGGGCACTCATCAAAGGCCATCATTATATCGGATCCGAGTGCGTTCTGAACCTCCATTGCCACTTCAGGTGACAGGAACTTTTTGTCTCCGTTGAGGTGGGAGCGGAAATGTACGCCTTCCTCGGTGATTTTGCGCATATCACTGAGCGAAAATACCTGGAACCCGCCGCTGTCGGTCAGAATCGGACGGTCCCAGTTCATGAATTTATGCAGTCCGCCGGCTTCGCGTACAATATCATGGCCCGGACGCAGGAACAGGTGATAGGTGTTGCTCAGAATAATCTGGGCATCCATTTGCTTGAGCTCTTCAGGAGCCATTGTTTTGACGGTTGCCTGTGTGCCCACCGGCATAAAGGTAGGTGTCTCGATAATACCGTGTGGTGTGTGGACTCTGCCGAGCCGGGCTCCGGACTGCTTGCAGGTCTTAATGTGTTCATACGTAATTGCTGCCATATAGTTAACCCTTTCTCTTGCTTAATAAATAAACATTGCATCTCCAAAGCTGAAGAACCGGTATTTCTCCCTGATTGCTTCCTCATAAGCGGCGAGAATATGCTCCCGTCCTGCTAAAGCACTGACTAGCATAACTAGTGTGGATTTCGGCAGATGGAAATTCGTAATCAGCGCATTGACCACAGTAAACGGATAGCCGGGATAAATGAAAATATCCGTCCAGCCGCTGCCGGCCGTGAGCGGTCCGCCCGCTGCCTCTCTGCCGGCTGTTTCAAGCGTCCGGCAGGAGGTGGTGCCGACGGCAATAATCCGGCCGCCCCGCGCCTTCGCTTCATTGAGCAAATCCGCTGTTTCCTGGGACAGTTCATAATATTCCGCATGCATAACATGCTCTTCTACCTTCTCTACCGACATAGGCCGGAAGGTGCCTAGTCCGACGTGAAGAGTAATATAAGCGATATTTACACCCTTTGCCGCAATTTGTTCCAGCAGCTCTTTGGTAAAATGCAGACCAGCTGTCGGAGCAGCCGCCGATCCTTCATGGCGGGCGTACACCGTCTGATACCGTTCGCGGTCATCGAGTGTCTCCTTGATGTAAGGAGGCAGCGGCATCGAGCCAAGCCGGTCGAGAATTTCCTGAAAAATCCCCTTATAGATGAAGCGGAGCGTCCGTCCGCCCATATCAGCCTCTTCTTCAATAACAGCCTTAAGCTCATCGCTGAACACAATTACTGCACCGTTCTTCAGCTTCTTGCCCGGCTTCACCAGTGCTTCCCAGCGTTCTTCACCAAGATTCTTGAGAAGCAGCACTTCTGCTTTGGCACCGGTATCTTCCTTAACCCCGAACAATCTGGCCGGAATAACCCGGGTGTCATTCAGCACCAGCGTATCTCCGGGCTGGAACTGCTCCAGTATATCTGTGAAATGCCGGTGCTGTATTTGTCCGTTCTCCTTGTTCACCATCAGCAGTCGTGAAGCACTGCGGTCAAGCAGCGGAGTCTGGGCTATCAGCTCCTCCGGCAAATGAAAGTCATAATCTTCTACGTTCATACTCTGTCTTCATTCCTTAACTATAGTAACGTTATAAAAATAGTGTTGCAATATTTGCTTATAATCATACCCGTTGTCCGCCATGCCCTTAACGCCCCATTGGGACATGCCGAGGCCATGGCCGTTCCCCCAGCCGACAAAATAGAATCCGCTGGTTCCGGTTACGACACGTGCAGAAGTATCTGCACCCATGACAACTGTTCCGCTGGTATTAGCGGACACTTTGCCGGTTGCGGACAGTACGCCTGCTGTCTGTGAACCGCTGACTGTAGCCGTTTTGCCGTCAGCGCCTAATACAGTATAACTTCCGGAAGGTACAATATCAAACAGAGTACTCGGCAATCCATTAAAGGCAGACCGGAATAAATCCGGATATTTCACCTGCAGAATTTCTCCGTTTGCCTTCACCTGGGTAGCTCTGCCCGAAGGTCCGCGCTGGGTTACCTGCAGGCTGCTGATCGAGGACGGAAGAGCATTACTTGTCTTGCCGCTCAGACTTTTGAGCAGCTCAGCTGAAGTATACGGTCCCTTGATCCAGCTGTAGCTGCCGTTTTCATAGACCTGATCCAGCACTACAGCGTTGTCTCCCGGATTCAGCTTGCCTACGGGATTAGCACTGCTTTCGATAACCGGCAGAGGCCGGACATTGACATCTTTGGTTGTTGCTGTCGCAAGGCTCAGTCCGGCGGCATTCTTTTGGCCGGTCAGTTTAATATTGTCTTCACGCGCATAACCGGCCACGCCGCTTGGCAGCAGCAGATAATACCACTGCTTCGAGGATGCCACTGCCGCTTTATCCTCTGCACTAGGTACACTGACGAAAGGATCGCCGCCGTTATTCCATACCTCGGAAGGATCGGCTGTCTTGCCGCCGCTGTTGGAAGAGAAAACGGCCTCGACTACCTTGCCGCCGCTCATCAGCACCTCGCCTGCAGTATCATCGACCGCCTTAATAATTGACGGTGCTTCAGCGCCGGTTCCGTTATATACCTGGCTAAGTGTTGTATCAACTACATTGGCAACCTCGAACTTGTTGCCCTGGGCCCGCGCATAGCTGCGTGCAGCTACTGCCTGGGCCTTCAATGCTTCGGACGGCCAGCTTGAGGAAACCTCGCCGCCGACTACAGCATACAGATATTGCTCCATAGACACCACATTAATAACTGCAAGTGATCCGGCAAGTCCGCTGAGCTCCAGATCTCCGCGGTAGGTGCGTTTGGATCTTTCCGTGATCTGTATCCCGGATGCGTTGCCGGCGGCCAGAAATTTCGCTCCGCTGCCGGAGACTACATAATGATAGGCCTCACTCTGGCTGCTCCAGTCCATCCCTGCATCACTGCGGATGATCAAGCCTGGTGTACTGACAGCTGCGCTGCCCAAGGATAATTGCGGAAGTACCGCTGCTGCCTGTGCCTGCAGAGCAGTCAGCTCACTGTCGTTTACCGCTTCCCCGGCCCATACCTGAAACCGGGCGCTGCCGTCAGCGCCGGCCGCCAGTACCTTCCAGGCATCTATGCCGGCAGCCGTTATACTGCCCAGCACTGCCTCCGCTTCCTGAGAGGTAGAAAAGTCTCCGGCGAGAAGGTGCTTGGTACCCTTCACGGCCGCCGCTTGTCCGTCGGGAATCGGCAAGCCTGCTTTATTCACGCGGGCAAGCCCGTCCTTCGCAGCAGCTTCACTGGCATAAGGAGCGGTGTACAGCTGATATACATTGGCGCCGCCGCGTGTAGTTACGAACAATTGCGGCTTGTCCGAAGTGGCCGTCAGCTTCTTCGCGGCATCAGCCGCGGTCTGCCAGGAGGAGGTCTCCATCACTTTAATCTTGTACAAATCGAGGCTCACACGGATTCTGCTGTTCCCGGGTACGGGCAGCAGCGTTGTTCCGCCGGACATCAGATTGAATGCCTCTGTTGATTGTAATGTAACGTACGGGACAGTGGATTTATATTTGCTGCCGATATCGGCATAAAGCGCAACCCGGACCGGTGCGGATTCGGCATGACTGTCAGCTGCAGGAAGAAGCATGCCTCCGGCTGTCAGCGCTGCGCACAGGAGCACACGGCTCAGCCGCCTGGCAAATTTCATCATAGGATCCCCCTTGAAGTTATTATTGTTGAGTTCTTAATGCTGCTGCGGCGGAAGCGGCAGCCCCAGATGATGATAGGCGGCAGGTGTTACAATTCTGCCTCTTGGCGTCCGCTGCAAAAAACCGATCTGCAGCAGATAAGGTTCATATACATCTTCAATGGTCTGACTCTCCTCGCCTATTGTAGCGGCAATCGTATCCAGCCCGACAGGCCCGCCGCGGAAGGAGGTAATCATCGCGTTAAGCATCTTGTGGTCAATGCTGTCCAGACCGCGCGGGTCAACCTGCAGCATCTTCAGCGACTCGGCAGCGATATCCGGGGTGATAATCCCGTCGCCCCGTACCTGAGCGAAGTCACGGACCCGCTTCAGCAGGCGGTTGGCAATCCGCGGTGTCCCCCGTGAACGCAGGGCAACCGCCTCTGCCGCATCACCGATAATCTCAATGCCGAGCATTTCGGAACTGCGTGAGACTATGAAGCTAAGCTCATCAATCGTATAGTACTCCAGCCGGCTGACCACACCGAAACGGTCGCGCAGCGGCGCAGACAGCAGCCCTGCGCGGGTCGTCGCCCCGATCAGCGTAAACGGCGGCAAATCCAGCCGGACAGAACGGGCGCTCGGCCCTTTGCCGATCATAATATCAAGGGCAAAATCCTCCATCGCCGGATACATGACCTCCTCCACCGTACGGTGGAGCCGGTGAATCTCGTCGATGAACAGCACATCGCCCTCCTGCAGATTAGTCAGCAGGGCCGCCAGGTCACCGGGCCGTTCAATCGCCGGGCCGGAGGTGGTCCGCAGATTCACGCCGAGCTCATTGGCGATAATGTTCGCCAGCGTCGTTTTGCCGAGTCCCGGCGGGCCGTACAGCAGTACGTGATCCAGCGCTTCGCTGCGCATTTTGGCGGCTTCAATATATATTTTAAGGTTTTCCTTCACCTGATTCTGTCCGATATATTCGCCCAGATAACGCGGACGCAGGCTGAATTCCACCGCCTGCTCGTCCATCATCAGATTGGCTGATATAATCCGGTCGTCCATTATTTCTCACTCCGTTCTTCAACACTGTTCCCACGCTTCAAAGCAGCCGCCTATTTGGCTATATACAGCAGCCCCAGCGCCTTCTTCATCAGCACATCGACAGTCCCCGTATCCGTGCCTTCCTTCTTCATTGTCAGCCACACACGGTCAAGCTCTGCTTCTGTATAACCCAGGGCCTTCAGTGCATCCCGCGCTTCTTCCCAAGGCAGGGCGGCAGCCTTCGCATCCGCTTCAGCCGCTACAGCGAACAATCCGGTCTGGATTGGCACGGAGCTCAGTCCGTCCAGCTTGTCGCGCAGGTCGAGGACCATCCGCTGGGCGGTCTTTTTGCCGATGCCCGGCAGCTTGGTCAGGAACGTGATGTTCTCCTGGTAGATGGCCGAGATCAGCTGGTCCGGCGTTCCGCCGGTCAGAATGCCGAGCGCCACCCGCGGTCCGATGCCGGACACCTCAATCAGCTTGCGGAACAGCTTCTGCTCCTCCCGGGTCGGGAAGCCGAACAGCAGCGTGGCGTCTTCACGTGTCTGATAATGGATGTAGACCATTACAGGCCCTTCGGTCTTGGCAAAAGCATAAGGGTTCGGGCAGAACACCCGGTATCCGACTCCCTGGATATCCAGCACAATATATTCGGATTCCAGATAAACGACGGGTCCTCTTAAAAAATCTATCATTTTCGCAATACCTCATTTAATTTGGAATTAAGACTCACAGAATGGGCATGACACACGGCTACCGCCAGCGCATCCGCCACATCATCCGGCTTCGGGACTGCGGACAGCTTCAGCAGCAGCTTCACCATTTCCTGGACCTGCTTCTTCTCGGCCTTGCCGTATCCGACAACCGCCTGCTTCACCATCATCGGCGTATATTCGGAGACCGGAAGCCCCTTCTGTACAGCTGCCAGAATCAGCACGCCGCGGGCCTGTGCCACCGGGAGTGCAGTGGTTACATTACGGGCAAAAAACAGCTTTTCAATCGCAACCGCATCCGGCTTATACCGTTCAATCAGCTGAACCATCCCCTCATAAACATGCAGGAGCCGTTCTTCCTCCGGCGTATGCGCCTCCGTCTGAATGGAGCCATACTGGACCGGTGTCAGTTTATTTCCTTCCTTATCAACAAAACCGAAGCCGACAATCGCCAGCCCCGGGTCAATTCCCAAAATACGCAAATCCGCTCTCTCCTCTGCTTCAGGAAGGATTTCCCTATACTGCATCCATTGTCCGCCGTTAAAGCGAACATATGTATTCCTTCTAACCATTATAGCAAAAAACACTAGTGCCGGAGCAAAAAGTTTAACCTGTGTGCAGAAAAGAAACTTTAGTCCCACGCAGCGCCTGATTTCTTCCGCATAAACAAAAAAAAGCCGCCCCGGCCATTATTCATGGCTCAGGACAGCTTCTTACCAGCTATTTATTTTTCCCTTTGCATTACCTGTTCTGCCGAGTCCCGCGCGTAGTCGCTGAAGGTCGAAAGCACACTGTTGTACTCCTCGATATCCTGCACGCGTATCCCTTCATGCAGTTGCTTCCACACCTCTTCGGGAAGTGAGGATTTCATCGAGCCCATATCCATCTGAAAAAAGGTCTTCAGCACCTCTTCCCCTTCCGGCCGGCCTTTGAACAGGCTCAGATTGCCCTCTTCATCGACTCCGATGTAGGCATTCTGCTTGGTCAGCGGTGACAGGTCATTTACCCGCTTCTCCAGCCAGAGGTCGCCCTCACCGCTGATCCACCCGCTCCAGCCCGGGCGGTCTTTGATCAGCGCTTTCTGCCGGGCAGGGCTTTGCAGCCCCGATAATGTCTGAATCTCCTCACCGGTCACGTAAACCGTTTTGAGATGAACGGAACGGCTAATTCCCTCAGTGTTTACCGTCTCCAATAATTTAGCACGTTCCAGCGTAATACTGCCGTCTTCTCCGGTATTATGATGAACAGCTGCCAGAGCCGCTACACTGTTATCCTGGTTTCCGCCCGGCAGCGGATCATAGAATGTACCTGCCGCTTCCGGCATATTCCATTCAGCCGTGCTGAGCAGCCGGCCCAGCTGCTGCGGAACCTGCATCCCCCGCCAGGCGAGCACCGTTAATACGATACAGGCCGCTCCAACCCAAGGGGCATTTTTCCACCGTCTCCACCGCCGCCACAGTTGTTTTTTCAAGCGAAAAGCGTTCACTGTAATCCCTTCATTCTGCTGTTTTGGCTATTGTGGCCTGGAGAGGGAGGGATTATGCGCCTTTTGCGGAAAAATGTTGCTATACAGATTAAACTAATGATATTGCTGTTTTGGGATTGCATGTGACTCCAGAGAAGGTTTGGACTTCCAGCCGCTGCCCTTCTGCAGATTCTTGATCATACCCGCTGTTCGCGGTGCTATACTTAGTTGGATTTTCGCCACTTAATTCCAGTAAATTCTGGTTTTTCCAATTAGATTCCCGGCAGCGGATTGCTGATTGTCCCGAGGAACAGCCATACCCCCGTCTGCCTGTCCTCAATAATGAAGATAAACGGCCGGTCGGCAGTCAGTTCAAAGGGTAAGTCCGCAGCGGGAGCCGCTCCGGCATCCATTGCAACGAGCGTTGAGGCAGCAGCTTCCGTTCCGGTTTCATTTACCTCGATATACGTCTTATGAATAATCGAGCCGATGAAAATGGGCATATCAGTATCTGCAAGCGCCGAGAAATCGGCCTGGGCAGGGTCAAAAGGAATCTTAACACCCAGTGCCTGTACAGCCTCCTTCACATCAGCGCCATATTCGGCAGTGAACCGCGGAAGACCGACGGTTCCGAACCTCTCGGAAAACGGATCTGCCGCAGGCAACCCGTCCTGAAGCACCTGATCCACAGACGACTGTTCAGACGGCAGAATGACCAGCATATCCATCTGGCCTTCCCCGTAAGGCAGACGTACACCCTGCCAGTACTCAGTCTCTGCATAAGAAAAGTTGCCGGTTTGCTTCATCATCATCACTTCTGCAGTGGTATCATTACCCGTGTAAAATGCTGCAGGCTCAGAGCGCTCTATAGGAAACTTCTCTTGCCATGCTCCTTTAAAATACAAGGCGTTGACCAGCAGCGCCACCGTATTACCTCCGGGCGGCTGTTCAAGCATCCTGTCTATTTTGCCAGCCGTATGCTCTGCAACCCACTGGTTCACCTTGGCTACGGTCTTCTCCGCAGACAGGTCTGTTGTGCGAACCTGCGCCTCATAGCTGGTTTCGGCTGCTTTCAGATAATTCTTGCGCAGCTTTATGCCGTTCTCTACCCACACCGAATTGGCCAGCTCTAGCCGGATGCCGGGTCCGGCATCATTCAGCAGCGGCAGCAATGCCTTGTTTCCGGCATTCAGCTGCTCCAGCTCTCCAGGAGCATAGCCCAGCAGCCCGCCAAGCTCCGCTGCCGTCTCACCGCTGCTGCCATTGTAAGCAAGCGCCAGCGCAGCTGAAATACTGTAGGGCGAAATTGTCAGATTTCCTTCAGCCCTGCCCTGCTCCCTCAGCTTGCCAAGCAGCCGTAGGCCAAGCTCATTGCTCTGCCTGGCAAGCCGGGCATCCAGCTTAGCGGCTACCTCTGCCCGTTCATTGAAGCATTCGGTATCACCGGCAGCAGAACATGACTTGGATATTCCGTATCATGGCAAATCGTCTGCTTAACAATTACCGCCTCAGTATCCTCATACGGATCACTGCCGGTATTCGTATTCGGAAACGCGACGAATTTGCTGGACGAGGTAACCGTGAACCGGATGCGGTGTCCGGCAGCGAAGGTATGGGCGATATTTTGCAGGAAAATATCATACTTCTCCACCTGGCCCGGCACCAGCAGCTGCGGGTTATCCAGCCCGTGACGGTACTTGGCCCGCACAATATAGTTGGACAGCCGGATCGAATCGCCGTTCTCATGCACATCGCTGAGCGTCACAACCCAGTCGGTATCAAGGCCCGTGCTCGCCGCATACAGGACGCAGGACAGCTCCCCGGCAACCGTCAGGTTCTCCGCCAGGGGTTCGCTGGTGTATGCCACAATGTCGCTGCGAAGCTCATGCTTGCGCATATTTTCCGGCTCCCGTTCCCCGCTGTCCGCGACAGGATCTGCCGGATTATAGATAAACGTATCCGGGGCGGAGTCCGCTTGCGGTGCAGACACCAGCCTGCCGTCGCCCAGCGATGAATTCGCCCGGCCCTCCCCGGCGAGGTAGAACGGCGTAACCACCGCTTCGGCAGGCGTCCAGTCTTCAGAGGTTCTCCAGCGGTTTTCACCGACTACATAATAGGAAGCCCGCGGCTCCTCATCGATGCCGTTTGGAATCTCCTTCAGGAAACGGTCGAACCAGCGCAGCACCGAGACATCATAATCGTAGACAACCGCATCCTCGCCAAAAGCAGCCCCCTGCAGGTCCCTGGCCCGGTTCGGCCCGTGCTCCCAGGCGCCCAAGCGGATTTTGCGGTTCGGCACATCATGCTCAGTCAGCATCCGCCAGGTCTCTGATACACCGGGACTGTCGCCGTCATACCAGCCGGAAATCACATACATCGGAACCTTGACCTGATGGCCCAGCTCGGTGAAGGTGCAGTTACGCCAGAAGTCATCGTATTCCGGATGCTGGCTCCACAGCTCCCACGGTCCTGAGGTCTTCCCGATCATCTGCTGCGGAATGTCCCGGACCGGCCTTGCATCCACCGCCGCTTCCGGACTTACCGTGATCCCGCCAAAAATATCAAAATCCGTCCGCGTCCCCACCGACTGCGCCAAAGTCCACGACAGCAGCGGCCAGGAGCACAGCGTCCCGCCTTTGCGTGCGGTATCGATAAACGGTGAGCCGACATTCACTTCATCCACAACCGCCTTGAGGTTCGGATGCCCGCTGGTTGCCGCTGCCACAACGACATAACCGAGATAGGAGGCGCCCCACATGCCGACTTTGCCGTCCGACCAGTCCTGGGCAATAATCCAGTCAATCGTATCATAGCCGTCATCCCGTTCATTATAAAAGGGAATCAGCTCACCCTCCGAATCCGCCCGGCCCCGCACATCCTGGGAGACTACGGCGTAGCCTTTGTTCGCCCAGCGCATAAAAATCTCTTTTTTCCCGTTGCGGTCATAACAGGTGCGCACAAGAATCGCCGGCAGCTTCGTCCCCGGCTGAATGCCCTCCGGCAGAAACACATCGGTTGCCAGCTTGATGCCGTCACGCATAGGAATCAGGAACGTTCCGAGGTCATTAACGCCATACTCCGGCTTGGATAAAAGCGGCTCATCATAGACCGTCAGCGGAGTCAGTTTTTCATAGCCTGCCTTGACGATCAGCTCAATCCCGTAGCGGTTAGGGGTTAGAAAAGCAATGACCTTCCCGTCCAGCGTCACCACATCCAGCGCCGTATCGCCCCGCAGGGCCCAGACCTGAGAAGCCTGCAGCCTTCCGCCGATTTCCGCCTCATATTGAATATGCTTGTGGTATACCTCGCCAGTGTCCAGTACAACCTTGTCTCCTGTCCAGTCTGCGGCTTCGTAGGAAGCGAGCTGGCGGGCGATTTTGGCAAAAGGAAGCACATATTTCGCGTTCGGATCGAGCACATTATCCTGCATTTGAGTGCGGCGGCGGACGTCCACCTTGGCGTGCATGATTGCTTTTTCCGTAAAATGAATCTTGCCGCTATAAATCCCGGAGCAGTAGAAATGAAAGTCTGTTGTATGTAAATAAGTAGTCATCGGTGCATATCCCCTATCCGCAGATTTGTTCAAATACCCGGAGCCAGTTGCCGCCCATAATCTTCGCAATGTCTTCATCCGTATAGCCCCGCGCCACCAGACCTCTGGTGAAGTTGATAAAGTAGCTGTATTTCTCAAGTCCTGCCACCGTTTCGGTCGAAGGCCCGTCCCCTGGGGCAAAGCCAAGTTTGGGAGCAATATTCTCTTTAAAATAAACCAGCGACCAGTCGAGATCGCTCATCGGCCAGTCTGTACCAATGCCCACATGATCCACGCCAACCAGACGGATTACGTACTCCATATGATCCAGCACATGGTCGATCGTCGTGTGGTCAGGGTCTTCATGGACAAACCACGGCATGGCAAAAATCCCGATGACGCCGCCGGTACCGGCAATGGCGAGAATCTCCTCGTCGCTTTTACAGCGCATATGCGGGTAAATCGCTTCTACTCCGGTGTGTGAGGCGATGACCGGTGTGCTTGAGAACTTGCAGGCATCCAAGGTCGTTTGTTTGCCGCAGTGTCCGGTATCGACAATGATGCCAAGCTCGTTCATCCGCTGCACGAACCGGACCCCGAAATTCGACAGCCCGCCGCCCCCCTGCTCTGCACAGCCGGAGCCGATCAGATTCTGCTTGTTGTAGGTCAGCTGCAGAATACGCAGACCGAATTGATGCAGCACCTCCAGCAGCTCCAGATTCGTACCGAGAGCATCCGTCTCCTGCGCTGTCACAATGCCAGCCACCTTGCCCGACTGCTTCGCGCTGCGGATATCGCCGGCGGTCAGCGCCTTGGTCAGCCAGGCATTGGCATCAAACTGCAGCTGCACCTCGCCCATGCTTGTGATCAGGCTTTCCATATCGTTCAGATGCAGCTCCCGGTTACCGGCCGTAATGCCGGACTGGAACCATTCCTCTTTATACTGGGGAATGTCACCGCCGGCAGCCAGCTTGGTTACCCATTTGGCCGGCATAGAGCTGTAGAGCATCGGCTCCTCCATGTACGGCTCGCTGAGCTCTCTGATTCTCTCCGATACAGCAGCAGGGATAGCGCTTGGTGACAACGGCCCCTGGAACAGCAGATCAATATTGATATTCTGCTCATGCAGCCGCTGTGCGCGGAGCTCCTGCTCCTCCGTTAATTTAAAATCATACAATCCTGCCTGTAAGCTCATCTGTCTAACCTCCTCAGATTACATCTCAACCTCAACACCCTTATGCAAAAGCACGGCCTGATTGTAAATATAGTGCGCCGCTGCCAAATCCTCAATCGCCAGGCCCAGGCCCTTGAACAAAGTGATTTCCTTAGGGCTTGTCCTGCCTTCCATTTGCTGTAAAAGCAGCCCGCCGAGCTCCCCGGCGATATGGCCTTCGGCTATGACGCCCTCAGCCAGCGGAATGAGGTAGTCCCCTGCCTCGTGGACTGCGGATTCCAGCCGGTCCACATAGAGCCTGGACGCTGCCACCAGCGCTGAGTCCAGCTCCCGCTCATGCGGCCGGCAGGCGCCGACGGCATTGATATGGGCTCCCTCCGGGACCCATTCGCCATTCAGTACCGGCACGCCAGAGGCCGTCACGGTACAGATAATGTCGGCATCCTGAACCGCCTCGTGCACGGTAGCCGCTGCCGTAATTCCTATGCCGTATCTGACGGCCATCGTCTCGGCAAAACGCTGCGCCTTGTCCGGCGTTCTCCCCCAGACGCGGACTTCACGGATGCTGCGTACCAGCAGCATCGCCTCCAGATGGCTGGCCGCCTGCTCGCCGGTGCCGAGGATCGCCAGCACGCCAGCATCTTCCCGGGCCAGCAGCCTGGTTGCCACCGCACTGACCGCCGCTGTGCGGATGGCCGTGATCTGCCGGCCGTCCACGATGGCGTTCAGCCGGCCGGTCTCTGCATCGAACAGGGCAACTGCCCCCTGATGGGAAGGTAATCCTCTATCATGGTTATGCGGAAACACGCTGATGAGCTTGGCTCCCGCCGACGCTTCCTGCCGAAGATAAGCCGGCATCAGCCCGAACAGATTCCCGTCCGCGAGCGGCATCACCTGCCGCAGGCTCTGGACCGCATCCCCCGCCGACAGTGCTGCCAGCACATCCTGCATGACACCGATGCAGGCCTTCATCGATAGAATCTCCGCTGTTTCTCTTCCGTTAATCACCAGCATGATGTACGGCCTCCAGTCTTGTCAGCTTTATTTTTCTTCTGTTTATCATAGCGCCATCGGGGCTGTTTGCGAAATAGCTGAAGTGAAATAACCGGGGGGCTTATCTTTCTGAGCCATCATTTGCTATACTCTATAACAGCGGCTCTAAAGTTAAAATTGAAAACAAAGGGGATTTCCTATATGATCATCCAGCCTAAAACACGCGGCTTCATCTGCACCACGGCACATCCCGAAGGCTGTGCCCGGCAGGTACAGCAGCAGATCGACTATGTAAAAGCACACAAAAAACTGAGCGGCCCCGTTAATGTTCTCGTTGTCGGAGCCTCCACCGGATATGGACTGGCTTCGCGCATTACCGCTGCCTTTGGTGCCGGAGCGAATACGATCGGCGTCTTCTTCGACAAGCCCGCTGAAGGTGCACGGACTGCTTCCGCAGGCTGGTATAACTCCGCTGCGCTGGAGAAGGCTGCTGCCGAGCAGGGCCTGAAGTCATTCAGCATCGTCGGCGACGCTTTCTCTGACAGCATCAAGACCAAGACCATTGACCTGATCAAAGCCGAATTCGGCACCGTTGATCTGGTTGTCTACAGCGTGGCCTCCCCGCGCCGCACACATCCGGTTACCGGCGAGGTTTTCTCTTCCGTTATCAAGCCGGTCGGCAACGCTTATACCAACAAAACAATGAACTTCCATTCCGGCGAAGTAACGAACGTAACCATCGAGCCTGCAACGGACGATGAAGTGCGTCAGACGATTGCCGTTATGGGCGGCGAGGACTGGGGCATGTGGATCGACCAGCTTCAGGCAGCAGGCGCGCTTGCTGACGGGGCAACAACGGTAGCCTACTCCTACATCGGACCTGAGGTTACTCACCCGATTTATAAGGACGGAACAATCGGCCAGGCTAAAAATGACCTGGAGAAAACAGCAATCGCACTGAACGAGAAGCTGAGCGCTTCGAACGGACGGGCTTTTGTCTCGGTTAACAAGGCGCTTGTAACCCAATCCAGCTCGGCTATTCCGGTTGTGCCGCTGTACATTTCTGCCCTATACAGAGTCATGAAAGACAAAGAGCTGCATGAAAACTGCATCCAGCAAATGTACCGCCTATTCGCCGAGCATCTGTATAACAGCGAAGCCGGCAACAGCCACCTGATCCGCATAGACGACTGGGAAATGCGTGAGGACGTTCAGGCTGAGGTCATGAAGCGCTGGAGCGAAATTGAGACAGCCAATGTACCTGATCTGGCGGATCTTCCAGGCTACCAGGATGATTTCTTCAACCTGTTCGGCTTCCGCACAGCAGGTGTGGATTATGAAACCGACACCGATCCGGCGGTAGACATCCCGAACCTGGTGTAATATCCAAGAACAGCAAAGAGGCCGCTCCCATACCGGGATACGGCCTCTTTTTATATGAATCTACTGACTCAATGCCAGTCTTACCTGTCTTGTATAAAACAGTCTCACTATCAAGAAATAAACCAGCTGAATGATAAAGAACAGGCTCAGCACAACCGCGGATTCTTTAAGCAATGAATACTGGAACATGTGCGACAGGGTCGTAAGCGCCACAGCCCCATGCACCAGCGCAACAATAATAGGTGCAAAAAACAACAGGCTGATCTGGCGGTTCAAGATCCGGCCCAGCTCCTTTTCGCTGAGGCCCAGCTTGGATATCGCTTTGAATTTGTGCTTATCCTCATCCAGATCGCTGTACAGCCGGAAATACAGAAAGCTGCCCGCCGATACAAAGAACACAATGCCGACAAAGAAACCGACGAACATCATTGGACCGAAGTTTTTAACCGTCAAGTTCATCTGATAATCTAAGGCTTCGAACTGATAAGCTTCAGCATAAGGCAGCTTGTTCAGCAGTTGTCCCCCGGCAGCCTCTGCTCCCTTTTGACCAGCCCGTCCGTGCCAGGTGTGGCAGTGTTCCACGCTGGACGGATTGCCGAGGCTTGCTATCAGCCCGTCCGGGACAATCAAATAATGGCTGACCACACTGATTACCGGAGAAAGAATGGCCCGGTCCGCTTCTACAACGGTTCCAGTCTGCAGCTGCATAGCCTGATTCAGCATGCCTTCTCCGTTGCGGGACAGCCCGAAATCAACAGCCACCGCCTGCCCTTCCTTCAGTTCTATTGTTTCAAGCTCCATCAGCTCCGCAATATGGTTATATTGACTTTGCTTCACCAGCAGCAGCGTTTCGTCCCCTGCGGCAAGCGGGTAGTAACTAAGCGTTAGCTCAGCCGGCTCAGTCCTGAGCCCCGATTCACTGAGCTGCTGATTGATCAGCTGCAGATGTGCCTGCTCCTTACTGTCGCCTTCCTTGGCCACATAAGTGAACAAATAAGGATTATGCTTGGGGATCCCGCCGTACAGCATCGACTGGAAGCCGTACAGGGCACCAATGGCGCAGAAGGAGACGGTCGAAATAATCGCCACCAGAAAAAAAGTGCGCGCATTATCCTTCATCCGGTAAGACAGGTCGGAGAACAGCAGCATATTCGTTCTAAACCAGAAGAAACGTTCCCGGCTCTTCAGCCTCCGGATGATATAAACGCTGAGCTGGGTGAACAGCAGATAGGTTGCTACAGTAATCATAATCACCACAGGCAGGAGCAGGAATACGGCTTCCAGCCCTTCCGCCCGCAGCGACAGGAAGTAGCTGATCCCGATTAGGGCTACGACAAGCAGGGACAGCAGCAGCGAGGCCTTCGGCTCTTTTTTCGGCTGACGGTCAGATTTAATCAGAGTAATCAGCTCGCCGCTGCGCAGCACCGCCGAAATAAACAGGGAGATCAGCATGAACAGCAGCAGAAAGGAGACCAGGGTAAGCACAATCGCCTGCAGCGGAAAATAAAAATCCAGCCGCTCGTTGAGCGCAATCACATTTTCCCCTGCCAGCAAAATCCCCTTCGCGAACACCAGTCCGAGGCCGAGACCAAAGGCGGTGGCGCTGAAGCCGATCAGCATATTTTCCATAAAAATCATCTTACGCAGCTGACCGGTCGTCATGCCCTGCAGAATCATGAGGCCGAATTCCTTTTTGCGTGACTGCAGGAAGGCGCTCATTGAATACAGCACAAAGAAAAAGGAGAATACGTAGATGATCCATTTCGAGACCGTCAGCGCAACTACGGTGCTTGAGTTCAGCCTGTCGGCACTGAGCTGCGGATGTGAGGCAAAAATCGAGAACGTAAAGAACACCATAACCATAAACATGCTGCTGAGAAAATAAGCGGTGTACAGCCTTTTGTTACGGGTGACATTACGGAATGCGAATTGACGGAATGTCATTGCCGTATCCCCCCAGCAGCGAAAGTGTATCGATGATTTTCTGGAAAAAGCTCTGGCGGTTGTCGCCGCGGTGAATTTCGGTATAGAACCGGCCGTCCTTGATAAACACCACGCGATGGCAGTAGCTGGCGGCCACAGCGTCATGGGTAACGAGCAGCATCGTCGTTTTGTGCTCCTGGTTGATCGTCACCAGCATATCCATAACATCCTTGGCCGCTTTGGAATCCAGATTGCCGGTAGGCTCATCTGCCAGCAGCAGCTTGGGCGAATGAATCATCGCTCTGGCAATGGCTGTCCGCTGGGACTGGCCTCCCGAGATTTCATAAGTCCGCTTTTTTAGAATAGAGGCTATGCCCAGCTTGTCCGCGATCCGCTGCGCCTTCTCCTTCATTTCACGGACCGGGGCTCCGTCCAGCGTCAGCGGCAGCACCATGTTCTCCTCCACAGTCAGCGTGTTCAGCAGATTGAAATCCTGGAAGACGAAGCCTAGCTGACGGCGGCGGAAGACGGCCAGCTCATTTTTGCCCATAGTGCCTATGCTCCTGCCGTCGATCAGAATCTCTCCTGTAGTCGGGCTGTCGACGGTGGCGATCAGGTTCAGGAGTGTCGTTTTTCCGCTTCCCGACGGCCCCATGATCCCGATGAATTCTCCCTCTTCCACTGTCAGATCAATGTCTGTCAGCGCCCGGTAAGCGATGTTCCCTTCATATATTTTATTGACCTGTTTTACCTGCAGCATCTTTGCTCTTGTCTCCTCTCTATAGCCGGCTGGTTCTGTACCCAATATACAGGGCTGACGGAAGAGTCGCTATCGAATAAGGTTTCACTTTTCTTACAAGCATGTAAGCTATATAAATGGAACTGATGATTATTTAAATTTGGGATAGACCGTGACTCCAGGAATGTTTGGACTTCCAGCCGCTGTTATGTTTGTATTTCCTGATTATGACCGCTGGCTAGGGTAGAAATCCAAACATAAAGGCGGACGCTCCGCTCTTCCAGTTCCAAAATTCCATCCGCCACTTTTCCCTTATTTGAATGTTTAGTTCAATTTATATAAGCCTGGACAGCGAAGATAAGCCGGACCACTGTCCCCGCTCCAGCCTCTGACTCCAGTTCAATCCCATGCCCGAGCCGGTCGGCAGATTCTTTGGTCACATACAACCCCACCCCTGTGGATTCACGCAGCCCGCGTCCGTTCTCACCGGTGAAAAAGGGATCAAACACCCGCTTAAGGTCGGACGCCTGAATGCCGATCCCCTCATCCCTGACCTCTATAACAGCCTCACTGTTCCGCAAATAACAGGAAACCATGATTTTTTTCTCGCCGGAAGCTTTAACCGCAGTGTATTTGATCGCATTGTTAATAATCTGGGACAGCATGAAAAACAGCCATTTCTCGTCCGTCTGGACGGAAATGCCCGGATCAGCGGCTTCCACCGCCGGATAGATCCGGTTGCGGATAAACTGGCGTTTATGCTCATGCAGAACCTCATGGATCAGCTGCGGCAGAACCACCTGTCTGATATTAAAATCCTTCTCGAACGCCCGCAGCCTGGCCATGTACAGCACCGTATGCAGACCGCTGCGCATCCGCTCCAGCTCCTCCCGGATGCTGGCAAACTCAGGCTCGTCCATATTCTGGACCGTAAGCTCGATAACCGAAAGCGGGGTCTTCATCTGGTGCACCCACTGGTCGATGAAGCTCAGATGCTGCTCCTGCTGTTTTTTCATTGTGGTAAGCTGCTGCATGGTATGGCGGTAGTGGGAATGCAGCAGCTCTTCCAGGGCTTTGGATACGGGGGCTTCCTCTATTTTTTGAAAGGCTTCATCCAGTGAATCAAGCGGCCGGCTGAGCCGGAGATAAAAGCGGCGGCGGGTCATGTAGTGGTGAACCAGATAACAGGAGAGGAAGAACAATCCTATAAAAACAGCATACAAGGCTACCGGCAGCTGACGGTATCCGTCCAGCCAGTAGATGGAGACAATCGCCCCGAACTGGATTAGCTGCACGGCAATCAGCAGCAGGTGCTCACGCAGAAACAGCTTCATCAGACACCTTCTCCCCAAGTAACATTCAGCCGGTACCCCGTTCCCCTGACTGTCAGCACAGCCTCCTCGATTCCAAGCTCCTGCAGCTTTTTGCGGACCCGGGTAATGTTCACATTAAGCGTATTCTCATCAATAAAGGCCTGCGGCTGGTCCCACAGCTTCTCAAGCAGCGCTTCCCTGCTGGCCACCCGCGGGTAACGCTCCATCAGGCTCTCAAGAATATCCGTTTCCTTTTGGGTCAGGCTGACGATGTCTTTCCCGAGCTGCAGCTCAAGCCTTTCGGGATACAGGATAAGCCCGTCCTGTTCAATCACTGTCTCCTGGCGTACTCCGGCATATTCCCCGAAAGCCCGCCGCAGATGGCTGCGGATTTTGGCCAGCACAACCCCGGAATGAAACGGCTTGGTAATATAATCATCACCGCCGTTCTCCAGCGCCATAATCTGGTCCATTTCACCCTCACGGGCCGAAATAAACAGAATCGGACAGGTGGAGACGCGGCGGATCTGCCGGCACCAGTAGTATCCGTCGTAGCTCGGCAGGTTCACATCAAGCAGCACCAGCTCCGGCTGTGCTTGCCTGAATTCCTCCAGCACCAGCTGAAAGTCCTGCACCAGCACTGCCTCGTACCCGTATTTTTGAATGGCAGACTGCAGTAGCTCCGCAATTTTGATGTCATCCTCCACGATCAATATTTTGGACATAAGCACCGCTCTCCTAACTGTTTCAATCAGCGAAACTCAATAAATCGGATATCCCCATACGAACATCGCCAGATACAGCAGACTTCCTGCTATACATAATACCGTTATGGCACTGTCCTTAGCCTTATCCTTCGTAAGCAGTACAACCGCAAAGGCCAGCGGAAAAGCGGCAGCCAGATAACGCGGCGCGGACAGCAGCCAGGTCGGACCGGTCACGAATACAAAATACACAATCATATAGGCAGTATAGGAAGGATGGAGCTTCCTGGCGCTTTTGAACATTACATACAGTGTAGTAAAAATAGCGAGCAGATTCGGCAGCCAGAGCCCCAGAAAGCTGCGGCTGTCCCCTTCCTTGAACTTGCCGACCGCGTACTCCATCTGGTACCTCACGGTATCAAAAAACAGATACTGCCGCTGGAACCAGTGCTCCCGCTGATAAATGCTGAACTGCAGCGCATCCCCGTAGACTGCGTAGTTGATGTACAGGTAGGCCAGCAGACCAAGCGGGACGATTGCCAGGCATCCTGCAGCAGCTGCAAGCTTGCGCTTGAAGGCTTGTTTATGTGCAGATTTGTACGTTTCAGCAAGATCGCGCCACAGCTCGATCGCAATCGGCACTGCCAGCAGTACCCCCGGAGAACGCGTAAATCCGGCCAGGGCGGCGCATAGACTGGCGAACAGCCACTTTTTTTGGCGGGCCAGGTAAATGGACAGCAGTGATAACAGCAGGAATAAGGACTCGGTCATCGGCAGCAGGAAGAAGAAGGCAGCGGGGAAAATAAACATATATTTCACCACCCGGAGGGCCTCTTTCCTGTCCATATCCATTGAAGCAAGCTCATAAGCAACCAGTGCAAAGGCCGCCGTACAGAGATTGGCTACAGCATAGCCTGCGGCAAGATAATTATTCGTAAAGAAGTGAACCACCTTAATCAGAATTGGAAAAAAAGGCAGGAACACGATATGGAACCGCGGATCTCCCTCCGTCACATACCAGTTCTCGGCAATCCCCAGATAAGAGGGTGCATCGATTCCCGTAATATGCAGAGCTTCATTTAAAGGCCGGGCCAGGCCTCCGGTATATCCGTTTTTGAGGACAAGAAAAGCATAAGCAGCAGTCAGCAGCAGTACCCGGCTAACCAGCAGCCAGACCAGTATTTTCGTCCATGCCTGTCTCCGCAGACCGGCAGTGTCCTCCAGTCTGGTATACTGCGGACTCCACCCGGCTGCAAGATACCCGGTTAATGCGGGGATCGCCCGCAGGCCAATCCATATAAATAATCCGTAGCAGGCCACAGCCGCTGCCGTACCCGTAAACGTCCAGCTGTCAGCATGCACTGCCCAGTACACCCCGGCAGCTGCCATGACGGCTGCAAAAATTACAGAGATGCTTCGATTAACCTTCTCCATCTGCTCCCCCTTGTGGTTCATAACAATATGTATATTTGTTCTATCAGCCTAAGTAATTTTTACCATAAGACCGTGGGATTGTCTTTACAATCTTTAATCCGGCAATGCTCAAACCGCAATATACCTAATCAATTACACAACAAACCGATATTATATCAGATTTATAATGAGGTTAAGAACAATATAGCGACACTTTATTAGACTAGAGTGAGATTAAAACAATAGCCATATTAGGAGGTTATTTTAACATGAACCGGAAATCCGCAATTGAACAGACTCTGGCCACCACCCGCCTTAACATTGAACGTTTCGGTAACCGTTTTCCAATTGTCAGCATGGGCGACGGCAAATACTTTATGACTGACCAGACCAACTGGACGGAGGGCTTCTGGTCGGGTATTTTGTGGCTGAGCTATGAATACAGCAAAGATCCCGGGCTCTATTATGCAGCGATCCAGTCGGTGGATTCCTTCCGTAAGCGTATGGAAGCAGGCCAGGAGCTGGATCATCATGATATCGGCTTCCTCTACTCGCTGTCTGCCAAGGCGCGGTGGATCGTTGACAACGATGAAGCCTCCCGCCTGCTGGCGCTGCAGGCCGCCGATATGCTGATGAAGCGCTGGCGCTCTGCGCCGCAGGTATTCCAGGCCTGGGGGCCGGAAGGGGACCCCGACAACGGCGGGCGGATTATCATCGACTGCCTCATGAATCTCCCGCTGCTCTACTGGGCAGCTGAACAGACCGGAGACCGCAGGTACGCTGAGTGTGCAACCCTTCAAGCCGACCAAAGCCGCCGATTCCTGGTACGCGGAGACGACTCCTCCTACCATACCTTTTACTTTGACCAGGAGAACGGAAATGCCATCCGCGGCGGAACCGCGCAGGGCTTCCGGGACGGATCGACCTGGACGCGGGGCCAGGCATGGGGCGTTTACGGCTTCGCCCTGGCCTACCGCTATACGCGGGAGGAGCGTTTCCTCGAAACCTCGCAGAGACTGGCCCGCTACTTCCTTGAGCATCTCCCTGAGGACCATGTCGCCTATTGGGATTTCGATGCCCCGCAGGAGGAAGGCACAGCGCGTGACAGCTCAGCTTCAGCCATCTTTGTGTGCGGCGTACTTGAGCTGCTGGAACACCTGCCGGAAGGCGACCCGGACCGCGCTCTGCTGAGCGAAGCGGTGAACCAGTCGATGGATTCGCTGATCAGCAACTACTTCACCGCCGGCAACCCGGACGAGGAAGGCTTCCTGCGCCACGGCTCTTACTCGGTCAGAGGCAACTCCTCTCCCGACGATTTCATGATCTGGGGCGACTATTTCTTCCTGGAGGCGCTGCTGCGCCTGGAGCAGGGAATTCCGGGGTATTGGTACGGGCGGCAGGCGTAAGGGCGTGGTGAGTGGGAAAGGATGAAGAGCGGTAAGGGACAGGACTGAGAAGCGAGAAACTGATGGCCTGTTGGAAGGATTGGTGGGGGCGTTTGCTGGGGGCGTTGCTGGGGGCGTTTGCTGGGGGCGTTTGCTAGGGGCGTTTGCTGGGGTGGTTGCTGGGGGTTTGCTGGGGTGGTTGGGTGAAGACACTCGTGGACGTTCTGGCTTCGGGCAGAGCTTCTTCCGGCGATGATGAGGGCTGGGAGTAGAGATCTTTGTTGAGAGTGATACTTCCGGTATACTGTCACCTTCCTGGCGGTGAGACGTTTGCGAGTAGTATTTGGATGGATGTGTGGGCTATGGGCGACAAAGTTCAGAGTTTAGCTGAGAGGTAGGCTCGATAGTTAGTTAAGAGTAACTAGTCTTGGGGGAGCAGCATACTCCCTCGCCCGCTGGAATCAGAGGCATTTCTGCCTCTCATTTCGCTCCTTTCCTCTCATACGCTGGAATCAGAGGCATTTTTGCCTCTCATTTCGCATATTTCCCCATATCTGCCTCTCATTTCGCTCCTTTCCTCTCATCCGCTGGAATCAGAGGCATTTTTGCCTCTCATTTTGCCCATTCTACCTCATCTGTCGGATTCAGAGGCACTTTTGCCTCTCATTTCGGCCATTTTCTCACATCTGCCGGAATCAGAGGCATTTTTGCCTCTATTACCATAGCCAATGGGCCGAACCTGCCTACTTTGTGGGATTTTCCCCTCAAATTATTAACCTGGTTACTTGGAGTTGTATAGTTACTTAAGCGCGGAGAGGAAACGGTTTCTTTTTAACGGACGGCTACTTATACTAAAAGTAATATTGGTTGATGAGGGAGCGCTGCATGAACAGGGACGATTATCTGCCGCAGGGGCTGGAGCCCGGGTTGTTTATGTATAAGTACAAGTATGAGGATGCGGAAGCTCATTGGTTTCATGCGCACAGGGGCATTGAGATGTTGTACATTTATAGCGGCCGCGGTGAGATTATGGCAGAGAATCAGACGTATCCGATCCGGGATCATACGCTGGTCTGGTTCCAGCCCTATCAGCTGCACCGTGTGCTTGTTCCTGCGGCCGAGGGCCATTCGTATATCCGGACCAATCTGACGTTTGATCCCGGTTTTTTGGAGCGTTATCTTGCGGCCTTTCCTTTACTGGACAGGTTTTTTCGCAGCCTGTGGAAGGGGAGCCTGCAGCGGCCTGTTTTATATGAGATGCAAAATACGCCTGTTGCTGCTCTACTCGAGGAATTGCATTATGCTGACAACAGCTCTGGTGAGGATCGTGAAGAAAATACGGGGCTTCTGCTGCTTCAGTTAATCCGGCTGCTGCAAAAGAACATGTCCGGTGTGTTGCCCGAGGATTACATGGAACAGACACGCGGAGGATCGCATGCAGCACGAATTACCGGATGGCTGGACGAACACTATAAAGAGCCTTTTAGCCTGGAGAAACTGGCAGCCGCGATGCACCTTTCCCCATATCATATTTCCCATTTGTTTACGGAGTTTGCCGGAATCACCCTGTCTGAATATGTAATACAGCGTCGCGTGAGGGAAGCCAGTATTCTGCTTGCCAACACCCCCATGTCTGTCCAGGAGATTGCGGCGGAAGTGGGCAGCTATTCTCCATCGTATTTTAGCCAAATGTTTAAAAAGCAAAAAGGAATTTCCCCGGAGAAATACAGGAAGAGCATCCGCTGAAACGGGACAGCACAGACAGGAAATCAGAGCTCTACCTTTAGCCAGCTTCTCCACAGCAGCAACAATGTCTTTTATGCTCCAGCTGAAATCCCCGGCAAAAATTGCCCCTTTTTGAATGGAAGTGATACGCCTCCAATTCGGTAAGGAGCGATTCTTTGCCGAGTCAGCTCTTCCATTGATATTCTCCTACAAAATCACTTCAACCTTGACGGATGACCGTCCGGGATAGGCCGGGAGCACATTATCCTCTACAGGCTCACCGTCGACGGTGATGCTTTTTACGCCCTTACAGACCTTGCTAGCATTAGTAACGGTAATGTCGTAGACACAGCCGCGGAAACGCCGCTTCACCGTGAATCCTTCCCAGTCCGCAGGAATGCACGGATCGATGGACAGGCCATTCATAACCGGCTTTACTCCGAGAATATATTGGGTAACAGCAACGTACATCCAGGCGGCCGTACCGGTTAGCCATGAGACGTTAGCAAGGCCGAACTTGTCGGACTCCGGACCGAACAGGTTGGACGCATAGACGTAAGGCTCCGCTTTGTAACGCCACAAGCCCGCTTTGTCCATGGCTACATTCGGCAGCAGCTGGCGGTAATATTTATAAGCCAGATCCCCGCGGCCCAGCAGGCATTCCGCAATAATCGCCCAGGTGTTGGCATGGCAGAAGACCGCTCCGTTCTCTCCGGTTCCCTTGTTGTAATTGGTCAAAGGATCGGCAGGATCGGGGAAGGTGGTGATGGACGGGTGGATTTTTTTAATGCCGAGCTCGGTGTCCAGCATTTCCCGTACACTGTCCATCGCCTGCAGCCCCTTATCCCCGTCTGCCATACCGGAGATGGTGGCCCAGGTCTGGGCGTTGAGCCAGATTTTGGCCTCGTCGTGTTCATCGCTGCCGAGGAACCGGCCGTCATCCATAATCGCCCGGCGGAACCAGCGGCCGTCCCAGCCTATGCTGTTAACCAGCTCACGCTGGCTCTCATACATTGTCCCGTACCTGACAGCGTCCTCCGGGTATCCGGCAGCGGCAGCAAGGTCAATCATCCGCAGCAGTACGGTTCCGAGCTGCATAGACGTCCAGATGCTTTCCCCTTTTCCCTCGCGGCAGACCCGGAACAGCTGGTCATTCCAGTCCGAGCGCAGCATCAGCGGAAAGCCGCGGGAGCCGAGCTGTGAGGCCGTAAAATCGATGGCCGCCCGCAAATGCTCATACACTGTGCCCTCACCGCCGTCATAATAAGGCACACTTGCCTGCAGGAACGCGGCATCCCCCGTCTCCGCCAGCAGGTCCCAGGCCGAAAGCGCCGTCCACAGATGGTCATCCGAGTGAATGCTCGTTACCGGCTCCCAGCCCTCATTCGGGAAGAAGTAATGGTTCACATGGCCGTCCCTGTACTGCTGGCCGAGCAGCAGCTTCAGCTTGTCAAATGCAAGCTCCGTATCAAAAGGCACAACCGAGAGTATATCCTGGGCTGTATCCCGGTAGCCTACACCGCGGAACGTTCCGGTCGCGTAAAAGGAAATATTGCGTGAAAATAAAAAGTTACGGTGCGCCTGATACGGATTCCAGATATTGATCATCCGCTCGGCGTCCTGATCCGGCAGCCGGCTCTCCCAGGCGCCCAGATAGGCGGACCAGTTCTCTTTTAGCGCCTGGAAGGAGGCTTCTACAAATCCGGCTTCCCTGGAACGGGCGATTGCCCGCGACACCTCCGCTTCATCCGCCGCTGTGCCGAGAAACACATTAATCGTCCGGCTCTCTCCCGGCTTAAGGGTAACATTGAACTGCAGTGCGCCGCACGGGTCGCCGCCCAGCAGCGTTGATCCGGTACAGCTGCCGTTTTCGATGGCCGCCGGATTGGTTTCACTGCGGTAGCTGCCGATAAACTCCTCACGGTCACCGTCATAGCCGGCAAGCGGTGTATCCGCAGCCAGATAGACAAGCGGCGTCTCCTCAGGCTTCGGCTGGTTCTCCACCCCGTAACGGTAGATCAGCCCCTCAGCCTCATGATACTGCACGGACACCTGATGCTTGTTGTAGCACTGCCACTGCAGCTCACGCATAAATTCCATCATCCCGAATTCGGCGTAGGCGTAGACCTTTAGCTCTTTTGCTTCGTTCCCTTCATTGGTCAAGGTCAGATTCCAGATCAGCGAATTCTCATGCGGTCCGACAAAATAAACCGTCCGCGCGGCGATACCGCCGCGTTTTGCTTCAAAGCGGGTGTAGCCCATCCCGTGTGCGCTTTTCCATTCTTCCGGTTTATCCAGGGCAGGCTCGCTGGTCGGGCACCAGTAGCTGCCCGTCTTGGCATCCTGCACATAAATGTACGGGCCGGAGCGGTCCATCGGCAGATGGAAGAAACGGTAGCGGGTAATCCGCCAGATCTGGGGCGACTTATAAAAAGCCACACCGCCGCCGGCATGTGACAGCATCGTATGGAAGGTGCCGTTAGACAGGTAGTTCATCCACGGTGTCGGCATGTCGTGCCGCTTGAATTCCACTTCTTTTTGGTCATCCCTGAAGGCATAATAATCTTTCGGATCGCTATCTCTGGTAAGCTCCGCATTCACCGGGCTTCAGCTCCTTTGTGATGTAATCATGTTATTTCGGCTCAACCTCGTCGAGGGTCAGACGGTATTCCAGGTCTTTCATATAGCTGCCGTCCGGATTCAAAAAGGTTAAGCCGAATGACAGGTCTCCGCCCGTGCCCTGCAGGGTGGCGATCAGCCGGTTGAGCCCGCTCTGCAGCACAAGCTCCCGTTCCGGCTCAGCTACAAGCTCACCGTTCAGGTAAATTTCATAGGGTACGTCTGTGTTAATCCGCAGCCGGCCGGGGTAATGCTGAGCGGTCTCCCCTGCCTTTTCGGGAACATGTACAAAACAGCTCAGAAACCAGCGGTTCTCCCCTGCATTGCTATGCGAAGAGTGCCGTCGCCGGGGCGGCGCTCTTTTTTCTGCATCCAGCCGTACAGGCCCTCGCCCAGATTATTTAATGAAAATTCCGGGTCAATGTAGTACGCCTTCATCTCTTCATAATGAATGTGGGGCAGGCAGGGCAGGGCCATCATCGTTTCCACGGCCCATTCCCCATCCCCATTCACGCTATCCAGCAGGCCGTCATCAAAGGACGCGCCCAGATTGGCCAGCAGCCGGGTATACAGGCGGACCGCCTTGTCATTGCCGGGATCGGTCAGCAGCTGGGAGCAGATTACAGACCCTTCGCCAAGCTTGGCTTCAGCCATGAATATCCCTGCAGGGCGGGCCTTTCTGCGGTTCAGCTCCACCAGAGCCAGCCGGCTGTATTCAGCCGTGTAGCCATGCACGAAGTAGTCCTTCCAGGCTGTTCCCTCGACGCTTGTGCAGAGTGCGTCCGCACCGGCAATGTCCAGGCTATGCGCAGCCAGTACATGGTTCCTAACTCGCGCGGCGACAAAAACACCTTGTCGAAGCCGAACAGGTCGACAGGGCTGAACCCCTGCACGGCGGCGTAATCATATTCCGCCGCCAGGTGGTACGCCTCGTGCGGCTGTACGCGCACGGGCCGGTCCAGCAGGCTGCCGAGCGCCGCCTGCTGCCCTGGCTCAGCCGGCAGCAGCACCAGCTGCCCGCCGGCTTCGGCGTAGTGCCGGAGCGCCGCGGCTGTGCCCGGCGCCTCAAGCATGCAGGCTTCGGCCACGATCAGGCCGAAGTCCTGCAGGTTCTGGCGCGCCGCTGCGTCAGGCGCGCCCGGTGCCGGCGCTGGGGCATCCAGCGCCGTGTACCGCAGCCGCAGCCCCGCCAGGAAGGCTGCGGCCTCACCGCCGGCACGGACCAGCGCGGCGGCGGACCCCCTGGGGCGCGCCAGCGGCGCCCCGGGCAGGGGCTGGCCTGCGCCGGCGGGGCCCCGGCGTGGGCCAGCAGGTTCCGCAGCAGCAGGCAGGCCTGCGGGACCTGCTCCAGATTGGCCATCAGCTCCAGCTGATTGGCCAGGAGCAGGCCCGCTCCGCTGCGGTATTCCAGCAGCGGCGACCACAGATCGCCGCCGTCGCCGAAATCGCCCGAGCTGCATTCCAGCAGCAGGGTGAAATCGCCGGGCACCGGCTTCTCGAAGGCCGCGCGGATAATCGGCAGCGGCCCTTCTTCACGCAGCTCCGCGTGCCAGAACATGAGGCTGCTGTCGTCGAAACCCTCCAGCACTGGATGCCGGTAGCTGCCGGCATGGGCGCGAAGGAATGGCCGCCTTGAGAGCGGCAGCCTGCCGGGTGACAAGCTGCTCTGCTCCAGCAGCAGCACCCGGCCGCCGCGTGCGGCGAAGGCCTGCAGCCCGGCCTCAAGCGTGCCGTCCGCATCCTCCGCATAGCTGCCGATAATCAGCAGCGAACCGGCAGCAAGTCGATCCACCTCAGCGGAGTCCACCCGCTTACAGCGTGGAACAAGCCTGCGGATATAAGCAAAATCAGCGTCTGATCCGTAATAGGCTGCCTGCCGCTGCAGGTTCACCGGCTGCCTCAGCAGGCTTGCGGACACTATTGTATATTTAAGATGCAGCTCATGTACCTGCTGTCCGCCATGGAACAGCAGTGCTGTCAGCTCTGCCTGTTCCCCGTCACCGGCCGGGATAGGCATCCACTCCAGCCCGATAACCTTATGTTCAGCAGGCTGCTGAACGAACCGGAAGGTCTGCTCATGGATGCTCTTGCCGCCCTGGCGGATTACGACCTCAACCCGGACATCCTGGCTTGAATACGTATCGTTATAAACATCAAAGCTGCGGACAACCGGCTTGTCATCATAAAACCAGCTGTTGTATTCAGCTGCCATAATCGTTGCCGGCTTGAACGCTTCAGCCATAATGGCAAAAGCCGGGTTAGGGATATACAGCGGATAACCCTCAGGCAGCATGCCGTTGTTAATGGTCAGTGAATAAGCAGGAACGCGCTTAGGCTTCACTCCTGGCATGGCCGGATCGGCAAGCGGCAGTGTCAGATCGCTTTCCGGCATCGCCCGCATGAAGTAATGGGCGAAATTAAAGGTGGAGATGCCGGATACCTCCTGCCGTCTGGCATACTCCACAAACAGCCTCTCCTTCTGCGCCAGCCCCGTAGTGCTCTCATCTGTTCCCCGGTAGACCTCAAGACCGGTGTACATGCTGCTGTTCTGCGGGCAGATATACCACCATCCGCCGTGCTCCCCGAAGGTTAACGGAGCCGTCCGGTCCCACTGGCTGATGGTTCCGTCGATGTTGTAGTGACGGCTTTCCACCTCCGTATGCTCCTTGGCCAGCAGGCGGTTGTCCCCTTCGGCGATAATCAGTCTGGTCGGGTCAAGCTGGCGGATCTCCTCCATCAGGCCGGGCATATGCAGCTTGAAGCCGTCCCGCCCATCCACCCAGCGCATTTCATTCTGCAGGCTCCAGAGGATAACGGACGGATGGTTTTTGTCACGCTGAACCAGCCGCCGCACATGCTGCCGGCAGTTCTCCACATAAGCCGGATGGTCAGCGTGCATCGATTTGCCCGAGCCGTAAATCGCTGTCTCGTCAACAATCAGCATGCCTTCCTCATCGGCAATGCGCAGATAATCAGCCGGATAAGGCTCGGCATGCAGCCGGATGCTGTTGATGCCTGTGCTCCGGCAGATGCGGTACCAGTTGCGGATATAAGCCTCTGTCATCTGCAGCCCGCCCTGAAAATGCCAGGAATCGCCGCGCAGATTGACCGGTATGCCGTTCAGCATAAACTGCGGGCCTTCGCTCCAAAATTCGCGGAAGCCGAAATCCTCAGTATAACGGTCAATAACCGTTTCGCCCTCCAGCAGCTCCAGCACCGCAGTGTAGAGAAACGGCTGATCCGCACTCCACAGCCGGGCATTGTTCCAATCCAGCTGGAAGGAGGCACAGTATACGGCCCCGTCCCGTGTGTTCTCACACAGCCTGAGCTTCTCAGCAGCCGCAGTATCTGAAAGCTCAGCCAGGCATTCCGCAGACAGGACCGGAACGGCAGCGGCTGTTTCAACAAAGAATTCCGCCCCTTCTTCACCCTGCCGCAGCATACCCTTCTCCCAGACGCTCAGCCTTACCTTTAACGGACCTCGGCCAGCGGCGGCTGCTGCTGTCCCGGCTGCCAGCGCCTGAACCTCTAACCGTCCTTCCCTGACAGAGGTACGGATGGTTACATCCTCCAGCGCAAGCACAGGATAGCCTTCCAGATACACGTCCTGCCAAATGCCACGGCTGATTCTGCCGTACCAGGAGCCCATCAGCCCGGTGATCTTGGACGTTCCATTTGGCAGGAGTACCGTGTCGAAGCTGCTGCACACCACATGCAGCTGATGCTCCCGCCCCTGCTCCACCATCGAAGTGATATCGAGCCTGAGCGGCAGATAGCCGTCTTCCCATACACCTGCTTCCCGGCCGTCTATATAGATGACCGCTTTCTGCATAATACCGTCCAGCCGCAGCACAATCCGCTGTCCCGCCATACTCTCCGGAACCCGGAAGCTGCGGTGCAGTACTCCTGCCTCAGCAGCATCCCATTCCGCCGGATAACCATGCAGGTCAAAAGGTGCATAATCATACTCGGGAATCTTTCCGAAGGTTTTACCGTCCGGCTGCGGATAGGTCCGCCTCCAGCTGGAGGGTACCAGCACCTTACATTCTTCGTACACGATGTTCTCCGGCAGGCTGCGGCATTGCGGCTGATCGTACAGGGGCATGAAATCCCACTCCCCGTTCAGGCAAAACAAATTACGCATGCCGCCCCCCCTGCTTTCCGCTCAGAGAGCGCACCTCAAGCAGCAGTTCAAGCCTTTTCCACAGCTCCTGCCCCGCCGGCGCACCCTCCCATTTCACAAAATGCGGCTCCATTACTTCCGCCCAGTTATCGGGACGCAGCGAGGTTTTCAGTTTTCCTTCATACGGGGCAGGCTCCCGGGTGTCCGGCTTCTCGGCATAAAAAAACAGCACATTCTCATGCAGCCCGATCATCCCGTACTTATCCCCGTCCCCCGGCCGTTCCTCCTGATACTGATAATGGTAGTAAATGTAGCTCGCCGCAGCTTCCGGCTTCAGCAGAGCCAGGCGGCCGTAAGGCTTACCCGCAGTATTCCGCCGCTGCCAATGCTCCACTGAAACAGGCTGCTGGTAATGAAAAATATCAACTAGCGGGGCCCAGCGCCGCCCAGGCTCTCCTCCCGGCCAGACAGCAAGCTGCCGTCCAGCTTCCGGCAGCATTTGCTCCGGTGTAACCGGCTCTGCCAGGCACTCATAATACAGAAACAGCTGTTTACCGACGGCAAACAGGCTTAAATGATCCACATGCAGACGCACCATCGCTTCTTTAAATGAAGCAGTGAGTTCACCGCTCCCGAAAAAAGCAGCAGCCTCCTTCTCTTCCCCGAGCCATTCGGCCCTATACAAACAGCGCTTCATGCTGCACCTCCCAAACGTTGTCTTCTCTTTCATGTTACCGCATACAAATTCGCAATACCTTGACGATGCTGCCCTTGTTTAGCATGATAACGACATCTGCTAGCGGACTATTACCGGGGCATTTCAGCACCTGGCCACGTTGTTAATCGGACTTTATTTCCCCCGAAGCCAAAAAGCCCTCCCCGCAGGGAGGGCGCCGCCAGTCTTAGCACTCATTTACTCTTGTACTCTTTTACTCCTACACTCTTGCACTCTGCACTCTAGCTCTCAACCACTTAAGGCATAACCGAGAACACAATGTCGTCGAACAGCATATACTCAAAGCCGCTGGTGTAGAAGCCGACCTTGCCCGAAGGCCGGTGGCCCGGATCGCTGCCGGTCAGCCTTAATGCGCCGTCTACATATACGCTGATATCGCCCTCCTTGGCTGTCAGCTTCACTGTATATTCCGTATCCGGCTGCAGGTCATGCCCCGGCAGGACGGACTCGGTCAGCTTCTGCCAGGCCGTATTGTACAGAATCCAGGCCGAGGTGCCGTCTGCCCGGGTCCGGTAACCGATCCGGGTTGAGCCGGCGCTGTCCTGGCGGTCAAAGAGATAGAGAATCCCGTTATCAGGCATCACGGACGGTGTCTTCAGCTTGAACTCCAGCTGGTAGGACGTAAAGCTGCGCTCGAGCAGAGCCGTAGCCCCGTTCAGCAGCTTATAGCGCCTGTTCCCGTCAGGGTCGGCTGAGATGCTGCGGTTAGGGTCCACAGGCCAGCCGTTGCCGCCGTTCTCAAAGGTCGTCTCATGCATGATATTGGAGACAGTTACGGCAATGTCTGCCTTTATCAGCGGATTCGCCACAGATACAGCTGTAATTACCGTACTTCCTTCATACACGGCGCTGACGACTCCAGTCTGATCCACGGCAGCTACAGTCGAGTTAGCCGACTGCCAGGTAACTCCCGTGTCCGGCGTATCCGAAGGATCAAAGGACAGCTGCAGCTGCTGCTGCTCCCCGGCGGCGAGCCGCACCTGGCTTGACGCAGGAATGATTCCCGCCAGCTCCGTGGTCGGTGCTTTGAACTGAATGTCATCGAACAGCATGTGGCTGACATTATTGACATAGAAGCCGACCTTCCCGGCTGCATTATGTCCGGGGTCATTGCCCTTCAGGCGGAATTCCCCGTCCAGATAGAGGCTGATGTCTCCGCCTTTTACTAGCATTTTGACGTTATATTCCGTATTGGGCAACAGGTCATGCTCCGGCAGCTTTACCTCCTTCAGGACGGTCCAGGCCGAATTGTACAGCAGCCATGCAGAGCTGCCATCGGCCCTTGTCTTATAACCGATCCGGCTGGAGCCGCTGCCGGCCTGCCGGTCAAACACATACAGGGTTACATTGTCGCCCATCACCGCCGGCGTTTTGAGCCGGAAGCTCAGCTCATATTCGGAGAAGCTTTTGGCGCTGAGTGACGAGGCTCCGTTCAACACCTTATACCAGCGATTCCCGTCCATTTTCTCGATGCTGCGGTAGGCGTCCTGGCTCCAGCCGTTCGCCCCCGATTCAAAATCGGTGAAATCCATTACGCCGTCGCCCGCCTCCACATTCACGCTGACCTCGGCTGTAAGCAGCGGATTCTCCGCGGAAGCGACTGTAATCACCGTGCTGCCTACAACCGTCCCTCCGGTAACAACACCGGCACTGTCCACGGATGCGACAGCAGGATCGGCCGAGGTGAAGGTCAGTGCAGGATCATCCGCATTCCACGGCAGGACAGCCGTGCGCAGCTTGACTGTTTTCCAGCGGTCTACGGTAATAGCCTGGTCATAAGCCACTACCTGCTGTACCGGATAGCTGCCCGGTCCTGCCGTTGTCCCTGCTTTGCCGTTGATGCCGATGTCGGCGAACGGAATGTCCGGGAAGCCCGGAATGGCACTGAATACCTCTGCATCCGGACGCAGGGACAGGTCCCCTCCGGCCAGATTGGTGAAGCCCGGGTCTGTTGTGGTCACCCAGTTATCCGCATATTGCACGAGCCCGAATTTGTCATAAGCCCCGTACACATTGGTGGTTACACTGCGCGTTACCACCGGATTGTAAATGACATTCCCCTGGAACGTATTGGTGTCGGGATAATAACGGTTTTCCGTGAAGAAGTCCGCCAGCTCGGGATACTTCGCCATGTAAGGCGTACCCGTAAAATTGTTGTTCGCTGCAAACAGCGCCTGCCACTTCGGCATGTAATTTAACGGCACCTGGTCATCCGGCTCATCGCCGAGATACAGGTCGGCATAATCGTACGGAATTTTGCTGTCGATAAAAATATTGTTCCGGGTCTGGATGTGCGCGCCGCCGTTGTTTTTAATGGCCGAATTGCCCATTTTGTAGAAAATATTCTCGTCAATGGTCAGACCCATCGTGAAGTTGTCGGGATAGACTCCCTCTACTCCCGCCTTGCTCTCCCCAATATTATGGAAGTAGTTCCGCTTAATAACGGTGCCCCGCTCATGGGGCTGTTCGCCCGCATTCATGTAGATCGCGCCGAGGTCGGAGAAGGTGGTGCATACATCATAGATCTCGTTATAATCCACGGTATGGTCATTGCCGAAGATCAGCACGCCGGGATGGGGCGCGTCATGCAGCTCATTATGCGACATACGGTTGCCGACACCTGACAGCAGAACCCCCGGATTATAGGCTTTGTGATAATAGGCAAAATCATGGATATGCGAGTTCTCCACGGCGTTATTTCCCGGCTGCAGTGTTGTTTTGTTGCCGCCTGTCAATGTAACGGCCGTGCCGCCGATATGATGGATATGGGTGCTGAAAATGTCGTGATCTGTTCCGGGTGCGCCTTCAAAGTTGTTATAGTAGAAACGGCTTTGCGTATTGATCAGCACACCGCTGTTGGTGAAATTGCGGATCTCGCTGTTCAGGATACGCATATGGCTGCCGCCCATAAATACCGCCGCCGAATCGCGGCCGTTCTCCAGCACCAGCTCCGAGAAGTCGATGTAAGAGGCGCTCAGCGCGTTGATCATCGGTGTTTTGAGCATGGTGACTTCAATATCCGGGTCTGCTGAAGCTGTAAAGCCGGCATTGGGCAGGAAATACAGCTTGCCTGCGGTGCGGTCGATGTAATACTCGCCCGGCATATCGATTTCTTCAAGCAGATTTTGGGCAAAATGAAAATCCGGATACCAGTTCTTGAACAGCCCGCTCATCTCCCCGTAGCGGAGGGTAATCGTTTTGGCGGCTGTATCGATGGAGGCGATTTTGTTGTACGACCATTCCCAGCTGTAGCCGAAAATCCCGTCCAGCCAGATATCATCTGCCTGTGTCCAGTACTGGGGCCGGTCATACGTGTAGGTAAAGGTGCCGCCGCGCGTGTGAACCTCCCCGTTCGGATCACGCCGCGTCGGCCCGGGATCTACAATTTCATCCATCTGTACAGTCGATTCGTTAGGCCAGCGGGCCAGCGTCATCCCTTCCCCGGCCACATACAGCTCCATCGGCGGCACCTCGCTCAGATCATTTGCCAGATAATAGCCGTGGCGGCTGAGCTGGCCGTAATCGGTAATGCCGAGGGCTGCCAGATCGGCAGCCAGCACCTTGGTTCTCGCCTCCGGGCTGATAATGCGGCCGAGAATAGAGGAATCCGTGACCGGGACAAACGCTGACTTCGCCAGGTGCTTAGAGCCGGATAACGTTACGGACTCTCCAGGATAAGCGGTGTAAGTGATGGGCTTGTCCGCTTCACCTGAATCCTGCTGGCGCAGCTCAAAGCTTGCAGTCCGCTCATACCGGCCTTCACGCAGCATGACCGTAACACCGCCCTCCGGCAGCCCGTCCTCCGCTTTCAGGGCACGGATGGCATCGCGCGCTTTTTCCAGTGTCAGAAACGGGGCATTCAGCGCCCCACTATTGGAATCGCTTCCATTTGTAGCTACATAAAATATCTTACCAGGGCTTGTTCCTTCCGCTGACACCGAAGACGTAACGGCAGAAACGGGAGTCGTCATGAACAGCAGACCAGCCATAAGCGCTGCAAGCAACCTTTTTTTCACCAAAGCTCCTCTTCCTTTCGGATTAAAATAAGACGGCTCCGCCAAAAGATGTACCATGGCAAAGCCGTCAATGAGCAGCAGGTTTCTCCGGTATTGCAGTGTCTCTCTAGTCTTACTTCTTCAAGCCTTTATCCTTAAGGAACTGCTCGAATTGCTTCGTTACTTCCGCTACATATTTCTCTTCGCCTGCTTCCTTCAGCTTACCGTACAGCACAGGCCAGGTTTCTTCAAAATCCAGTGTGCCTGTAACCAGCCCGCGCTTATATTCGCCCCATACGGCGTTCAGATTGGCAATCTCTGTATTGACCGGCTCTGAATTGAACTTGAAGGCGCCGACAGGATTTACCTCGGAATCGGAATTGATCTTCTTGGTCTCTTCCCAGACATTCTCCGGCTGCCCTTCCTTCAGATAGGAATTGAAGACGCTGCCAAAAACCCAGTCCATATTCGGCATATAACGTGAATCCGGCAGTGCCTTGATGTAGTCGCCCGTTGTTTTTTCATAGTGGACTCCGGCTACTCCATTACAGAGAAGATTGTACAGTTCCTTGTCAGTATTCACCAGATTCAGGAGCATCATGGCCCGTTCAGGATTTGCAGCTGTGCGGCTGATTGAATGGTTGGTTGTTGCCGAATAGCCGTTGGAGAACCAGTCGCTCAGCGGAACCGTAATGACCTCGTTGCCGCCGTTTTTGGCTTTTACTTCGGCTTCAACACCCGGCTTGAGCGTAACGTTGAAGTCAACGGCAATCTGGCCTTTGGTGAGATAATCATTCATTTTTTCCGTAGCAGCATCCTTGTAGATATACCCTTCCTTATACCATTTGCTGGCCAGCCGGAAATTGTCGAGCTCCTCTTCAGGGTAACGGTGCAGCGTATAGGTAGGGTCATCGGTTTTGATATAGAAATGGTCATCCAGTCCCGGAACTACCCAGTACTGGTCATCATGCGACTGCGGATTGATAAAGGAGGTTCCGAATACGCCGAATGGAATAATGTCCGGTTCGTTCTGCTTGATTTGGGCCAGGAACGGCTCAATATCGGCGAGCTTTTTGATGGAAGCGGTATCAAGATTGTACTTGTCGGCAAAACGCTTCTGGATAATAAACCCGTAACGCGAGCCGTTGATCTGCTGGTTCGGAATCCCGTAGATTTCCCCGTCCACCGAGAGACCGTCCCACATCACCTGCGGCACATCGGCCTTCAGCTCAGGGGCATATTGCTCCAGCAGATCATCCATCGGCTGAATGGCGCCTTTGCGGACCAGCTCCTCCGGCTTCAGCATGTACCCGGTCCAGAGAATGTCGAACTTCTCGCCTGCGGCCAGCACCGTGTTCATCTTCTGCACATAGTCCCCTACAGCGACCGGCATCAGCTTGACTGTGGCATTGATTTTTTCCTTCACAATCTTGTTGACTTCCTCCTGCACCTTGGCCTGGTCGGCCTGCAGCTGTGACAGCGGATAATACCAGGTCAGCTCGACCGGCTTCAGCTCCTCTGTACCCGAATCCGTAGCCGGAGCCGCCGTCTGTGCGCCTTCCGTGGCAGTGCCCCCTGCACTGTTCCCGTTGTTGCCGTTGTTCCCGTTGTTGCCGTTACCGCCGCAGGCGCTAAGCACCGATGCAGCCAGCAGGACGAGCGCCAGAACTCCAAACAGCCTTTTTTTCATGTGTGTGACCTCCTGTACTTTGTACATGATTGTATGTTAACCCTTTAGGGAGCCAACCGTAAGCCCTTTGACAAAAAACCGCTGAAAAAACGGGAAGATCACCAGCATCGGACCGCCGGCCAGCACCGCAATCGCCATCCGCGCCGAGCTGTTCGGGAAGCTGGACAAATCGATGCCGAGCTGTCCGGTAAACTCCGAATTGGTTGTGAGAAACTCGATACTGTTGAGCGTCCGTACCAGCAGCAGCTGCAGCGGCACCTTATTCGGATCATCGATGTAGAGCATCGCGTTAAACCATTCATTCCAGTAGGTGAAGGAGATCAGCAGGCCCAGCGTGGCCAGCGCCGGAGTAGAGAGTGGCAGAATGATCCGGAAAAAGATGCGGAACTCCCGCGCCCCGTCGATTTTGGCCGATTCAATGATCTCCAGCGGAATCTTGGACATGAACCCTTTCATGACCATGATGTTGAACGGCGAGAGCAGGATCGGCAGAATCAGCGCCCACAGACTGTCCTTCAGATGCAGGTATTGCGTGATGAGGATGTAGGAGGGAACGAGCCCGCCGCTGAACAGCATCGTAAAGAACACGTAAAAGGTAGTCACCCGGTTATACCGGTAATCCTGCCGGGAAATGACATAAGCGGTCATCGCAGTCAGCAGCAGGCCTAACAGCGCTCCGACTACGGTTATGGTGATGGTCACCCCGTAGGCACGGAACAGGATATCCGGGGCGTCCAGCAGATAGCGGTAGGCGTCCAGACTGAATGTTTCCGGGATGAACTGGTATCCGTTAGCGGTCAGCGACTTTTCGTCCGTCAGCGACACGGCAACGACCAGCAGGAACGGCAGAATGACTACAAGTGAAAGCACCGTAAACAGCAGATTAATGAACAGCTTGGAGAATTCGAATTTTTTTCGGGCCACTGTCTGGCGCCTCCTTACCATAGAGAGTTATCGGGATCGACCTTGCGCACAATGCCGTTGGCCGTCAGCACCAGCACCAGCCCGACAACCGACTGGTAAAAGCCTGTAGCCGCAGACATGCTCACATTGCCGACTTCACGCAGCGCACGGTACACATAAGTATCAATAATATCTGTAGATCCATAGAGAAAGCCTGAATTGTTCGGGATAAAATAGTGCAGGCCAAAGTCGCCGCGGAACATGTTGCCGATGGACAGGATCAGCATGATGATGATGATTGGAGCCATGAGCGGGATGGTGATTTTGAACGCCATCTGCCGTTTGGTTGCCCCGTCAATCCGCGCCGCCTCGTAATATTCACTGTTAATGCCGATAATGCCGGCAAAATAAATCAGCGTGTTAAAGCCCACTACCTTCCATAATTGCACCAGAATGAGGATAAACGGCCATGGCGCGGCATCCTGATACCAGCTGACCGGATCAAGCCCGAACGATTCCAGCGTGCGGTTGATGAAGCCGTCGGAATGGTTCAGAAAGGCGTAAGCGACATACCCGACCAGCACCCACGACAGAAAATGGGGCAAAAACAGCGCCGTCTGGTAGAACTTGCTCACCTTGGCCTTGATTTCGTTCATCAGGATCGCCAGCAGCAGCGCCGCCGAGGTCCCCACCAGAATATAAGCGGTATTATAAAGAACGGTGTTGCGGGTAATCCGCCATGCTGTATCGGTGGTAAACAAATAACGGAAATTATCCAGCCCTACCCACTTGCTGCCGAAGATGCCCAGATCATAGCGGTAGTTTTTGAAGGCGATAATCAGGCCGATCATGGGGATATAGGCAAAAATCAATTTGTACAAAAGTCCCGGCAGGGAGAGCAGAAACAGCTCGCGGTTGTTCTTAAAATGATGCAGCTCTCTTCCGGCCCATGACTTCCTGCGTTTTCCCGGCGGCGCACCTGCATGTGCCCCCTGCCCAGTGAGTGAAATGTTCTTCTGCATAACCAAAGCCCCTTCCTTTCTTCGTTAACGGCTGCCTGTGTGTCAGGCTTTGCATGGCCTTAGAATAGCGCAGCAGCAAGGATTTGCGGTACTGTACAATCACAAGAATGCTGTAAATCCGGGCTGTACAGTTCCCTGATTTCTGTTCCTTGGCAGAGGCGTGCTGCGGCTGTGCGGCAAAAAGCCAAAAAGGCCCGCTGAATGAAAAAATCTCACTCGCGGGCCCGGCATTCTGTACATTACAGTTACGTTATTTGCTGCGGTCAATCGCTGATTTCAGGCGGTATTCCTTCGGGGTGGTCCCGTAGCGGCGTTTGAACAGCCGGTAAAAATAGCTTTCGTTGCCAAAGCCGACCTTCTCCATAATCTCTGTCACGGTCAAATCCTTCTGCTCCAGGTAGTCCCTGGCATAGGCCAGGCGCGCCGCATTGATCTGGTCAACCACCGTTATGCCCTCCTGCGCCTTGAACACCTGGCCCAGATAAACGGAGCTCATCTTCAGCATGTCGGCGATCCGCTGCACATTGAGGTCAGGGTCGGCATAATGCCGGTCGATAATCTCCTTCACGGTCTCGGCTAGCAGGCGGCTCTTGTCCTCGCGCCCGCTCCGCCGCTGCTCTGCCACCTCGCGCACGACCTCCAGCAGCACGGCTTCTACTTCATCAAGCGTCTCTTTCTCCAGAATACGCCGGTTAATCGCCTGCAGGTTGACGGATACCGGATTGACATTATGGCTGTTCATCTCACCCAGCGTGTTGCTCAGCGTAACCGCAAGATGCAGGACTGCCGAGAACATATTCTCGTAGCTGAAGCTGCCGAGCAGCTCCCGCCATCTGCGGATCAAGCGCTCCGTCTCCTGCAGATCGCCGCCCTTCAGCCCCTCTGTCAGCTGGCGCTCCAGCTCCTGCGGGATGCGCAGCGTCTCATTCTGTTCATTCTCTCGCAGCTGCTCCGGCTCAAGTACCGCCCCTTTGCCGTAAATCATCCGGTAATTGGAGTGGCGGACTGCCAGATTATAATGCCGGGTGAGGCTGCGGTAATCTGTGAACACCTCGCTGAGCGTAACCGTAAAGGTTATGCGGTAGTAGGCCTGGACGGTTTGCTGAAGCTCTCTGAATTTCCCGCTCAGCTGCTCCAGCGTCCCGGCTCCGGAAGTTCCGTCTGCCACAGCTGCTCCGCTTCCGGCGATAAAGACGAGATGCCCGCTTTTCATGTCTACCGCTTCGCATGAGCCGTCCTGGCTGAGCAGCTCCTGGCCGATATTGGCAATGGCAAAATACAGCAGGGACTCCATCGCAGCGCCCTGGCCGGCGGCAAGCCCCTGAAGATCGTCAATCTGCACCAGGGCCAGCCGCAGCGGGGCCGGATAAGCAATATCTATGCCATACTGCTCCCTGATCTGCAGGAAAGCGCGTTCGTCTACACTCCCGCTTGCCCCGACCAGGCTGCGCAGCTGATACACCTTGGCGATATTCGACTGTGAGGCCCGTTCCTGCTCCAGCCCCTTCAGCTTTCCGATCATCTCCGTTACATTAGCCGCAATCAGCGACAGCTCATCCTGGCCCTGCGGGGCGCCGCGTTCATTCTGCGGCACCAGCGTCAGCAACTGGCCCACCGGCTTATACAGCCGCAGCGAAAAGAACACGGACAGCATGACCGCAAGCAGAACGACGGACAATGTGACCGCCACCTCTGTCCACTTCATCTGCCGCACGCTGCCCAGCACCACATCATAATCCTGCAGGCTGACAATCTGCCAGTTATTCAGCGCTTTGCTTAAATAAGTGACCTTGTATTTCCGGTCTTCATGATTGTAGATAAAAGAATCCACCGGTTTATCCGACGGTGTGAGCCGCGGCAGCAGGTCCTGCTTAATGTTAAGCCCTGCTGGCAGCAGCCCGTCGGTCGAAATCAGCACCTCACCCCCGCTGTCGGTAATGAACAGCACATCATTTTGCCGCTCGGCCACCAGATTAAGCGCTTTCACGTTATCCAGCATCCAGTCCGGCTTCACCGTCAGAATCAGCACATTGTCGTTAATGGAGCCCAGTGCCTCCCCGTCATAAAGAAAAAAGGCAAACACGTCGATCCCCTCGTTTTTACCGTCCAGATCCAGGGGAATCAGCTGCAGCTTGGGCAGATCGGACCTTGAAGCCATATAGCTCTCCAAAGCTCCATACAGGGTACTGTTATTGATGTCATGGTTAAGGGACGAGAAGAACCGCTGCTGGGCACCGTTATAAAAGACTGCGGCATGCAGATACGGCGATGAGGCGACGGTATGATTCAGACGTTCAATTTTTAGAATACTCTGCTTGTAATCTGCACCTGACTTCAGCGCGAGCAGCTCTTCGTCGTTGTACAGCGATACGGCCAGATCCCTCACGATGCCGTTCATATTCTCAACGTTATAGTTGATCTGGGTCAGCAGCTTCCGGTCAGCTTCATTCTGCAGGCTGAGCACCCGGCTGCGGGCACTGGCATTCAAGAAAAGCGAGGCAACAGCAAGTGTGGCAACCACCAGCATAAAGCTGAGCAAAATCCGCTGCAGATACTTGCGTGAGCGGATCGTCTGGAGTACATTCATGGGTTCACTCCCCCTGCGCTTAGGTGACCTAACTATAATCCCGGCTGATTTTGCCTGTCAATCGGCCCTTTGGTGCACCTTCTGTTATTCCCGGTGTGCATCCGGCCATGGTCACGGCTCTGTACCAAAGAGCTCCTGTAAAAGCGTATTCGCTATAACCCCGTGGCCTGAGGCATCCGGATGAATCCCGTCACCGTAACGGTAAGCGGCGTTAAGCAACCGTTCCTGCCTGATGTGCTGCAGCAGCGGCGTGCGCAGGTCGATGACCTGATCAGCCGGACAGCCCCCGGATAACAGCCAGTCCGCGTAATGCTCCAGCACCCGGTCGTAATCCCGGTAGGGCGCAAGATAACTGAAATCGTCCGCCTCCGCCGGCAGCAGCGGACCGTTCATGGAGAGGGCATCGAACGGCGGCGGGGTCAGCAGGACCACGCTGGCTCCGGCTTCATGGATTTGTGTGCTCAGCCGCCTCATTCCGTCCTGATAGGCGGTGAATCTTTCGGCGGAGTAAGGATGATAGATTCCGTCATTCATTCCGTAGCAGGCCACGACTACATCCGGGGAGGCTTCGGCAAGCTCCCTTGTGAGCCGTTCATGGATACACGGACGCGGAAACGGATGGGCCGCCTCGCTGAGCCCCGAGGCCGTCTCACTAGGCACTCCCCGTGCCGTCAGCCGGACTCCTGAGTTCGGCCGGTGCTGCTTCAGCCATTCTCCGGCCAGCCGGATATATTGACCGTCAGCCGTAATGCTGTCTCCAAGAAACAGGATGTGCGGCTGTTCGGAATTGTGGTTCTCCGTTTTCTTAGTCGTGAATAAAGGCAGCATGCTTTTCCCTCCTGACAAGTACGCCAAGGGGTATAGCTCCCCTTAACGGCGGTATGCCCGCAATCTAATGGTAGCGCTGCCTGCCCTTTTCCGCCTTGACGATCTCGCCCTTCCTTAGCATAATATTGCCATGACAACCAAATTATTAGCGCGGGACATCGGACTTGAGCCCGGATTTACCTTCCGGATCCAGAAATGTCCGCTGACCCATGATTACTATGTACACAGCCATGATTTCTCTGAGCTGGTCGTCATTCTGTCGGGAAGCGCCGTGCATATCATCGAGGGGAGAGAGTATCCGGTTACGGCCGGCCAGGTGTTTCTGATTCACAGCGGTGTTTCCCATGGCTACAAGAATGTCGAGGATATTCAGTATGTGAACGTGATGTTTCAGCCCGAGGAGCTGCTGCAGCAGTCTGAACTCAGGCTGCTGCCCGGATTTCAGGCCTTATTCTACATCGAGCCCTTTTACCGCCAGGAAATGTATTTCAGGGGCATGCTCTCGCTGGATGCCGGGCAGCTGCTCGAGGCTATACGGCTGCTCGATCTGATTCTGATTGAGCATGAGCGCCGGGAGGACGGCTACCGGCTGATGGTCCGCACCTATTTTACCGCACTGGTAGGCATGCTCTCCCGTTATTATCAGAACAGCAGCGGCCGCGAGGACAACAAGGCGCTACGGATCGGTGAGGCGGTTACCTACATTGAGGAGCATTTCCTTCAGCCGGTTACCCTGCAATCCATGGCAGATATGGCTTATATGTCAACCCGCCAGTTTCTGAGGGTCTTTACCCGGAACTACAAAACCACGCCCATGGACTATGTCATCCGCAAGCGGCTGGACTATTCCTGCACACTGCTGCGGAATCCGGACCTTCCGGTATCCCGTGTGGCCATGGACAGCGGCTTTCATGACCAGAACTATTACGCCCGCCAGTTCCGCAAATTATATAACTGTACACCAACCGAATACCGTGAACGGATTAGCGGCTCCGGGGAGCACGGATAATCACTCCCTGCTCTCTCCTGCGGCTGCAGCTGCTTCATCCCGCTGGTGCAGCCGCCGCCGGTAAGCTACCGGGGTCATGCCGAATCTTGCACTGAACAGCCGGGTCAGATAATTGGCATCGCGGATGCCGATCCGTTCGGCAATATCGGAGACGCTGAGCACCGTGCCGCCAAGCAGCTTCTTGGCTTCTTCGAGCCGCCGCTGCAGCACGTACTGCAGCGGCGTTGTGCCGATATGCTGCTTCATACACCGCGTAATATAATCCGCCTGAAAATGCAGCTCCTCCTGCAGACCCGTCACCTGAAACGGCTCCTTCCAATGCCGGTCGAGATAAGCTGCTGCCGCCCGGGCCAGCCGGACCGCCGGCTCCGGCAGCGCTGTGCGGGCGCATTCCGCCTGCAGCGCAGCCATTAGCTCAGCCAGGAGAACGTGGAGCCGAAGGGCATTTTCGGCGTTCAGCCGGCTGTGAATCTCGTTCATCTCATCCAGAATCGGCTCCAGCGATTCTACGTCTACTGCAGCAAATTTCGGCATATACAGCCGCTGCTGCGCAGAGGGCTCCTCATCCTCGACCGTTCCTTTGGCCAGAAGCGCAGACCAGGGGATATCCTCCTGCCGGATATAGGCCGGCTCCCCTTCATGAATGAAGTGCACCCAGTAAATCTCCGTATCCTCTTCACAGACCCGGTAGCCCTCGTGCGGCAGCCCTGCCTCAAGCACCAGCAGCCTGCCCGGACCGATCGCATATTCCTTCCCATGTTCAGCCATATACAGCGTTCCCCGCTTGACCAGCAGCAGATCATATACCCCGAAGGTACGGGCAAAATGCCGGTCACCCGGCGACCAGACGGCCAGCCCCACCGTGACGAATTTCGGCAGCGGCGGGATCGTGAATTCCAGACAGAGCACCTTATCCCCTCCTGTATTGAAGTCGGTTTTGTGCTAGTTCAAGTCTATAATATCACTGGTAGCGCTTGCAGAAAAGAGGTACATTGACTGGGAATCGCTTTATATCCAAATTCTATAAGGGGCTGTTCATCCATGCGTTTCCGTCAGGTTCATCTCGACTTTCATACCTCTGAGGCCATTCCAGGTATAGGAAAAGATTTCTCCAGAGCCCAGTTCCAGTCCATGCTGCGCGCCGGCCATGTCGATTCCATTACTGTGTTCTCCAAATGCCATCACGGCTGGGCCTACCATCCCAGTGAAGCCAATGAGATCCATCCGCAGCTTGACTTCGATCTGCTTGGGGAAATGATTGAGGCTGCCCACGAAATCGGCGTCCGCACACCGGTCTATTTATCTGCCGGCCTTGACGAAAAGCTGGCCCGCCGCCATCCCGAGTGGCTGATCCGCGACGCGGAGGACCGCACGCGCTGGGTGAAGGATTTCATGACGCCGGGCTACCACGAATTCTGCCTGGGCACGCCATATCTGGATATTCTGCTGGCCCAGCTTCATGAGGTGGTCAGCCGTTATGATGCAGACGGCATCTTCCTCGACATCGTCGGTGCCCGCAAATGCCGCTGCCAGTACTGCGTAGCTGCCCTGCTTGCAGAGGGCAAGGACCCGCGTGACGAAGACGCCGTCGTCCGTCTGGGCGAGCAGACTTACCTCAACTATGCGCGCCGCGTCCGTGAGACCATCGATGCCGTGAAGCCCGGCCTGCCGGTCTATCACAACAACGGCCATCAGCAGCGGGGCCGGCGTGACCTCGTCCATGTCAACACCCACCTTGAGCTGGAATCGCTCCCGACCGGGGGCTGGGGCTACGACCATTTCCCGCTGTCCGCCCGTTATGCCCAGCCGCTCGGGCTGGAATTTCTCGGCATGACCGGCAAATTCCATACCTCCTGGGGGGAATTCGGCGGCTACAAGCATCCGAACGCGCTGCGCTATGAAGCCGCGCTCAGCCTCGCCCACGGTGCCAAATGCTCCATCGGCGACCAGCTTCACCCGTCCGGCCTGATGGATGAAGCCACTTATGCCCTGATCGGCGCCGGTTACGCCGAGGTCGAGGCGAAGGAGCCATGGTGCAGCGGCGTTACCTCCGTCGCCGACATCGCCGTCCTGTCCCTGGAGGCGGCGCGCGAAGCCTGCCCCGGGGGGCAGGCGCTGAAGGGAGCGCGCAATCTGGCCGATGCCGGAGCCGTGCGTATCCTGACCGAAGGCCACTATCTGTATGACATTGTTGATACAGATAGTGACTGGTCAGCCTACAAGGTGCTGGTGCTGCCGGATGAGGTGCCGGTGTGGCCGGAGCTGGCGTCAGCCATTGCCGCCTTTACCGCCGCAGGCGGCAAGGTGCTTGCCACCGGCAGGTCCGGCCTGAACCCGGCCGGGGATGCTTTTGCGCTGGAGCTGGGAGTGAGCTGGCTGGGAACGAACACGTACCGCCCGTCCTATTTCCATCCGCACTTCACTCCCGGTGCGCTGCAGCAAGCTTCCTTTGTCATGTACGGCGAGGGTCAGCTGGTGGAGCTGAGCGGCGGGAACGCCCTGGGCCATCTGGAGAACCCGTATTTTAACCGCGATGTTTTCACCTTTTGCTCGCATCAGCACACACCGGGAGCCCGGGAGGACAACGGGCCGGCCATGGTCGAAAGCGGCAGCGGGATCTACATCGCCTGGGACGTATTCAGCGAATATGCCGACGGCGGCCATCTCATTCTGAAGGAGATGGTGCTTCATGCGCTGTCCCGGCTGCTCCCGCAGCCTGTCCTCAGCACCAGCCTCCCGGCGCGGGGCATCACCACCCTGCAGTATCAGCAGGCTGAGCGCCGCTACGTGAACCATCTTCTCTATGCGGCTCCGGCACTGAAGGGCCGCATCGAGGTAATCGAGGACATCGTGCCGCTGCGTGATGTCTCCGTCAGCCTGCGGCTCCCGTCTGCTGCAGCCGTCAAGCGGGTCTACCTGGCTCCGGCGATGAGTGAGCTGCCGTTCACGGCAGACCAGGACGGCGGAATTACGTACACTGTCCCGCATCTTGAGAATCACCAGATGGCTGTGATTGAGCTGGCTTAGAGGCTTTTCGCAGAAGACGCGGCATAGGCTTCCCTTCATAAAAAAGCAGCAGCCCCAGACGATTGCCTTAGTCTGGGGCTGGCTACTGCTCTCACTTACTATATTTTTCTCAATTTCAACAAGGGATGAACTCCCATCCGCATTTAGTTGGATTTTCGCCACTTCATTCGGACATTCTGCAGAATTCTCGACCATTAAGTGGAAAAACGCCACCTAAATTAGGTTATTTCTCGCTTCAGAGGCATTTTCGGCGATATTAAGTGTCTTTTTTTCACCTAGTTTCCCGATAGCGGCGCTCACCGTAAAATTAGATAGCAAATTTCAACTTAGCTTGATGAGCAATATCTGTATTACCTGTAATACCCGCAGAACAACACCTGCAGCACAATACTTGCATAATCATTGCCGGGGAACCGGCCGGATGATCTGCCTTTTTTCCACACATTCACTCTATACGAACGCTCTGTCCTCATCCCCTTAATAAATCGTCGGCACCATTCCCCCGTCCATCCGGACAGCCGAACCTCTGAACGCCGCTCCATAAGGGCTGCAGATAAAAGCCGCCAGCTTCCCGATCTCAGCCGGTCTGATAAAGCGCTGAAGCTCCGATTGAGGCAGGTTCCCCGCCATAAATCTCTTTTCTTTTTCCTCGAAGGGGATATTGTCAGCGGCGTAGATTCCCTCAATGATCTGCTGCACATTTTCAGACAGTGTCGGTCCCGGCATGATCGTGTTGACGGTCACTTCAGTTCCTGCGGTTAATCTGGACAAGCTTCTGGAAAGGGAGAGCAACGCCGATTTGGTCACTGCATACTGCGGCATCTGGCCTGAAGGCATGACTGCCTCCTCACTCGCAATAAAGATTACGCGGCCATTGTTATTTTCCAGCATCCTTGGCAGATAGAATCTGCATAATGCGTTAGCGGCGAGCACATTCGTACGGAAATACTTTTCCCAGATCTCATCGGTTGCGTCGGCATAGCCCATGATTTCATAGATGCCCATATTGTTCACCAGAATGTCCACCTGCGGGTATTGTTCATACAAGGCTTCTCTCTGTGCAATATCTGTAAGGTCTCCAGCAGCAGCCTGCGGAGCAGTGGCAGGAAAGACCCGGCGGATCTCATCAACAATCCGTTCAGCTTCCTCCCGGTTTCTGCTGTTAACCAGTACATGCACTCCTTCTCCCGCCAGCTCCATGGCAATGGCTTTGCCGATCCCCTTCGTTGATCCTGTTACTAAGGCCGTTTTTCCCTGCAAACTCATATCCATAGCGCATGTCTCCCCTTGATGTCATTCAGAACCTCAAGCATAACCTTGCGTTCCGTCAGGGATTATCATACTTTACCGGGACTGCCGGGTAACTAGCCTGCCCTGCCAATTTACTTGCAGTACACGCCATCTTCCTGCTGAACTGTATGCTCCAGACGCCAGCGGGCCGGTGTAGCCCCTTCCCATACCCTGAATGCGCGGTAAAAAGAATTCTGATCCTCATAGCCGACCAGACAGGCGACTTCCTTAATTTCGAGCGAGAGATCCGCCAGAAACTCCCTGGCCTGCTCATGCCTGGCTTGCGTCAGCAGCGCCTTGAAGCTTGTCCCTTCCTCCCTCAGCCGCCGCTGCAGCGTCCGGTCACTCATGTTGAGCTCCCGGGCCACAGCCTGGATGTCATAATGTCCGCCCATGAGGCTCCGCCTGATGATCCATTTTACTGTATCTGAAACAGAAGGACTGCCTTGCTGTTCATTCAATGTCCGGTCCAGGGCAGGTGTCAGTATCTCAAGCAGCTCTTCATTATAGGTGGTGAAAGGAAGGTCCAGGTCGCTGCGCCTCAGAGTGAGCCGGTTCCTTCCTGTTCCGGTCTGAACAGGACACCCAAAATAAGCCTCCAGTGCAGTTACATCAGCAGCCGGATGTGAAAACTCTACTGCTCGGGCTTTTATAGCCTGTCCCGTCCCCCTCCGGCCCAGCTCCAGCAGATAAGCCAGTGTAACCCCGATCAGAATCTGCGGGACGGGCACCTGTGAATGCTGCCACTCCAGCCCGATAATACAGTCTGCACCTTCCTCCGCAATATGCAGCCTCTCGGGCGGGCACATTTGTTTATATCTGGCCATGCGGTGAAGCGCATCGCGGTAATCACGGGCATGATAGGTAGCCAGCACATCCGGCGGATAGTGTACCGTTTCAAAAGACGTTACAAGTCCGGTAATCCCCTCCGCAATATCCGGAGTCAGCTCTTCAAAAGCCTGCCAGACCGCAAAGTACTTTGCAGCACTAACCTTGGGCTCTTTAATTATAGTAAGCGGAAGCCGGGCTTGCCGGGCTATCTCTGCGGGGGCAATTCCTAATTGCTGTACCCCGGACCAGAAGCCAAACGGGAATTTTATATATTCTGCGGAATTTAGCATCATACGGGATTCTCCTTATACAGCATTGCTATGCGGGCTTTTACACACAAGCATACTCTTTAACCTGTTCTAAAGTCTAACTTTGCCGGACCTTTTCCATACTTGTACCGGTTTATGATATTCTCTATAAATTACTGCTTGCCTTAATGTGTACATTAACCCTTAAGCTTTATAAAGCAAGCCGCCAGGTATACCTGATGTAAGCCAGAAAGGAGGATAAGGAGCATGGCATTTTCTATAAAAGAAGCCTCTGACCGCCTGGGCTGCCCTGCCCACAAAATCCGCTATTACGAAAAAGAGGGGCTGCTTCCTTATATTCAAAGGGATCAGCACGGAAACCGGATATTTGAGCAGGAGCACCTGGACTGGATGAGGCTGATGACCTGCTTCCGGGCAACCGGGATGAAGGTGTCTACCTTGAAGCAGATGGTCCGGCTTGCACTGGACGGCGATTCAACAATTCCGCAGCGAAAAGCAATTCTGAACAAGTACAGGGAGGATTTGCAGCGGCGGCAGCAGGAGCTTGCCGAAGCCCTTGAAGCCGTGGACAACAAGCTGGTCATTTATGCGGAGATTGAACAGGGAAGGCTTCCTTCCGAGAGCAAGCTTCTGGACCAGATGGACAGCATCAGCAAACAAGTATAAAGAATGGGGAGAAATCAGCATATGAAGCACAAAAAATTGGGAAACAGCGGAATTACCGTTTCAGCAGTGGGACTTGGAGTTATGGGCATGTCACCCGGCATGTACGGGGAAACCAATGATGCGGAGTCTATTAAGACCATTCAGCATGCACTTGATATCGGGGTCACACTGTTTGACACAGCAGATGTATACGGAAACGGGCACAACGAGGAGCTGCTTGGAGCAGCAGTCAAGGACCGCCGGGATCAGGCGATTATCGCTACCAAATTCGGCTATACCCCTAACTATGAAAGTCTGAACGGTCACCCTGATTATGTGAAAAAAGCCGTTGAGGCCAGCTTGCGCCGCTTAAATACCGACTATATCGATCTCTGCTACCAGCACAGGGTAGATCCTGATGTACCCATTGAGGAGACTGTAGGAGCCATGGCTGATCTTGTAAAAGAGGGCAAAATCCGCAGCCTCGGCCTGTCAGAGGCCTCAGCCTCCACGCTCCGCCGTGCGCATGCCGTGCATCCCATCTCTGCACTGCAGAGCGAATATTCCCTGTGGAGCCGGGACATTGAGGATGAGGTTCTTCCCGCGGCCAGAGAGCTCGGCATTACCCATTTAGCCTACAGCCCGCTAAGCAGAGGCTTCATCTCCGGCGAAATCCGGCAATTTGATGACCTGGATGCCGGCGATCTGCGCAGATACATGCCCCGGTTCCAGGGGGATAATTTCATAAAGAATGTAGAGATTGTAGATAAAATCACTGAAATTGCAGCTCAGAAAAACTGTACGCCTTCACAGCTGGCCATCGCCTGGACCATTGCAAAGGGTGCGCTGCCGATCCCCGGAACGAAGCGGATCAAATATCTGGAGGAGAATGCAAAGGCCGCGGCCATTGAACTCACAGCAGATGAGCTGGCCCGCATTGAACAGGTAAGCCCCAAAGACGGGGTCCACGGAACCCGCTATATGAAAGAGCTGATGTCACAGCTGAACGGCTGAGCTGCAGCTGTCCTATAAATCAGCAATCAGGGAGGCTGTACAGCTTGTTATAGCTGCACAGCCTCCCTTTCCTCATGCGGCATCCCCCTTCAGGCAATTCTCGCTATTTACTCCTCCTGCACAAAGTTCAGTACCCGCTCGTCCACAGCCGCAGACTCCCCGAGGTCAGGCACATCTGTGAGCACAATTTCCCGGTCTCCGGGCGGACCGTGCAGCTCCAGCAGAACAATTTCGTTACGTCCTTTGCGGAGCAGGGGACCCGGTACATACAAAGTGTGCTGCGGGCCGGCCTTCCAGTACCTTCCAAGGTTAAAGCCGTTGATCCAGGCTATTCCTTTATTCCAGCCGTCAAACCGCAGGAAGGTATCCGCCACAGCCTCCGCCTCGAAGGTTCCCCGGTAAAAGGCCGGACGCTCTTCGAGCGAAATTGCCGGTTCTTCTGAACTGACCTCATAATCCACCTGTTCCAGCACAGCCGGCTCCATCGGCAGCGTATAAATACTCCAGTTCGATTGGAACTGGTTATCGATCAGCACTCCTTCAGTAATGCCTTTAGGGTCCCGGAGCCACGGCCCATAGTTGACCCGCCCCATATTCTCAACCAGAATATCCAGCCTTGCCCCTTCGGGAGGAATATTCAGCTCGAGCGGCAGCGGATTCCACCTCTCCACTACACCGAGCAGCTTGCCGTCCAGAAAAACCTGGGCACGGTCATGAACCTCGCGCAGATGCAGCTTTTGACCGGTCCTTGGTCCTTTAATCCTTGTGGAATACAGGATCAGGCCATATGCCTGATCCTGCTGCTCCATCGGCTGGACCGTGACCGATTGGGTGCGGCTGTCGGCCAGGGTATCCAGCTGCTTCAGCAGGTCCGCCGTTTCAGCCAGCTTTACCCGTCCATAAGCCAGTTTCGGAAGCGGCTCCGGCAGCGGGCAGCCTGCAGCGATGCCGTGCTTCCCGAGTACCTGCCGGATCGCCTTGTATTTATCCGTAATGTCGCCCCATTCGGTCAGCGGCGCATCGTAATCATAGCTGGTTACGGTCGGTTCATATCCTTCGCCATGGTTGGCTCCGCTATAGAAGCCGAAATTGGTTCCGCCATGGAACATATAGAGATTCACCGAAGAGCCCTGCTCCAGCATTTCATCCAGTACCCGGGCAACATCCCCGGCTTCCCGGACATGATGGGGCTGCATCCAGTGGTCAAACCAGCCCAGCCAATATTCCATCACCATCAGCGGCTCATCCTGCCGGTACTCCCGGTATTTGCCGAAAGATTCCTCTACCCGGGACCCAAAGTTGACGGTTGCGTGCAGCCCTTCAACAGTGCCGCCAATCAGCATCTCATCGGTAGGTCCATCTGATGTAAACAGCAAGCAGTCTACCCCGCGCGAGATCAGCCCGTCGCGCACATATTTCAGATAAGCTGTATCATTCCCGTAACTCCCGTATTCGTTCTCCACCTGCACAGCCACAACAGGCCCGCCGTTCGTGCAGAGCAGAGGCACTAGCAGCGGAATCAGCACATCGTAATACCGGTCCACCTTCTCCAGATATCCAGCGTCCATGCAGCGCAGCCCCATCCCCGATTTCAACAGCCATGCCGGAAGCCCTCCAAATTCCCATTCCGCACAAATATACGGACTAGGACGGACAATGACATGCAATCCGAGCGCTCCCGCTGTTTTAATAAAACCGGCGACATCTGCCATTCCGTCAAACCGGAAGCTCCCTTCCGCCGGTTCATGAAAATTCCAGGGGATATAGGTCTCTACCGTATTGAAGCCGCATGCTTTCAGCTTCAGCAGCCGGTCCTCCCAATACTCCGGAACAATGCGGAAATAATGCATTGCCCCGGACAAAATCCGGTGCTCCCGGCCATCCAGCAGGTATTTCTGATCCTTCCATTCCAATCGGCTCAAGCTCGCCGCCCCCATTCTCCTGTAAGAACAAGAAAGCTCCGGAGCGGCCGGCAGGCGGTCCCCGAAGCTCTTTTGTTCTCCGTTTATCACTAATATAAGCTACTTGTTTTCCTTTTCATTGATAATTTTGGTTGCTTCGTCTACCATCCAATTCTGCACATCATCAATGGATTCATCGCTGAGCATGAATTTACTGAATCCGTCATTGATGACCTTCGTCAATTCTGAAGTAGAAACGGTAATTACACTGGAAGCGTCCAGGTACTGGATTTCATCGCCGAACAGTGTATTTTGCAGGGACTCGACGTCGTACAGCTCCCTGTCCTCACCGATCAGACGGTCCAGCACGACTTGATTGTCTGCCTTCTTCCAGCCGGAGAATTCCAGTCTGGATTCCGAGTCCGCTGTTGTCATATAACGCATCAGCTTGAAGGATGCTTCCTTATGCTTAGTAGTTGAGCCCATGACGACCTGGGTGCCGCTGGTAAAATATTTACCGCCTTCATAATCCTTCGGTTCAGCATTTGCCGGAGGCAGCGGAACCGGTGCGAATGCCGTAGTGAAGCTGTGCGGATATTGCTCCTGATTGCCCGGGTCCGGAATGGTCCAGCTGCCCGTCAGCACCATAGCAGCTTCTTCATTAAAGAACTCGGTCCGGTAATTCAGCTTGGCAGCCAGCACATCAGCGTAAGGCTTGGCCGACTGATCGGCAGTCTCCATATCTTTCCGGAGCTGGAAAAAGTATTTATAGGTCGGGTCTGCTAAAATCGTGGTGCCGTCGTCATAGCGGAACGGGTCCTTCATTACCGTCTGCGCCGGGGCGTTCATGTACAGCTCCCAGGTATGAAAGTATGTTCCGTAGCGCTTGTCTACCCCCTCGCCTTTGTTCAGCTTCTTGGCGTAATCGCGGTAGTCATCCCAGGTCCAGCCATAGGTCGGCACCGGCAATCCGGCTTCGTCCAGAGCATCCTTGTTGAGAAGGACATAGTTGAAGCTTGAAGTAAGCTGCATGCCGTAGTACTGGTCATCAATTTTTGGATTGACATAATACTCTTCCTCGGGAACAAGGCTGTTCTGTTCATACAATTCATTAAGCGGTGACAGGGCTCCTCTTGTGGCCCGTTCATATACTGCACCCAGGTTCGGCAGTGCAACTACGTCTACAGCTTCACCAGAAGAGATCAGAAAGTCCAGCTTCTTCAGCATTTCAACAGAGTCTCCCGGAACCAGCACCACATGCTCTACCTTGATTTCCGGATTCTGCTTCATAAAGTCTGCAAGCATGGCGTCCGTGCCCGCCGTTTGCGCTTCATTATCCCAGTTATAGTACTTGATGGTTACCGGCTCCGATGCGCTGCCCGGGTTACCGGCCGAGCCGCCGTTTGAGGCCTCCTCCGAGCCCGCTGAATTGCCCCCGCACCCGCTGACTGCAATGGCGCCGGTCAGTAATAAGGCCAGCGCTGCCGCTGCTCTGCGTTTTGACACTTGTTTCATCCTGTTTTCCCCCTTGACCGTAAATGGATGATGCTCCTCTTTGCTACCTTAGTATATCGGGCTGCCCGGACAGCCAAGTGTATAATTTTGAGGTGCAACGGGGAGATTTTTTACCTTCTTCGGACACCGCCCTGCAGGGTCTAGCCTTTGACTCCGCCCAGGGCAATCCCGTTAATGACCTGCTTCTGCATGACAATAAAGACAGCCAGCAGCGGAATGATTGCCGACAGGGCAGCCATCATCATGATGGCGTAGTTGTTTGTGTAGTCGTCGCGGAAAAGCGTAATCCCCAGCGGAATGGTATACAGCTTCTTGCTCATCAGGAAAATCAGCGGGTTCTGGTAATCATTCCAGGTCCAGATGAATTTAATAATGGCTACGGTAGCAAGCACCGGTTTGCACAGCGGAATCATAATAGAAGCAAATGTGCGCAGATGTCCTGCCCCGTCAATCCGTGCAGCCTCAATATATTCATCACTGATGTCCATCATAAATTGACGGAGCAGAAAGGTAAAATAAATCGAGAACATGCTCATCAGGATAATGGCCGCATGGGTATCGTACAATCCGAGCCAGCGGATAATCAGAAACCGCGGAATCAGCGTTGCCTGGTCAGGAATAATCATAAAGGACAGCAGCGCCAGAAAAATCAGATTTCTGCCCTTGAAATGCAGCTTCGTCAGCCCGTAAGCAGACATTGAGGAGATAATAAGGGTGAGCAGCGTCGTAATGACAGCTACCTTCAAAGAATTGAAGTAGAAATCATAAAACGGCACCCGGCCCATCCACACCGCTTTGAAATTGTAAATGACATTGATATTATCGGGAATCCACTGGATCGGAAAACGCATAACATCCTTTTCAAATTTAAAGGCTGCCGAGACCATCCAGATCAGCGGGACCAGAAAGACTATGGACACAATCCCCATCACAAGGGTCAGAACCGATTTCGAGATATTTTTGCTTATGATTTGCATGCTTAATCCCTCCCTTATCCTAAGCTTGTTCGTTCCGCAGCTTCCAGGTCGCAACCGTAATCACACCGATAATTGCGAACAGAAGCCAGGAAATAGCCGAAGCATAGCCCATATCATAGTTGGTGAAGCCTTCTTCATAAATGCGGTAGACCAGCACTGTCGATGAATTGTTCGGTCCGCCCTCGGTCAGGTAGGAGATAATATCGAATACCTTGAAGGAGCCGATCAGCATCGTAATAAGCAGGAAAAAGGTAGTCGGGCGCAGCAGCGGAACCGTAATCCGCAGAAATTTCCTGACCGGCGTCGCACCGTCAATATCAGCCGCTTCATAAATTTCACTGGATATGTTAGTCAGGCCAGCCGTGTAGATAATGATTGTATATCCCAGGCTCGCCCAGGTGCTGATAATGGCGATGGACAATAACGAGGTGCTTGGATCAACCAGCCATTTTGGCGGCGAATCAATGCCTAGCTGCATCAGCACCTGGTTAACCGGTCCCAGCGACGGATGCAGCAGCGCGCTCCATACAGCCGCAATGGCAATAATCGATGAGATGTACGGAATAAAGAAGACAACTTTGAAATAGCTCTTTAAAAAAACACTGTTATTGATAATAACAGCCAGCACCAGTGCTACAGCGATGGGAACAGGCACCGTCATCACAGTGTAGAGCAGGTTATTCTTCAGCGCTTCAATGACGGCAGGGTCCCGGAACAGCTCGGCGTAATTCCCCAGCCCGATCCATTCGATGCCGGACACGCCGGACAGCATATCCCATTTGGAAAAGCTCAGATACAGTGAGAAACCAAGCGCGAACACATTCAATAGCAGCATGCCGATAATTTCAGGGGTCAGAAACAGCCAGCCGACCAGCGCTTCCTTCCGCTTCGGCGTCCAGAATTTTTTGTCCGCGGTCCGGCTTTGGCCGGTCAGTGCGGCTTTTTTTACAGCTTCCACTTCGATCACCTCTAACATGATTTGTTGAAATAATCATACGGGAAGGACCCCGATTTCAAAGGCCGGATTCTGACCGGTAACAGGTAAGATTTTGACCTTTTTGACAGGGGCTTAATCGGGAAGGCGGACATAAAAACAGCCGCGCATATATGCGCGGCACGGTCATACGGAGGCGAGGCTGGAACTGAAGCATTCAGGGTGTCCGCCGGAGCTGCTTCTTCTGTTTGTAATCGCTCGGGGTCACTCCGATATATTTTTTGAAAACCTTGGAAAAGTAGGCCCTGTCGGAATAGCCAAGGCCCATCGCCAGCATTTCCAGCGTCTGGCTTGAGCTTTTCAGCATATTGGCCGCAATTCTCATTTTGTACTGATGCACATAATCGGTGAAGCTTAGACCCGTCAGGCGCTTGAAATACCGGGAGAAATAGCTTGGATTCAGGTACAGATACTGCGCAATATCAATAGAAGTAATATTCTCTGTCAGATGCTGGTCGATGAACGCCTGAATAACCTGAAGCCTCGGCTCATTTGCAGGTACAGGCGCAGAATACGTCCCCTGCTCTCTTACAAGCTGCTCCATCCGTCCAAAGGCAAGCCCCAGCGTGTCCTCAGCTGTTCTTGCTTCACCGAGATAGTAATAAATATCTTCATCCGGCTTCCGGCACGCGAACAGCACCTCCGCACCGCGCATCAGCTGGATCAGCTCACCAATCCACTCGCCAGGCTCTGTCCTGCGGCTTAGCGCCTCCTGTCCGAACTGCTCCAGTACCAGCCGGATAGCCTCAACCTCCTTCTCAAGGATAGCCTTCTCCAGCTTATTGCGGAACGGATCGGCAAATCCTTGAGGTGCCGGATAGAACATGTTCTCCAGCAGCTGGCTGCAGGGAGCCATAACAAGCTGCTCCGTGCTGTAGAACTCGGGCCTGCCTAATCTGAGCTGCTGATAGACCGCTCCGGCAGCCTGAAGCGCCAGCCGGTCCGACACCGCAACAATCTGCAGGGTCAGCTTGAGGTAAGCCGAGCTCTGGGCAATCAGCTCCTCCAGATAGGAGTGGAAGTACGCCGCATCGTTACCGGCCAGATTATGACGGTAATTGTACAGGATCATGAACTGCTCCTGTTCGATGAACGGGGTAATCCCTTCGTAGGACTCCGCAATTTCCAGCGCAATATTGTAAACCGCATAACGGATAAGCGGCAGATTGCTCCGGTTGTAAAAAGGTTCATAGGCACAGTAGCGGAGATTAACGATGCCCATCATAAACCAGGGATAGCTCCAGGATATTCCCAGCCGGGCGGCATGCGGACGGACCCGCTCCAGATCTGCACCATCCATGATCATCTGCAGAAGCGCCCGTCTCAGCAGCCCCCCGTTATTCGGCATGCTCTCCAGCTGGCTTCCTGCAATACCTGATTTCAGGCGGGAAACTGATTTGCGCAGACTTGCCTCCAGCTGCTCTGCAGACAGCTTGTCCTTAAGCAGATAGTCATCAGCATCCAGCCTGACCGCGGCCTGGGCGTAGTGAAAATCCTCATGACAGGTCAGGAAGATGATCCTCACATCAGGCTTCATTGCCGTAAACTCTGCAGCCAGCTCAATTCCGGATTTCTTGGGCAGCCCAATATCTGTAATGACGATATCAGGCTGCGTCTCCCTGAACATGTGGAGCGCCTTGGCGCTGGAATACGTGCTTCCGGCTACATGCAGGTCCAATTCCTCCCAGTCAATCATCTGCTGCAGCACCTTCAGCATTGGAATATCGTCGTCGATCAGCATGACTCTGTGCATAATGTTAACCTCCTGTGATCTTTAACGGTCCGGTTCCGGAATACTGAGAACAGCCGAAATGCCGCCTTGCGCGTTTGTACACAGCTCCATCGCCGCAGCCGGACCAAAGGTCAGACGCAGACGCTGAATCACGTTCCGCAAGCCTACCCTCCGGTAAGCGGCATACTCTTCCGATTCCGGGTCATTCAGCTGGCGGTTCAGCGCCACAAGCAGCTCTTCCTCCATTCCCCAGCCATTGTCGGCAATGATTATAGTGACGATGCCCTGCTCCCTGGATGCGCTTAGCGCAATCCGGGGATTCTCACGGTCGACCAGGCCATGGACAATGGCATTCTCCACAAGCGGTTGAAGCACCAGCTTCGGGACAGCAAACTTTTCCAGATCAGGCGTCAGCCCGAATTCCAGCTGCAGCTCCATTTCATTGCGTACATTCATGATATCGGCATAATATCCGAGCAGCCGGCATTCCTCTTCCAGCGTAGAAGGCTCACTGACCTTCAGATAAGCACGGAGCAGTCCCATCAGCGAATCGATAACACTGCTGTGCAGCTGGTCATTATTCAGGATCAGGCTGCATTTAATTGAATTCAGGGTATTGATCAAAAAATGCGGCCGGATTTGCATAAACAGGGCCTCCAGCTCAATCACCCGCTTCTGCTCCTGTTCCTGCTCGATATTGGCTATCAGCACCTCAATTTCATCCAGCATCAGGTTAAAGGAGGAGCCCAGCTCCGCAATATCATCCTTGCCGACGATATCCAGCCGCATGTCACGGTTGCCCATTGTAAACTGGCGGGCCACCCGCTGCAGCTTGCGGATCGGGCTGTGCAGCCTTTTCGCAAAGAAAAGCGAGATAACGGAGAACAGCAGGGTAAAGAGCAGCACCAGGCCAATTCCAGTGTAAAATGCACGTGAGATCTGCCCGGTCAGCGCTTCCTCGGACGTTTCGTAGACAAGTGTCCAGTCTGTTTTGTCCAGCACTGTCTCCAGACGGAGCTTTGCGTCCGGCGTTTTCTCCGGCTGCAGCGCCATATCCGGGCCGCCGGCGATCCGCACTCCGCTGCCGTCAAACAAGGCTGGCGAGCCAAACTCCACCCGGCTGAGCAGCTGCTCAAAATAAGACGTCCTGATAGCGATCAGCAGCACTGACGTATAGGGCTGTGCCGCTCCCCCGCCGATGACTCTGGCGATATAATAAGTCCCCTTGCCATCCGCTTCATCCTTTACAAGGCCAAGCCACTGCAGTACGGCAGGCCGGAAAGGGTCAACCTTAGCCAGCAGCTGGTCCAGCCGCCCGCTCATTGCCGTCAGATTCTCCGAATCAGGCGAAATGACAAACCCTGCCCGGTTGACCAGATACATGCGGATGCTGTTATTTAAGGGCTTGGAGGTAATGAGCGAAAAGCTGTCCTTGATTTTCATAAACCGGGTATAGTCTGTGTATGTGTTTATCCGGCCGGTATCAGCAAAATTATCCAGTGAGGCACGGAGGCCGGTATCGTTAACAATATAATGCGAGGCAAAGGTTACATCATCAATGGTCCGCTCGATCTCACCGGCAATAACGTTCAGCATGCTGCTGTTGCTCAGCTGGAATTTCTCGATCATATTCTGCTTGAGCAGGGTATACGAGAAGACGGAGACTGCGAGGATCGGCAATATAATGAACAGCAGAAACGACAGCTGGATTCTCCGGTAGTAGGTAAGTTTATGCATGCACTGCGCCTCTTTCGTTTCGGGTCATTTGCATCTATTGTAACAGCTCCCGGCAGCGGATGGACATCCCCTGAAGACCCCGGCCCTCAGGAAAAATACTCCACTGGCTGCCCGTCATTACTACTTTATAACCCCGGCCTGGCTTCCGGGCTTGCCTGGCTCAATCACAACAACCTCCCCGAAGACCTGTATGCCTTCAACCACCATTGAATCGGCATGCAGAGACGGCAGACGGTGGCAGATCAGCACGATTATCTCCGGTTGTCCGGGAAGCAATATGCGGAACGCCTCTGCCTGTGCAGCCGTGACCAGCTCGCCGGTATAACGGTATACCGGAACATTTTCCAGAACCGGCAGCTTGGCTGAACCCGGCGGCAGCGGATACAGCAGCTGCGTGATGGACACAGTACCGGATCCGGCTATTTCATAAACTGCACAGGAGGCGGCTTCGATCTGATTGTACTCGTACGACACGCTGCACTCTTCAATTGTTGCGGCAAGCCCTGGCTTGGCGGCGGGGATTACGCAAAGATTGGCCGAGCCAGCATTGCGGGTCAGGCATACTCCCGTATCCCGGGAAAGACTGACCTGTCCGGGAGGGAAATGAAAATACTGCCTGAAGCGGTGCTCTGCCGAGCAGTCAAAGCTGTCCATCAGCAGCCAGCAGTGGGGCTTGAGAAACAGGATCCGCCTGCGCGGATAAACCGGATCATCCAGTCTGCGGTAACCGTCATGGCTGGCCTCTGCGTAATCGAAACCCGGCTGGGAAATCCAGCGGACACCGGTGGGAAAAGCGATATTTCCGAACTGCCAGGTATCCAGAATTTCCGTAAAATCAGTCTCGTCTACAACCGTTGTATTATGGGAAGACGGACGTTTCAGCTCGGCCCGCAGCGGTTCTTCATTGCTGTAGCTGTAGCGGCCCAGATCGGTAAGCAGCTCTTTGCCGTAAGCGAACAGATCGATATGCAGAGAATCGGCATGGCCATGCCCGCCGCCAAGCGGTGCACAGCGCAGCAGCAGGAACAACGCCTGCTCATCCCAGCCCGAACGCATGCAGTAATTGCCCGAATAAGGAAACGGCCGGGACAGCAGCGGCGGCAATTCGGGGCCAAGCCGTTCATACTGTCTCAGCCCTGCGGCGCCGAACAGCCAGGCATTGTCATAGCCGGGACAGTCGCCGCCTCCGAACCGCAGAACGGGATCATTAAAAATCAGCGCGGCTGCCGCCATCACCGTCGAGATATCCGAGCTGTCGCTATCCCCCGTCATCGTCTGCCGCCGGTCCGGACGCGAGGCGTCCAGCGAGGCACGGGCCATCCGGTGTACGGCGTCCGTTACCGCTTCATCCGCCCGGAGTCCGCCGCTATGGCACAGATGCAGCATTTCCAGGTAACAGTGCAGCACTTCATGATGGTAGGTTGGCGACTGCTCCCAGTGCATTCCATCCGGAAGAATCTGCAAGGAGGCAGTCGATTTCATTCGTGCAAGCGCCAGCACCGTCCACTCCTCCGCCAGGCGGAATTCAGGGAGGAATCTGGCGATATGCAGCAGTCCGCAGGACTCCAGCACTCCCCAGTTGCTGATATTCTTCCATCCGTTATACGATGCGGCCAAATACGCCGCATGAATATGAAGGGACAGCAGGAACTTGCACAGCAGTTCCCCGGTAAGGAACGGGGAGTCCAGAATGTAGGAGACGGCCTTTGTCCAGTTCGTTCCCCGCAGGCCGGCTTCGATGCTGCGCCAGTTCAGCGAGCCCGCAGGATCTCCGGGCAGCGGATTGCGGTCAATCCAGTCTTCCATCTGCCGGCACAACCGCTCCGCATAACACTCACCGCCAGTGAGCACTGATGCCTGGCCCAAGGCAATCCAGTAGCGGTGGCGGTTCAGCATATAGGGCCATTCAACATCTCCGGACGGAACATGATTCCAGTCTATCTTCTCTGTAAAAACAACCGGGATGCGTGTTCGTTCCATATCCCAGGGAAACCGGAACAGAAAGGTCTGCTTCAGCACCTCATCAGCCGTGCGGAGCACCAGCCCGAGCTCCTCCGGGCAATGCTCCCGGACGTATGCCGGGATAACAGTCCGGTCTGCATGAGCGGGAAAGCCCCCGGGAACCGGACGATTAATGAAATACGCCTGCAGCTCTGCCAGTGCCTCAGAGTACCGCTCATATCGAGCCGCTTCCTTCACCTTTTCCAAGCCGGGGTAATCAAGGTTCAACAGAGTCAACAAGGTTTCCATTGACGGCAAGTGATCTGCTTCTAAAGCTCCGCTATCCCCGCTCATACCAATAGCCTCCGATCCCTTTTTCCAGTCTCAGCAATGCTTCCAGGTAGAAATAATCTCCCCAGATCATATATTCATCAGGCGCCTGACCTCCGCGGACATGATAAGAACCATGCTTAAGCAGCCCTTCCGCCTGCTCGTCGCCTATCGTGGAGTAATGCGAAACCAGCGCTTCCATTGTGTTGAGCAGCCCGCTGCGGAGATAGGCATATCCGGGTTCGTTTTCATCCAAATGGGATAACAGCTCATGCAGTCCGGCAGCAGCGATGGCCGATGCGGAACTGTCGCGGTACGGACGCTCTGCATCCGGCGGCAGATTGAAGTCCCAGTAAGCCACCCCGTCCTCCGGCAGATGCTCAAGGAAATACCGGGCCATCCTTTTGGAGGTATCCAGGAACTGCGGATCGCCGGTATACCGATACGACAGCGCAAAGCCGTAAATGCCCCAGGCCTGTCCCCTTGTCCACGTTGATCCGTTTGTGTATCCCTGATGGGTCGCGCCTCCAATGGGCTCTCCGGTCTCCTGATTGAAGAAAAAGGTATGATACGAGCTGTCGTCACCCCTCACCAGATAACGCCGGCTTTTGTTAGCCTGAAGCTCTGCCGCCGTCTTATAAACCGGCTTCCCGGTTTGCTCCGAGGCCCAGTAGAGCAGAGGCAGATTGAGCAGGCAATCAATAATAATCCGCCCGCCTTCCGCAGTATCACCTTCCCGGCCCCAAGCCTGAAAGTATTCCCCCTGCCTGCGCCAGCGGGCCATCAGGCAGTCTGCTGCCAGCAGTGTCAGCTCACGCGCATTTGTATCTCGTTCCACAATCCACTGCGCTTTGGAGGACAGTGAATACAGGAAGCCGATATCATGATGGTCGAGCACGATTCCCTGCTCCATTCGGCTGCGGAAGCTGTCCACAGTTTTCCTGGCTGCGTCAAGAAGCCGCCTGTCTCCCGAATATTCATAACCAAGCCACAGCATTCCGCTCCAGAAGCCGTTGGTCCAATCCTCGTTCTCAATCAATGAATACTGCCGGCCATGGCCTACATGGGGGTAACGGTCTCCGAAACGGCCGATATTGCGCTGTATTTTGACGATGGCATCCTCAATTGCATGCTTCCACATTATATCTCTCTCCCTCACTCACACTGCGTTTGCCTTATCGTAAGAGATTGGGGCATCCGCGGAGTAGATAACTTTTGCCGGGAGTGTGTATAATTTTGACTTCTTTTCTGCTCTTTCGGCTCTGCACAATCAAAAAAAGGCCACAGCACATGAACATGTCCGCTGTAGCCTCGCTATTTTCAATTAAAATCCGGTCTTCATAGCATCATTCCAGAGGACAGATGAATTTTCTTAGCAGCCCTCTGCTGTAACAACACCCTTTTTGATAATGATATTGCCGTAAAGAGCCTCTTCCCCCGTAACCACAATAGCGTAGCTCTGCCTGGAGCGGCTGTAAAAGTCAAAGCGTTCCTCATATTCAACCGTCGCCGCCCCGTCATGCTTCCCAAGAATAGCTTCATACACGGACCAGACCTCCGGCACTGACGGATCACCTTCCACTACAGCCATAAAAGCCGCCTGATGCGGCACATAATGATCCAGCGGCAGCAGCTCAAGGATCGCATCGAGCAGTGCAGGGATACCCACCCCGTCGTATCTCAGCACTCTGTTATGCAGGGAGTGACCCGGAAAATGGGCATCCGCCAGCACCAGCTCATCCCCGTGGCCCATCTCCATCAGCACGCGGACCAGTTCGGGGGACAGCAGCTTAGGAATTTTCTTCAGCATGCTGTACCTCCTTGGACAGCCGGTCTACATTCCATAAAAAGACCTCAGGGCAACCAGCTCATCAATCCGGTTCTGCGGCAGCTCGCGCTCCCCCTTGATCATCCGGGTAATGAACGTCAGCTTTGCTGTGTATTCGAGACGCTCCATGTTCATGTAGGCGCTCATAACATCCTTGCCCCAGGTCAGGGCGCCGTGGCTTTCCAGCAGGACGGCCGTTTTCTTGCCCAGGAACGGGATCAGCGAATCCGGGATTTCTTCCGTAGAAGGTGTCCCGTATGCAGCCAGTGGAATATCTCCCATTGCTATGACCGACTCCGGCATCATCATTTTATCCAGCGGCTCACCCTTGATCGCAAAAGCTGTCGCATAAGGCGGATGGGCATGCACCACCCCGTTCATTTCGGGCAGCTCATTATAGATCCGCAGATGCATCTTCACTTCAGTGGAAGGGCGGTAGCCCTCGTCTGCTTCAAGGATCTCTCCCTGCAGATTGACCTTAACGAGCATATGCGGCTGCAGATAGCCTTTGCTGACTCCTGTCGGTGAAGCAAGAACTTCCGTTTCGGACAGACGGGCCGAAATATTCCCGTCATTGGCGGCGATAAAATCCTTGTTGAACAAATTTCTGCCGATATCACAGATCAGCAGGCGCAGCTCTTGTTCTTTCTGATTCATGGTAACTCTCCTTTATTTCGACGGATAATAACGGACAAGCGTACAGGACTGTGCCACAAGCTCTCTGAGCGCAGAAGCCTTGACTGCTCCCAGAGCGGCTAACTGGACAGCTATATTACCGATTGCGCTGGCTTCGGCAGGCCCGGCGATAATCTCTTTTCCGGTGGCCTCAGCCGTTAGCTGGCACAGCAGCTCATTGCGGATGCCTCCGCCCACCATATGGATTGTGCGGATGCCCTGTCCGGTCAGCTGCTCAAGCTCCTTTATTGTCTGGGCATAAGCCGAAGAAAGGCTCTGTAGAATGGTCAGAATAACCTCGCCCTTACTTTTCGGCGGCTGCTGGGCGGTACGGGTACAATAAGCTGCAATCCGGCCGGGCATATCCCCCGGCGTGCTGAACAGGACATCATCCGGATCTATGACAGCTGCAGCATAACCTTCACTTCGGGTTTCTGCGGCAAGCCGGACCGCCTCCTGATGAGACACCGGCTCACCCGCCTGCACCCAGCCTCTTTGCGTCTCCTGCAAAATCCACAGCCCCGTAATATTCTTCAGCAGCCGGTTTCCGCCGCCGAAGCAGCCCTCATTGGTAAAGCCGTATTCACGGGCCTGATCCGTCAGCACCGGCTGCTCTGTCACCATGCCTGCCAGGGACCATGTCCCGCAGCTGATAAAAGCGGCCGTCTCTGCTCCCGGCCCATAGGGTATGGAAGCCACCGCAGAGGCCGTGTCATGGGAAGCCCCGGCAATAACCTGCAGCGGGCCTGTGCCAAGCTCCTCCTGCAGCGCAGGCAGCAGCTGGCCGGTCACCGTTCCGGCCGGCACCAGCTCCGGAATCAGGCTGAGTGGAAGCCGCAGCCGGTTCATCACCTTGGCGGATGGAGTCACTGATCCGGCAGCCAGCAGGCCGCTGGTGCTCCAGATCGTCTGCTCCCCGGCGGCGGTGCCGGAGAGCAGATAATGGAACAGGTCCGGCATCAGCAGCAGCCGGTCTGCGGTCTCCCTGAGCCAGGGACTCTCCTGCAGATCCGCGAACAGCTGATACACCGTGTTAATGCTGGCTGACTGATTGCCTGTCAATCTAAACTGCTCATCCGGCGGCAGCAGCTCCTCAAGAATAGGAGTATAGGCAGCTGTCCGCTGGTCCCGGTAATGATGCGTGGCATACAGCAGCTGCCCCTTCCGGTCAAGAAAGCCGTAGTCGACACCCCAGGTATCTACGCTGACAGACGTCAAAGTCCCGTGCTCCCTGGCCGCCTTGCGTATTCCCTGCTTGATTTCATGAAACAGCTGCAGCACATCCCAGTACAAATGCCCGTGCAGCTCAACCGGCTGATTGGCAAACCGGTGAACTTCCTCCATCACTATACGCTTACCGTCATACAGGCCCAGCATGACTCTGCCGGAGCTGGCCCCCAGGTCCACTGCGAGCAGCTTGATTATTTCATCCATATCCCGCACCTGCTTTGCCTCCGATTTTAGTACAGTGGTCCGAAGTTGCGGCAAGCCCGGTAATCTGCACTTTCCAGATCCTCTGTTCCGAACAGGGACCACACGCGCGGTCTAAAAATCCGATCCTCATCCACATTGTGCATACTGACCGGAATCCGCAGGATGGAAGCCAGCGTAATCAGATCTGCTCCGATATGCCCGTAGCTGATTGCACCATGGTTGGCTCCCCAGTTGTTCATGACATCATAAACGGTTTTGAATGAGCCCTGATCCGTCAGCTTAGGAGCAAACCAGGTCGTCGGCCAGGTCGGATCGGTCCGCTCATCCAGCGTCTTGTGAACCGCTTCAGGCAGCTCCACAGTATAACCCTCTACAAGCTGAAGCACGGGACCAAGCCCCTTAACCAGATTGAGCCGGGCCATCGTTACAGGCATTCCGCCTTTTGTTAAATAATCGGTGGAGAAGCCGCCCCCGCGGAAATATTCCTGCGAAGCCGGACGGAACTGGGTCTCTGCTATGCAGCGCTCCGCCTCCTCATCCGTAATCTCCCAGAACGGCTTGATAGCAGGCTTCCCGTCCACCGTCTGCTCTCCCGTACCATCCAGCGCCGCAGAGCCCGAGTTGATCAAATGCAGCAGCCCGTGCGCCGCCTCTCCTTCCAGCTTATATCCGGTCACCCGTTCAACCGCAGCAGGACTCCAGAACGTCCGGACATCGGCAAAAATCTGAGCCGTATTCGTAAGCAGATAGTTGAACAGCATCGTTACCCCGTTCAGGCTGTCATTCTCAGTAGCCACAATATACGGGGCACGCCGGCCGTTCCAGTCAAAGGAGGAGTTCAGGATCGTCTCCATGAAATCCCCGTTTGGAAAATGATCCGTCCATTGCCGCTGGCCCTGGAATCCCCCGACGATCGCGTTATGCCCGTTAGCCTCCTCCTCAAAGCCGAGCTCAGCCAGCCTCGGATTACCGACCATAAGGTCACGCGCGATGAGCGTCATTTTGACACAGGTCTCCCACTGCTGCTCCTTTAATTCATCGCTGATCTGCAGATGCTGCGGATTATTGTCCGCGCCGGTGATGCATTTTTCCTTAACCCAGGCCAAGGCCTGTGCAAATTCCTCTTTATCATAAATTTCCTCCTCGAACCGGCGCACGTATTCGGACATATCGATATATTCATTCCGCATGCCCAGATAGTCCTGGAAGAACTGTTCGTTCACAATCGAGCCGGCAATCCCCATCGAGACGGAACCCATCGACAGATAAGACTTCCCTTTCATCAGCGCAACTGCCATAGCGGATTTGGCGAACTGCAGCAGCTTGGTCTGCACATCAGCCGGGATCTCTTCACTGTCCGACTCCTGCACATCCTCCCCGTAAATCCCGAACGCCGGAATTCCCTTTTGTGCATAAGCAGACAGTACAGCCGCCAGATAAACGGCCCCCGGACGCTCAGTCCCGTTGAAGCCCCAGACCGCATGCGGAACCGCTGTATCCATATCCATTGTTTCAGAGCCATAACACCAGCACGGGGTTACTGTAATCGACACGCCGACATTCTGTCCGGCAAATTTCTGTGCGGCAGCCGCTGCTTCCTTCACACCGCCGATCGTAGAATCAGCGATAACACACTCTACAGGAGACCCGTCCGGGTAAAAAAGACTTTCTGTAAGAAACTTAGCCACCCGCTCGGCCATTCCCATAGTCTGGGCTTCCAGCGATTCACGCACTCCGCGTCTTCTTCCATCAATCGTAGGCCGGATACCAATCTTCGGATAATTTGTTGCCACTGCTGTTCCTCCTCAAATGAATGGGTTGGATATTGCGGCAGATCCTTGCTTGCAGACGTGAACCCAGTCCCCTTTTAAAGCGCTCTCATGAAGATGTTGTGAGACTGCCCCATTCCGTGCCGCCCGACCCTAAACATATAATTGTATTTCATTCCATGTTTATCATAGATTCGAAACCCGGTAAAGTCAACAAAATACCACAACATTTTATTATATTAATGTGGTTTCATGTGATATCGTTTAAATAATATGTGGATTTGTGTGTAAGAAGTGACTATCTATACGTCAATTGTAGTACACTATGAATAAAATATAATTTTCCAGACAAGGGTGAGTAAGGCATGAAGGCATTTGAACGGAGAGACCTGATCATAAATGAGCTGTACCGGCACAAAAAAGTGCATGTAGCCGACCTCGCGCAGAAATTCCAGGTGTCAGAGGAGACCATCCGCCGCGATCTGGACAAACTCGATAAGGAAGGCCTGGCCAAAAAAAATTACGGAGGCGCGATACTAAACGCCCATACCAACGAAGACCCGTCCTACGCGAGCAGACATCAGGTCAACCTGGAGGCTAAAGGCATTATCGCTGGCAATGTGCTGGATCTGATTAATGACGGGGACAGCCTGATGACAGATACAAGCACAACGGCTTTTGAGGCCCTGCGCAAAATCACCGGATCCAAGCACAATCTGACCATCATCACCAACTCACTTGCGGTTTTATCCGAATTCCAGCACTCCGGCCATAAGCTGATTTCCACCGGCGGTACATTGGGACCCGAGACCAGCTCCTTCGTCGGCCCCACCGCCTCACAGACGATCCGGAAGTATAATGTGGATGTTGCCCTGTTCAGCTGCAAAGCACTGTCGATGACCGGAGGACTCAGCGATTCCAACGAGGAGGAAAGCGAGCTGAAGATTCTGATGCAAAAACAGGCCAGTAAAGTTGTGCTGCTCGTTGACCATTCCAAATTTGACCGGATTGCCTTTATTAAGCTGTTCAGCTTCGATAAAGTCGATTATATTGTGACTGATCAGAAGCCTTCTGAGGAATGGATCAGCTTTTTGAACAGCTATCAGGTGTCCGTACTATACAGTGTACCTACTGATTAAACACAGCCATCAAAACAATAAAAACGATGCTCAGCAGGCCGAACAGTTCTGCCACATCTTCCCTAGGCCATTTCCTCCGGGCGAAAACGATTGAGGGGTGAGCAAGACCAGCTATCAGGTACAGCAGGGACAGTAGCAAGCCAAAGCTCATCAGCGAAAATAAAGGATTATCTGCACGGGGTACCCCGAGGAAGATCACAAGTAATATTAAGACAGTCACAACTCGCAGTGTCCAACGAAAAAACAGGATCACCGGTCCGGGCTGGGGAGGCAGAACGTTTTCGTTCACTTCCTCAACTCTGGATTGCTCCTCCTTTAATGCCCGCTCCCATGCCTCCGGGTTTTCGTTGCGTATGTTTTGCATCTGCTTTGCATTATCAATGCGCCGCTTTATGCTCTTGAACATACAAAAGCCTCCTCTTCTGCATTTTGGCCGCTTCCCGCTTTAATACGCTTTCTCAAATATAAAAGAACGGAAAGGTAAAATTACTTTAATAGTAATTCACCATTCCGTTTCAGGGCAAATAATGAAGTTATTTAGACAAAAAAAATAGCCTCTCCGGAGAGATGCTTCTTTAAAGTAAATATGGCGCGCCCTGAGAGATTCGAACTCCCGACCTTTTGATTCGTAGTCAAACGCTCTATCCAGCTGAGCTAAGGGCGCAAATATTGGAGCGGACGACGGGAATCGAACCCGCGACCCTCGCCTTGGCAAGGCGATGCTCTACCGCTGAGCCACGTCCGCACACGGTATGTATTACTGCAAAGCAATCGGCTTGTCAGACCCTATAAACAAAGTACTAATGGCGGAACCGACGGGATTCGAACCCGCGATCTCCTGCGTGACAGGCAGGCATGTTAGGCCAACTACACCACGGTTCCATAATAAGGGCTCTCTTGTTAGAGATTAATTGCGGGGGCAGGATTTGAACCTGCGGCCTTCGGGTTATGAGCCCGACGAGCTACCGGGCTGCTCCACCCCGCGTCAGTAAAAAATTATATATGGTGGAGGCTGAGGGGATCGAACCCCCGACCCTCTGCTTGTAAGGCAGATGCTCTCCCAGCTGAGCTAAGCCTCCATGTAAGAAGCAACTTAATTATCTTACCACACATTCATTATAAAAGCAAGCTTTTATTTTAAAAGTAATGGTGACCCGTAGGGGATTCGAACCCCTGTTACCTCCGTGAAAGGGAGGTGTCTTAACCCCTTGACCAACGGGCCATATGATCAGTGTTGTTTGTGACAACAAAAAATATTATATCACGTATAAACACAAACTGCAAGAGATTATTCATTGTTTTTATAATAACGGCCAAATGCCCCTTATGTTTAAAGGGCTCATATGGCTATGGGGCAAATATTTGAAGCCAACCTTGCCTATTACCTATACACGTACCACTTAGCCAAAGAGTCCACCTCCCTGTTCTACTCTTCTGAGGCTCTATTCCATCTGCCGATCTACTAAGCAGCTCCCAGGGGGCCCCCATGTTCCTTCAATGAACCTAACGGACCCCAGAGCCCTTATTCCGCTAGAATAGCCTCTATGGCCGTACTAACGACCGTACCGCTCTTATTATCACTGCAGGGGACGGATTTGGGGGATAATTCCGTAAATAAGAACACTGGTGTCCGTTAGAGCTAAGAGAGCGTAACAGAATCTTTCTATATAGAACGTCATTAAGAGACTAACAAAACGACTCCTATTCCCGCCTCAGGTATATCGGCGGGCAGCGGATTGATCTCCCCTGCCGGGCGCAACCTCAGTCAGTCGGTTCGGAGTCAAATCAGTTTTAGATGTACATTGTACAATTAAAACAGGGGAAATTCGTCATTATAAGGCTATAACTATATTCTGTACATCTATTCCCCTCGAAAAAGCCGTTTCTAGGCGTTTTGGGCGAATAGAGTGCAGTTAAAACCTGCAGCGGAGCCAATGAGTCAGGTTTAGTTGCAGAAAGGAGTCAATTTCATAATTCAGTTTGCTGGATAGCAAGACTGGGCCAAAATCTGAGTTTGTTTTTTAAAAAAGTTAGGCCACTTGCTGGGAGTTACTCAACTGCTTGTTCAACTTGTCTAGCGCAAACTTACTCAAATTGTAGGCCAATGTGCTGAGCTGGAAATCGACACTTGCCCGGACGCCGCGGTGACGTGTGCGCTTCATCCCAAAATACTCTTTGAGGTAGGCAAAAACACGTTCTACAGCCGTTCGTTTGTTATACAGTTGCCTAAAGCTCTCGCTCCCTCTTGCTGGGTAAGCGTGCTTCCGCAAATCGGTTTGGATTCGAATCTTAAACACTTTTTGGCAGCCGGATGCAGAAAACGGACAGTCTTTGCAATGGTTGGGCCTGGTGTAACGCAGCGTTTCGTATTTGGTATCGAAACTGTCGTAACGGTAGGCGTGTCCCTGCGAGCACACAGGGGTGTAATCCTGGTTCATCCCCTCGGGCGGTTTTTTGTGGTGAATCATTTTAATAATAGGAAAAGCGCCTAAGGAATGAATCAACTGGTAAATGGCCGAACTGTCATACCCTTTGTCGCCCAAGACATGCTTCACCTTCAGCCCAGGAAACTTCAGGTGTAGCCCCTTTAGAAGCAGGACGGCCATCCGCTGGTCATTCAGATTCGCCGAACTAAAAACACCGCTTAGCACATACTGAGAATCCGCATCGACCAGTACGTTCGCCTTAAATCCGTAATAACTGGTGAGTCTGCCCTTCGTATTTTTCTTGTCAAAGCGTGCAGCGTGCCGGGGGATCGTGTTCAGGAGCTCGTCATAGGTGTAAGGCAGCATCGCTTCAATCGTTTTCTCAAAGGGTGCTAGAGTCTTTTCATAAGCTTCCCGTTCTAGACGCCGGCGCTCTTTTTCTTCCGCAGAAGCCCGCCCACGTCGGTAGACTGGTTTTTTAAGCGGTTCGTTCGCTGGCTGAGGCTCTGGCTCGACATTCTCGAACTCCAGTTGCTGAATTTCTGGCGTTTCACTTGGCTTTTTGGTACGGCGGGCCGCTCGGCGTTTCGACGCAGATTCACTGAATTGGCAA
>NZ_CP152002.1:5850000-6095000 GCF_038595055.1 Paenibacillus sp. FSL R7-0345
GCTGAGCAGGTTACGCTGATTCACCGCCGCGATAAGTTCCGCGCGCATGAGCACAGTGTAGAGAAGCTGATGGCTTCCAAGGTAAATGTGGTTACCCCAACGGAAATCACCGAGCTGCACGGGGAAGAATTTATCACTAAGGTCACCTTGTCCCACATCAAAACCAAGGAGACACAGGAAATTGAAGTGGACAGTGTTATTGTTAACTTCGGGTTTGTATCCTCGCTGGGACCGATTGCAGAGTGGGGCATTGAAATTGAGAGTAATTCCATTGTGGTAGACTCGCGCATGGAGACAAGCATTCCCGGCATCTTTGCTGCCGGAGATATCACTACTTACCCGGGCAAGCTGAAGCTGATCGCAGTCGGATTTGGAGAAGCGCCTACGGCTGTCAACAACGCCAAAGTGTATCTCGATCCGGATGCCAAGCTCTCGCCCGGACACAGCAGTAACCTCAAGCTTTAGCATATAACCGCAGCATACAGTCAACAAATTACATTAAACAAATAAAAGGGTATCCTTTCAGGTTGATTCCACTCCAACTTGAAAAGATACCCTATTTTGTGCCGCTTGCGGTTAGACAGAGCAGCTGCTGCAGAAAGAAGATACGATAGGCATTAGTGTAAAACCGCAGGTACTGGAGAGTGTAAGTTCCGTTTGCGAATCTCAGCGAGCAACAGAGCGATGAAATCATGCTCCAAATGAAGCTCTATCGCTCTTTGGTACGAGTCGAGCAGCATCTCATCCGACAATTCAACCACAACGTTCACCTACCTTTCCTTTGTTTGGATCTGAATCTATCATAGCAAACTATCATTAATCGAACAAGCGTTCTTAATATCCACAAGTCACTGTGGAAATCCTGTGCATAATTTGTTAGTAAGGATAATAAATCCATTTCCTTCACGGTGGAATATGGGGATAATAGTTATGCACAGGGGATTTCCACAGAATCAGCTTTAAAAAAAATCCCAGAACGTTCACAAAAAATAACAATTTATACCTCATATTACCTCGGAAATAACATAACTAAACGCAATTTTAGCCTAATGTTATTATTATCGTCAATTACAAAAAAATGATTAATCACTTCGGTCTTGTATTCACTTCCAGAATCCAGATTTTTCCCCGGTGATCCACCGCGTAATCAAACCCCAGCTCACCGATCCCCGGAAAATGTCTTTCCATAAGTTCGATGCAGACATGCGTCAGCCGGCGCATTTCCGCTTTTTTGGCCGACGCACTGATTCTCGGAAGAGAACGGCGCAGGCCATGCCGGCAGGTCATCATTGTTCCGCCTTTACACAGATTCGTGACGAACAGCCCCGGACGCGCCAGTCTTCCCACCATTGAACGGAATTCCCAGTGATCGCCATTCTTCACAACCTTCACCCGGTAGTCAATCGGACGTCCGGCAATCCGGGCAAGCGAAATCCCCTGCTGGATCATATAACGCCGTCTCAGCTTTACCCTGTCAAGCGCATGCTTCATTGAACCAAAATCACGGTATACCCGGGTGCTGTGGTTGTAAGTAAACCCGTAGCCCCGGCCGTCCCGGAACACCTTGATCACGCCATGGCCCCCGCCGCCCACAATCGGCTTAATCACAACATTTCCATATCTGCCCAGCATAGCAGACAGTCCGGCAGCGTCATATCCCTTCGTTCTCGGAATGTAACCGGCAACCCGTGAATCGCTGAGCAGCGCCTCGGTTTTCAGCCATTTGCTGGCCAGTTGTCTTCCCGCCATGTTTCCCTCTCCTTTCGCAATCCCAGCCTACCCTATAGATTACTCAGAAGAGGAGCTGCCCTCCTGTATGATTGTCCGTGTAAAGCCTGCTCACAGCAAAAAAGGGCATATGGCTGCAGGCCTTATGTCCATGGGATTAGGAAGAGCAAGACGCACCGGATTCTGGACGTTTGCACTGATTAACACTTTAATCGGATTTGTCCTCTCTTTTGCAGAGATCGTATTTGAAACAGCCCCTATTATCAGCACGGTTTACTACTGGTTTATACTGATCCCCTCTTGGGCTGTTCTGGTCCGACGTCTGCATGATAGCGGGAGAACAGGGTGGTGGATTCTCACAGGTATAAGAAGCTGAACTCCCTTCTCATCCGGCTGCCTTTCTCACTGGAAATCCTTTAAAATTCATAGTATATTACCAGTGAGAGGGGGCTTTCCAATGGCTCAATTATTCGAGGTATTGTACTGGTTTGCAATGATCGGCATGTCTGTCGTTCTGGCAGGTACTACTATTCTTGTCTGTGCACTCGGCTTCAGGTTTATCCGCGACCGCCGCCGCATTCTGGGGGCAAGCTGCATTGCTTTTTCTCTCGCTACTGCCGCCCTGATCGTATTTATGATCAACTTCAAGTTCATTATCCCCGCTTGATCCGCTGCAATTCTTGAATACTATATAGTCTATGAAAAAGCCGGCGGACGGCTTGTGCAGATAGACTGGCAGATCCGCTCAAAAACTTTTTTCTACTATTAATAATGTAGTTTCTGTAATCATCTGAAAGACTCCCGCTCCATTTCGGTAATGGTGTCAGCCATTCGGCCACTCTTGCTCTACAAACGGACCCAGATGCTCTTATTTCCGCCAAAATAGCTATTTTCTCAGGCTAACGGACACCAGTGCCTTTATTTACATAGAATATGCCCCTGCCAGCAGCCTTTTGCAGCAATAAGAGCAATACGGTCCGTTAGCTTGCTGAAGTGTACCCTGTACAGATAATAAGGTCGCCTCGGTCCGTTAGAATCTACAAACAGCTCTTTGCCGCACACCGAAGGCGCAGCCCACACCATAGCCCGTTTACACCTCAAAACAATCTCATTACCCGGCTCAGGGAACACAATTGTTCATCAATATCAACAATCCGTTCATCATAGTGCTCCGTGGGCCGTTCATAGGGTAATCTTTTCATACAATAAAAAACCTCCCGAAAGTGTATTCTGCATACACATCCAAGAGGTTCAGGTTTTAGATTATTGTGTGTTAAAGTTCCTTGACTTCTTAAACCTTGCTTAGCAAGGCTCAGCCGCCGGATTCCCCGCTTCTTCCTTCGTACGGAACGACGACCCGCATCCGCAGGTAACTGTGGCATTCGGATTATGAATGGTGAACCCGCCCGTCATGCCGGATTCCTCGAAGTCGATCTCCAGGCCGTTCAGGTAACGGATATCGTCCTTGCTGACTACAACCTTGAGTCCCTCAACATCCATGTAAACATCCTGCTCAGTCTCATTGTCATCAAAGCCCATCGCGTATGAGAACCCGCTGCAGCCGCCCGCTGTTACACCAAGACGGAGAAACATATTCGGCACTTCCTGTTCTGCCAGCATTACCTTCAGCTGTCCTGCAGCTGTTTCACTGATTGTAATCATGGTCTAGCCTCCTAAAAAGTTATATGATGTCACAAGCCTTCCGGCTAAAAGTTATACTCTATATAAAATTCAGTATACTCCACTCCGCCCTTTCGCTCAAGTCATAACTATCCTGCTGCCGCAGCGGTTGCTCACCTTTGGAGAGAGGTTTATAATAGGTTAAGCGATGAATTGCAAAATTCGGAAATTTGTCACGGAGGCTGATTGCCTCTTTATTTATGTTCATGAACCGCCGGTTCAGGAAGTCTAACCTTCAGGAGGAATTTATATGTCTACCCTTATAACCCCAAACACTGATGCCAAAATGGCACATATTATTGAGAAGGTTCGCGGCGGAGAACGGTTAAATCTGGAAGATGGCGTTTATTTATATGAAAGCGATGATTTGCTAACAATCGGCCAGCTCGCTAATGAGGTTAATCTGCGCAAAAATGGGAAAAGGGTTTATTTTATCGAAAATATGAGCCTGTATTTCACCAATGTCTGCGAATCGCGCTGCGCTTTCTGCAATTTCCGCAAAGACGACGGCGAAGAAGGGGCCTACACCCTGTCCGGTCCGGAAATGGTGCAATATGTCGAACAGCATATCCACCCGGGCGTCCGCGAATTCCACATTGTCGGCGGCCATAATGATAAGGTGCCCTTCCAGTATTACGTTGATTCACTTAAAGCGTTGAACGAGCGCTTCCCTGAGGTGACCCTCAAGGCCTATACGGCAGCAGAGATCGATTTCTTCACCCGCATCAGCGGACTCAGTATCCGCGAGGTACTGGAAGCCCTGCGCGGGGCAGGACTGAAGTCGCTGACCGGCGGCGGGGCAGAAATCCTGTCCGATCAGTACCGCAAAAAAATGCGGGTCGATAAAGCCAACGTTGAGGAATATCTGGAAGTTCACCGTACCGCTCATAAAATGGGCATGAGAACACACACTACGATGCTATACGGCTCGATTGAATCGCGCGAGGACCGGATCCGCCATATGCTGCAGATCCGCGAGCTGCAGGATGAAACGAACGGCTTCATGGTGTTCATTCCGCTGTCTATGCAGCCGAAGAACCGCAATGCCGGCATCATGCGCCGCAACTCTGCTTATGAGGACCTCAAAACAATTGCAGTCAGCCGGCTGATGCTCGACAACTTTGACCACATTAAAGCTTACTTCATTAATATTGGTGTACAGCTGACCCAGGTTGCCATGAGCTTCGGTGCATCCGATGTGCATGGCACAATCCTGAAGGAGCGGATCAGTCACGCCGCAGGAGCATTGACGCCGGAAGGGCTGACCCGTGAAGAGCTGATCTGGCTTGTTAAAGGTGCGGGCCGCATTCCGGTTGAACGGGATACCTTCTACAACGAAATCAAAGTATACGAATAGAACTATAGAATGGTACTGCTGTACCTGTTGCAATGCCATACTATTTACAGCCATATGTGAAAGGAAGACTGGTCCCATGAGAACACTACTTGTCCTTGGCGGCGGCTACGGCGGCCTTGCCCTGATCCAGGAATTGCTCAACCACCATCTGCCCCACGATGTGGAGATTGTTTTAATTGACCGGATGCCTTATCAAGGAATCAAGACCGAATATTATGCGCTTGCCGCAGGTACGGTGAACGACTATCATCTGCGTATCCAATTCCCTGTTCATCCGCGCCTGACTGTACGGTACGGGGAGGTCGGCTCCATTGATCTGGACAGCCGGATCGTCTTTCTGGAATCGGGGGAGCCGGTTTCCTATGATATTCTGGCCATTGCCCTCGGGTGCACGGATAATTATCACGGTATCGAGGGAGCAGAGCAGTATACATGCAGCATCCAGAGCTTCTCCGCCACCCGTGAAACCTACCGCCGCCTTAATGATATTAAGCCTTACGGATCGGTCAATATTGTAGGCGGGGGACTGAGCGGAGTAGAAATAGCTGCGGAGCTGCGAGAAAGCCGGCCTGATCTGAATATTAGCATTCTGGACCGCGGAGAGCGGGTCCTGTCCGCTTTTCCGGCCAAGCTGTCCCGGTATGTGGAGGAATGGTTCAGCGAGCACCAGGTTCAGACGCTGGGGCATATCTCTGTGTCCCACGTCGAAAAGGATGCCGTTTTTAACGGCACCCAGGCGATTGCTGCGGATGTAACGGTATGGACCGCTGGCATTCAGCCGGTCAAGGTTGTCCAGCAGCTGGAGCTGCCCAAGGACCGGGGCGGGCGGCTGATTGTCGGTCCGCATTCCAATCTGGCTGATTATCCGGAAGTGTACGTGATCGGTGACTGTGCCAGTCTGCCTTTCGCGCCCAGCGCACAGGCTGCGGGCGCACAGGGGGAACAGATAGCGTACATCCTCCGTTCGCTCTGGCGGGATGAGACACCCAAGCTCCATGCCATTAAGCTCAAGGGAACTCTGGGTTCGCTCGGCAAGAATGCCGGGTTCGGCCTGATGGGACGCCGCTCCGTGATGGGACGGGTTCCCCGCCTGCTCAAGAGCGGCGTGCTCTGGATGTCCAAGCGGCACCTCGGCTGATCTGCCGCCATGCTTCCGGCTTAATCAATTTCGAGGCTGTCCCATGCTTCCTGTTCCTTGATGGCGTCCTCAATGGCCTGCTCCAGTTCCTCCGGGGAATCAGCTTCAACGATCTCGCCGTCAACCATGGCGAAGGGTCTTAAATAGCATTCCCCGCAGTTATTCAGACAGCCATATTCTACAACGTCGTATTCGGGATTCTGTTCCAGCTTGTTCATAAGCGGTCCTGTCCCGTGCCCGATATTACTGGCACAAAATTCAATAATTGGCCTCATGTTGTTCTCCTTATTCTGTGCTAACCATTTTATTTTTTAACTTTTTGTACTATAATAAGTTTACGAAAGGAGTGATTGAGAAATGAGTGAGAATGCACAAAGCACCACCATGTATGATGAGGTTCTGGAAGTACTCGATAAACTTCGTCCGTTCCTGCAGCGCGATGGCGGCGACGTGGAATTGATCGACGTTGAAGACGGCATCGTCAAGCTGAAGCTTATGGGTGCCTGCGGCAGCTGCCCGAGCTCCACGATCACGCTGAAAGCCGGGATCGAACGCGCCCTGATTGAAGAAGTAGAAGGCGTGGAAGAAGTTATGCAAGTATTCTAATCCCGTTCTATACAATCCCGCTTTCCTGAATCAGGGGAGCGGGATTTTTTCTATTATAGAGGATTTCATCCGGTGCCACAACCCGGGGTCTGCCGGTCAAGCACAAAAGAGGCTGTCCGCAAGGTCATTAGATAACCTTGCCGGACAGCCTCTTGTTCATTCAGGAGCCGCGTTAGTCAGCAGCTTAAAATGCAGGGATAATGGCACCTTCATACTTTTCTTCGATGAATGCCTTAGCTTCTGCAGAGTTCAGGGCTGCAGCCAGCTTCTGGATTGCATCGGAATCCTTGTTGTCAGGACGGGCAACCAGCAGGTTGGCGTAAGGAGAATCAGCACCTTCGATGAACAGGGCATCTTTAGTTGGAACCAGGCCGGCATCAAGTGCAAAGTTAGTGTTGATCAGAGCCAGGTCTACTTCATCCAGCTGGCGTGGCAGCATTGCTGCATCCAGTTCGATAATTTCCAGGTTCTTAGGATTTTCAGTGATATCTGCTTTGGTGGAAGTGATGTTAGTGTCATCCTTCAGCGTGATCAGACCGTTCTTAGCCAGCAGGATCAGCGCGCGTCCGCCGTTGGTTGCATCGTTAGGAATAGCTACCTTTGCACCGTCAGCCAGTTCGTCAACCGATTTGATCTTCTTAGAATAAGCGCCGAATGGCTCAACGTGAACTGCAGTTACAGAAACCAGGTCAGTACCGTTTTTTGTGTTCTGGTCATCCAGGTAAGGCTTGTGCTGGAAGAAGTTCGCATCCAGTGCTTTCTCAGCCAGCTGTGTATTAGGCAGGATGTAGTCAGTGAATTCTTTAACTTCCAGCTTGATGCCTTGAGCTTCAAGCAGCGGAGCGATTGCGTTCAGGATTTCGGCATGCGGTACAGGAGATGCGCCAACAACAAGTGTTACTGGCTCAGCAGCAGGTTCAGTTGTCGGTTCAGCGGAAGCGTCCGCTGCCGGTGCGTTGGTTGCTGCAGAGTTCGCAGCGTTATTAGCAGTGTTATTGTTGCCGCAAGCAGCCAGCACCAATACCAAAGTCAAGCTGAAGAACGTAAGTAGTACTTTTTTCATCTGTAAATCCCCCTCAAAAATGTGTTTATGAATAAGGCTATATATGGAAGTACCTTATTTCCGGGTAAAATGCCGGACCAGCCTGTCACCGGCCATTTGCAGCAGCTGAACTAGTATAACCATCAGCACTACAGAGATAATCATGACTTCCTTCTCATAGCGGTAATAACCGTAGCGGATCGCCAGGTCACCAAGACCGCCGCCGCCGATCATCCCCGACATTGCGGTATAGGAGACGAGGGTTACGAGCGTAATCGTTACGCCGGCCAGCAGACCCGGACGGGCTTCCGGCAAAAGCACCCGCATGACAATCTGGCCTGTGGAAGCACCCATACCCTGTGCCGCTTCAATTACCCCGCGGTCTACCTCACGCAGCGAGGTCTCCACCAGTCTTGCAAAAAACGGGGCCGCACCGATAACCAGCGCCGGAATCGTTCCCAGTACGCCAATCGAAGTGCCCATAATCGTCTTGCTCAGCGGAATCAGAGCGACCATCAGAATCAGGAATGGAACAGAGCGCAGAATGTTTACAAGCAACGATAATACCGAGTAAACAACTCTGATAATACTGTTATTTGATCTTCCCCATAAATATAACACAATTCCGAGTGGTAAACCAAGAATAATTGTGAAAATTCCGGAATAAGCCAACATTTTTAATGTGGCACCTGATGCTTCAACCATTTCCTGCCAATTTATATCATTAAAATTGAGACCGCCCATTACGAAATCACCTCCACATCAAGTCCTTGTGCCGCCAGCTCGGTAAGCGTCGCGTCAATCGCGCCAGGCTCCCCTTCAAACCGGACAATCAGCTGGCCATACGGCACATCCTTGATGGTTGAGATCGTCCCCTGGAGAATGGCAAAGCTGACACCTGTTCCATGCACCACATCAGACAGGATAGATTCGTATGTCTTTTGCCCCAGAAAAGTAATCTTGACCGCTTTCGCGTTCCCCCTGTTTCCAGCTTCCAATGCTGCTTTCAGCGGACCGTCCTGCTGGGTTTCACTGCGGATAAAGTCTTTAGTCACTTCATGCTTGGGCTTAAGGAACACCTCAGCCACTTCACCCTGCTCTACAATCCCGCCGCCGTGAATAACAGCCACCCGGTCGCAGATGCTCTGAATGACATGCATTTCGTGGGTTATCAGCACAATGGTCAGGTGGAATTTCCGGTTAATGTCGAGCAGCAGACGCAGTATGGAATCCGTAGTCTGCGGGTCCAGCGCCGAGGTGGCCTCGTCGCAGAGCAGCACATCAGGGTCACTGGCCAGCGCCCGGGCTACACCGACCCGCTGCTTCTGTCCGCCTGAGAGCTGGGCCGGATATTTGTTAGCATGGTTCTCCAGGCCGACCAGTGCCAGCAGCTCCTTGACCTTCTGGTCAATATCAGTCTTCGCTGTTCCTGCCAGGCGCAGCGGAAAAGCGATATTATCATACACCGTTGCTGAAGACAGCAGGTTGAAATGCTGAAAAATCATTCCGATTTTGCGCCGTTTCTCCTGAAGCTGCCCTTTGCCGAGCCGGGTCAGCTCAACACCGTCTACCCAAACTTCGCCTGTAGTCGGACGTTCGAGCAGGTTGATGCAGCGGATCAGCGTGCTTTTACCAGCGCCGGAGTGGCCGATTACACCGAAAATCTCACCTTTTTTAATGGACAGATTCAAGTTCGAGAGCGCTGTGGCAGCCTTGCTGCCTTTGCCGTACACTTTGGTCAACCCTTTCAGCTCTATCAATTTCCGTCGTTCCCCCTTTATTCTGTACCCCGATATTCAAAAAAGACCCCTTTCGATCATTGCGGATCGCAAGAGGCCCTGTGCGTATATTTACAATGCCTTCTCATCTGCCAACGCCCGAAACTGTGCCGCATTGTAGGAATTAGCACCATGACATTTATAAGCAGCATATTTAAGAACATACTGTATACAAATCGGTTGCCGGGCTTCATCGGGCCTATCCCTCCGCCGCTCTCGATAAGAAAAATATGGAGTTACATGTCGCAGAATGTAAGAATATAATGCAAGCCTAAGTATAGTAAGTTTCCGCTTTTTTGTCAAAGGGAGATTTTGTCGCTTTAACGTGACTCTGTCCCGGCGTGTTTTTGAGCCATAGTCTTGTTCTTATGCCATTGTTCATTGCTGTAACGAAAGGCTGCACATAAGGATTTACAGACCATTTCCACCCCTTGTTTCAAGTCCTCCAGATGGCTGTCGAGATCCTCCAGTCTGATTTTGTCATGCAGCCCCTGGTGCCTCTGCCACAGATCATCCTGCATTTCAGCATTCATATAATGAATTTCCGCGTTGCGGCGCTTGCGCAGATTCTGCAGCGGCTCCCGGTAGGAGTCCTTGATCCCCTCCAGCTCATCAGAAAGCGGAATATGCTCCTTCAGCAGCTGGAACTGCCGCAGCACCGTGAAATAGGAGAAATGTGCATTATTCTGGCTTGTATTCAGATTGTACAGGCTGTTCAGGACGGTTCCCAGCTTGTCGAGCAGCGAGAAGACACGGATAAACCCGTTTTTGTAAAAATAGACGTAACGCGCATAATCCCCCTGCTCCTGAACAGACATATCATCCATGTAACCGGCGACAACCCGTTTCCGGTAAAAGCCGGCGGCAAAGCAGCTTTGCTCCAGCTCATCCAGCGAGGAGATCAGACCGCGCGTCCAGATCTCCAGCTTGCGGAATTCGTGGTCATGATCCTCATGGGCATTCATCTCCTTGCGGAGCATGGACGCCACCTCTGCCATGTTATCCATCGCTTCGGCCAATACGCCGCTGTTACGGCGCGGAGGCTCCCCCAGTAAGATCCGCAGCATGACTTGTCCCCCTTAAAATAACAAGAATATAATTTCAGACTTAATGAAACAGTAAATGAATGTTACTGCTGAAAATAATGCTTCCAGTTACGGTCAACCAGATCCAGGGTGCTGCTGCATGGTATTTGTTCCGGCTCATATCCCGGTTTCATGCGTGCATCAATTACAATCGGCAGCTGGTAGCTGATTCTGTGCTGTCTGATTTCAGATGACGCATAAATGTCATCGGCCGGATTAAACCGGGTAAATATGGTCCATAAAAAGGAGCTTTGGGTACGCACTGCATCAGCCGCCTTATCCGTCACAATGACCAGCGGCCAGGCCGTTTGCTGTGCACGGAGTGCAGCGTTCAGCCGGACGGGCAGCTCCGGGTCTTCTTCATAGGATGCACCGGAAACGGCTAAGCATCCCCCGCAGTAAGGAATAACCTCAGAAATTCCTGGCAGCGTTCCCTCTGTATAGGTGTGCGGAAGCTTACGTATGGCACGTCCTGTGCCCATCAGCACTGCCTGGCTGCCGGGACCCGGCTCCTCCCCGTTCCGGGCTGAACTTCCAAAGATATACAGGCCGTCAGCCGGATCGAAGCGTTCCAGCACATTTTCCAGCAGTACAGGCAAATCGGAAAAAGCAGCCGGCTCGCTTGTAAGCAGCAGCAGCCGGCTCCCCGATAGCTGGCGCTCGCTTAATATGCGGAAGGCTGTACCCAGCACCTCCTGATGGGAGCTGTCCCCCACAATCGCTGCAGCGAGACCGTTCGGGCCGGATTCGGAATAAGTCCAGAAGGCATTCACTGAAGGGATCGCAAGTTGGTGTACCGGGGAAAGAAGCTGCTGGAGATAATCGACCAGATAGAAATTGTCTTCCTGCGGAGAAACGGCAATGGTCGCAGGATAAACCGCGTCTTTGCGGTGCCAGATCCGCTGGATATGCATAACCGGAGCCTGGTGCGGAGCGGACTTAGGCGGTACCAGGCCGCGCAGGGCAAACTCCGCCTCAGCCGGAATGGAGTGGCCGCCCAGCGGGTCCTTGACCATCGGCAATCTGTTTCCAAGCACCAGTGAAGCCAGCACCAGATCCGGCAGCCAGACCGTGCGGGATGCACTGGCCGCCGCCAGCAGCGCAGGCGGGCCTCCCATAAACACGGAAACCGGCAGTGCTTCGCCCATGGCCGCAGCCTCCTGATGGAACAGCCCTGCTCCCTGATGTTTATTCCAGTCCATCACAGCCGTGCTGTCGTCGGTTAGCTTCAGCCTGTGCATGCCCAGGCTGTGTTTGCGCGGATCAGCCAGGCTCTCGGTATAGACAAGCGGAAGCGTAATGTAAGGCCCGCCGGCCTCCTGCCAGCTGGTAACCTGCGGCAGTTCACTCAGCGGATTGTTCGTCCGGCAGGCCCCGAGGACCGGAGCTTCGCCCTGAGGCACATGCTTTATGCCTGTTTTCAGCAAATTGAAAACCAGCTCCTTCTCTTTCCACAGGTTAGGGAATGAAGGGGGCAGCAGGGTATCAGCTGCTCCGGCTACTGCTTTCAGCAGCTGCTCCGGTCTGGTGCCAAAAGCTCTGTCCACGCGCCGGGCCGTCCCGAACAGGTTGGTCACCACCGGGAACGGGGTTCCTTTTACATTGGTAAACAGCAGCGCCGGCCCTTCCTCCCGGACCACACGCCGGTGAATTTCCGGCAGCTCCAGATAAGGGTCCACCAGAGCTTCTATAACCGCAAGCTCTTTATCCTTGCGGAGCTGCTCGGTCCACTGGCGTATATTTGCGTATCCCACTATTTTGTACCTCCTAAACCAAGCGTCTTGCTTATTGCTAAAAATAGATACGCGGTCTCCGCGAAGACTCTGATTCATCCTCTGTGTCAGGAGAGCGCTTTGTTGGTTCACTTAGCTGCCACACGCGTACGCTCATGTAGCTCAGTATTCCGAATAGTCCGGCAATCAGCACAATATGGGAAAGCGCGGCAAATATGTACAATTTCTCGTTATACAGCGTATGGACTACGGCCGCACCGCTGAACACCTGCAGCAGACAGAGCGTAACCGCAGCTACTCCCAGCATCCGCAGCTCCGGCAGCTTTTTATATCTCCAGAACGCCAGATGACCCAGTATAGCTATCAAAATAAACAGCAGCGCTGCCGCCACCCGGTGCATGAACACAATGCCCACGCCGCCGCTGAGCTCAGGAACCCATTCCCCGTTGCAGAGCGGCCAGCCGGAACAGCCTCCCTGTGAATCTGTATGGCTGACATAAGCCCCGATGTACACAACAATATATGAATATACTGCAGTAACCCAGGTTAAGTTGCGGAACCCCCGGCTTACTCCTGCTGCAGCCGCATCCTGCTGACCAATCGAAGCATGCCATCGCTTGGTCCCAAGTGCCAGCATTAACGAGCTTGCAAAAGCAATCAGCGAGAAGCCCATATGCAGCGCCATCACGGCCGCCGACTGCGAACGGACAACCGCAAGCGCTCCCATTCCTCCCTGCACGACAACGAACAGTAAGGTTAACAGGGCATATCCAAGCAGATCCTTCCGCTGACGCGCATAACGCCAGAAAGTATACATAGAGGCCAGTGACAGCAGGCCGGCCAAGCCGCTGAATAAACGGTGGGTATACTCAATTAAAGAACCAATCGTATAAGCCGGAATCAGCTTGCCGTGGCATAGCGGCCATTCATTGCCGCATTCCAGTCCCGAGCCTGTCTTGGTCACTACGGCGCCTCCAAACAAGGCGAAAAACATCATGAGGCAGGTTATGTAGCTAAGCCATTTTAACTGAGCTGTTGTCATCAGATCACCCGCATGTATAGGAATGAAGGAGATTATGAACCGTGTTGCCTTATTAAGGGGTTATGGTATTTTGACATAGGATTTTTAAAAAAAAGCACCGCTTCTGCTCTGGCTGGGAGAAGACGGTGCTTTGATCTGTGTTGACAATGGCTTTACTTGTGAATGCTTTGATATACCTCAAGCGCCCGGTCCAGGAAATTCTCGATCTCCTCACGGGATTTACGCAGCTTATTAACGAAACGGACAAGCTCCCGCCCGTCACTGTAAGCGACAAAGCTGGGAATACCCAAAATGTTCTGTTCCTGGCTGACCTCGCCCACAGCATCAACATCGACTTCAACCAGTGTCAGGCGGTCTTCATATTTCGTTTCTACCTCAGGCATAAACGGGTCAATAAATTTACAGTCAGAGCACCAGTCAGCCTTGAATACGGCAATCGTTAAACGCGGCGATTGAATCGCCACCTGAAACTCCGCAGCGGAAGAAATTTTATCCATGTAAGGGTCAATCCTTTCCAGGTTAAACTGTATCTTACTCTCTTAGTGAAGCAAATTGTGCGCAGGAAGTCAATTAAAAAGGAACAAATTAAGACAAACCTCACAGCATTATTCGTGTGTACGCACTCTGGCAGGCTGCAGTCTCATTAACGGATTTAATACCTTCTGCAGCACGCGCGGATATCCGGCGATTTCCTGACGGCTGAGCACTCCGAGCACAATCAGCAGCACCAGGTAAATAATAACAACAGCAGCACCCACTACCAGACAGGTAATCAGAAAAGCAACACGGTCCGGCATCAGACGGGTGAGCATAATGCCCGCTTCGTTCAGGCCGTAACCGATTCCGCCGGAAGCGAGAACTGCAACAGCAAAGCCGCCCCAGCGTTTGCCCATAATCTTAAACGGCACGATGGATTTAAGCATACGAAGGTTCAGCAGTGTAATGACAATGAAGCACAGTGCCGTAGCTCCGATAATGCCGTAAATCCCGAATACCTTGCTTAGCAGGAAGCTTGCCGCCAGCTTGGTCAGAATCCCTGCCAGCACGTAATACATGGAAATCCGCGATTTCCCCATGCCGAGCAGAATGGAGTTGGTGGTCATCATGGTGATCTGGAAGATCGTTCCGATGGTGAGCATAGCTACGATTCCGCTGCCCCCGAGACCGCTAAAGAGCAGCCCGTTTACGGAATAAGCAGCAACCGACAGGGCCAGGACAATTGGCATTCCCGTCAAAATGGAGATACGCAGAGCAAGTGTAATTTGACGCTTGAGATGAGCTTCATCACGGCGGGCATACGCCGCCGAAATAATTGGAATAAGCGATGTTCCCAGAGCAATAGCGAGAACCGGTGGTATACCAGCCACGCTCTGGGCCCGAGTCGTTAAAATTGCCAGCGCTTCCGTCGCATTCTCACGGCCGATCTGATCAATCAATAAAGGAACAGCCAGTGAAGTATCAATGACATTAACTGCGGGAATGGTCAGGGAGGATAGCACAATGGGAATAGACAAAGTGAATATATCCTTATAAATGCGCAACATCGGTAACTTCTTGGTTTTATTGTCCTTCAGATTTTGAGCCTTGTCCGTACGGCGCAGCTTCACTGCAAAATAAATCATTACAGCAAATGCCGCTATACTGCCAAGTACACTACCGAATGATGCTCCGGCTGACAGAACAGTATTGTTATAACCTTGCTGCAGTAGAATGTATGCAAGTAAAATAGCAGTCAGTACACGGGCTACCTGCTCAACGATCTGGGAAATACCTCCGGCCATCATATTGTTACGGCCCTGAAAATACCCCCGCATCATAGCAATAGCCGGGAACAGCAGGAGCGCCGGCGCTATTGCTCTAATGGCGAGCGCTGCTTCCGGAACATCTGCGATATGCGTAGCATAGTAAGGAGCGCCGATATACAGCAGGAGTGTCATAATAACTCCGGCAGCTACCGAGAACAACAGCGCTGCACGATATACTTGTGCCGCTTCGTCCGGACGGTTCAGGGCGTAACGCTCTGAAACCATTTTACTCAATGTGCTTGGGATACCGGCAGTCGCTACGGTCAGCAGCATCAAATAAATGTTGTTGGATACCCCGAATGAAGCTCTCCCGATATCATCAAAAATATGATCCAGCGGCACCCGCTGGACAAGCCCGAGCACGCGGGCCACAAGTGCGGCTGCGGCCAGAATAAGCGTGCCTTTGACAAAAGACTCTTTCTTCGACAAACTGTTTCGCCTTCTTCGCTGTTAATTTACGCTGATCCAGATAAAGAAGAGGACCACCATCATAATTTGCAGAATTACTTTGACTACGGTGCTGCTGAACAAGCCGAGCAGGGAGCCGAAGCTGACCTTGACCGCTTTACCCGGCTGGGAGCCGGCGATCAGTTCGCCGATGAAGGCGCCAATAAAAGGGCCGAGGATCAGGCCAATTGGATTAATAAATGGACCAATAATTAAACCAATTGTACTGCCGATCACCGAGGCTCTTGACCCTCCAAACTTCTTAACGCCCCATGCCCCGACCACATAGTCGGCTACGAACAGCACAACCACGATTAAGGTCTGGATCGTCCAGAACCAGGCCCCGAACGAGCCGAACGAAAAGAACCAGCCGTATACAAAAAAGGCCAGATAAATCGCCAGCGCACCAGGCAGGATCGGATACACCGCCCCCGCCAGCCCTACCGCAAACAAAGCAATGATCAAAATCCAACCCAGGATTGCCATTTCTTTAGCCCCCAGTTTTGATAGCATAGTTACACACCTGATGTTTCTTGGTCACATGTACCCAGGTGCAGGCACTTAGTTGCACTTTGTACAACTAAAACACCCGTTTTTGCTGACATTTCCGTTTTAGTTGCACTCTGTACACTTAAGCAGCCGTAAAAGGCTGATTTTGAGCCATTCGGCCAAATTTAACTGTACAAACTACAGTTATTCGCCGCGGGAGCCGCCTTTGGCCAAATATAAGTGTACAAACTGCAGCTATTCTGCAGTTACACCAAATATATATTTCTCAATCACTTCAGCGATGCCGTCCTCGTTATTCGAAGCAACAACAGCATCCGCTTCCTGCTGCACCGTCTCCTGGGCGTTGCCCATTGCCACGCCCAGACCGGCTGCCTGGATTGCCGCCAGGTCGTTCAGGCTGTCGCCTACGGCCACCACCTGGGACATCTCAATGCCCAGCAGCTTGCAGACCTCGCCGATTCCGTAAGCCTTGTTCACGCCAAGCGGGTTAATTTCGAGGTTAGTCGGTGTGGAGTTGGTAATCTCCAGCCCGCCCAGATCCTGAAGCTGCATCAGCAGCTTGTGGCGGATTTCATCGTCCTCTGTGGAGTAACCGAATTTCAGCCACTCCCTGTTCATAATGCCGCCGTCCCAGTTATTCCGGTTGTAGACCTGCTCTGTGGAATAAGCCCAGAACCAGATCCCGTATTCCTCTGCAATTTCGTACAGCTGCTGAATCAGCGCCGGGTCCATCAGCGAACGGCGGTACAGCTCATACGGCTCGCGCCAGAGTTCACTGCCGTTCACAGTAATCATCGGCGTCTTGAGTCCAAGCTGCTCAGCGTATGGCATCGCACTCCGGAACGCCCGTCCTGTGGACAGGCAGACATGCACTCCGGCATCAACCGCTTTTTGAATCCATTCTACTGTCTTCGGGGTAATCAGTTGTTCATCATTCAGCAGGGTTCCATCCATATCCAGTGCAAGCAGGCGGTATTTGGCAGTCATTGCCACCCCTCCATTTCTTGTATGCCCCTCAGGATGAGGGGCTGATTAATGTTACTTAGTTTGTTGAATCAGCGGCATTTGTGCCGTCATCTGCAGCTGTATCACTGTCCGCTGACTTTAAGGATTTCTTCGGTATTCCATCCAGGCCGTATTCCCAGTCATAGGCATCAAAAATCTTGCGCGCCACCGGGGCAGCACTGTTAGAACCGAATCCGCCTTCCGGAATTACTACGGCTACAGCCAGTTTTGGATTTTCACGCGGGGCAAAAGCAATAAACACCCCGTTATCGCGGTTCGTATTCGTTCTGTCCGTCTGCTGCGAGGTTCCTGTCTTGCGGGCAAAATCATAAGAGAAATCAGAGAATGCCGAAACCTCACTGTTCATCCCCTTAATAATCTCCCTCCAATACGACTTATCGAAGGTTGTTACCTCATCCAGCACTTCGCGGCTGAATTGCTTAACGGTATTCCCTTGAGAATCGGTAATTTTGCTCACCAGCTGCGGTTTGATCCGCACACCTTCATTTGCCAGAGTAGAAGTATATTGGGCGAGCTGAAGCACGGTGTAACGCCCCTGCTGGCCGAAGGAAGCATAGACCAGTGCGGCTTGTGCACTACCTGCTGCCTTGGTATCGGTATAGTTGATCTGTCCGAGGAACTCCCGCGGCAGTCCGCTCTGCGTCGAGACGCCCAAACCGAATTCCTTCATATATTTATCCCAGACATCAATACCGCCGCCCTGATACTTTTCAAACAGCTTCTTGCCGACCATATCGACCATAAACGCATTGGACGATTTCTCAATCGCTCTGGCCGGGTCCATCGAACCGTACACGTGACCGGAAGAGTTGCGTACGGAGGCATTGTCATTTTTACCGAAGTAGGCAATCCCTCTGTCCTGATAAACCGTTGAAGTGGTGAAAAAACCTTCATTCAGTCCGATGAGCACACTCAGCGGCTTGATGGTTGAGCCCAGCAGCACGGTAGAACCGAACTCATGGCCTGACATGCCGGAGGAATACGGTGTAATCGTCCCGTTCTGATAGTTACCCATAATATCATTCCATACCTCAGTGTCCATCTTCTCGGCCGTCCATACATTGGTATCATAGTCCGGCATGCTCGCCATCGCAACGATATTTCCTGTATCGACCTCCATCGCCACTGCATAGCCGGTCAGGGCATCAGGATGGGTCTTACCCTGGACAGCATGAGTATGCAGCCAGCTGATCTGATCGGTGATTGCCTGCTCTGTTTTCATCTGGATGGACTTGTTAATAGTCGTCCAGACGTCATTCCCTTTAACGGGAGGTACAACCTCTTCGACCTTTTCGGCCATATTCTGCGGATTAACCGAGATGACCTGATAGCCGTTTTTGCCGCGCAGCTCGCGCTGGTATTGCAGCTCAAGCCCGTCAAAGCCGACAAATTCATCATCTTTATAGCTCAGGCCGGGATCAGCGTCGATTTTTTTCATCGCCGCCTGTATATTTTTATAGATATCCAGACTGTTCGAGGATTTGAACGGCTTGATATAACCGATCGTCTGCACCGCTACTGTGTCCTTGTCATAATGTCGGCTGCTCTCCTCGACAATTTCCAGACCCGGATATTCACTCTTATGCTCCATAAAATAGGCTACTTCCTTTGAAGTCAGCCCCGCCTTGATCCGCCGGGCCATGAAGCCCGAATATTTCTTGAAATATAAGTCCAGTGAAGAGATGACATCCTCCTCAGTAAGCTGTTCTGCAGCAGGATCGCCATAATTTTTAAAATCCTCTACCAGTCTTGCCGCGAGCTCCTCGCCTTTTGCTTTGGCTTCCGGAGTCAGCGTAGTTTTGCCGGTAACCTTATCCGTGGTTTTGGCAGTATATTCCTTGGTTAGCGTGATATATAGGGACTGCACAGACGTTGAATAAGCAAGCTCCTCGCCTCCTGCTGCCCGGATTACACCGCGGATCGCCGCCAGCGGCACATTTTTGGTATCGCGGCTGGTCTCCACTTCAGTCAGGGTAGGCCCTTCAACAAACTGCACAACGGCAAGACGGATGATTATGACGCAGAATATAACGAACGTGCTGAAAAAGAACACGTTGATCCGCAGGCCGAGCGAGCTCTTGGTGACATTTTTATCTGGCGGGGTGACCTGCTTACGGAAAAAACTCACAGTTTTTCACTCCTTTACATCGTAAATAAACCTTGCCCTACAGCACAACAATACTTCCCCCGAATTGTACCATATAACAAGGTCTGACTTCCTCTTTTGTCACAGTACGTCCTCTTTAATATGCGTTTCTCCGAAGTCCTTGGTGTTGAACCAGTCTCCGCTGGCCGCCCAGGTAGAATCAAGCGGAATCCAGGCCTGCCTTTCAGGAATATAGACCTCGTTCCAGGCATGTGCCCCGTAGCCGCCTTGCCCGTCATAACCGCGCCCGGTGACAACACGCACCTGAAGCCCCTGTGAACGGCCCATAACTGCATACAGCCGCGCATAATCAATGCAGACACCCAGCCGGGTACCGAACGTGTCCACTGGCGTCTGCTCATGCCAGATCCCGTTCTGCTCATAATTGTCCGCCTTGGCGTAGTCATAGGTGATCCGCGAACCGATCCAGTCGTACAGCAGCTTCGCTTTCTCTTCCGGATCGGCAGCCTGTCCGGCAATATCCGCCGCCGCATCCTCAATATCCGGTGAGATGTCATGATCAATCACCTCATATTTGCGGCGGAGAATATCGTTCATCTCGGCGGCTACCGCCTTGCTCAGGACAGGCAGCCTGCTGCGCACATCCTCACCGGCAATCGGTTCAAATACCGCTGCTGCGCTCTGGCTGTAAATAGGGGAGGATTCGACATAGCGGCTGAAGCTGCTGTCGGGATTCAATCCTACCCCTATATAAAGGGCGAAGACCAGTACCAGTCCGCGGACCAGCCCCACGGCAAGACCGACAGCAGCACCGCTGAGCCGGCTGACCTGGCTGATCCTCCGTTCACGCGGCCGTTCCTTCCGCCTTGGGAGACGGAAGGGCAGAAACATGAACAGCAGCCCGAGCAGCGGCCGGATCAGGGTGTAGGCTATCAGCAGCAGCAGGAAAAACCGCACCAGCGGCGAGCCCTCCAGCACTGAAACAGCGGTATAGTACAGCTGCTGCCAACCGCTAAGCCGGCTGTCCGGCAGCACGACTGACGCAGCCCAGGACTGGGCTAAGGGAGACATATACAGCGCCGCAGGAACGGCAATGAGCAGCGCCGCCGCAGTCAGCAGGCCTGTCCCCAGCAGGCCGAACAGCCCGCCCGCCGCCCGGCTGAAGCCGCGGCTCCAGCCCTGGAGGAGGGAAAAGAGCACAACCAGCAGCAGCAGGATCGAGATGACATTAGCTTCAGTGAGGCTGGCTATCCAGCTGTTCAGCATTTCCATCCTCCTTTATCCTAATTCCCGTTTTTTCGCGCTTCTTCTATAAAAGTCTTGGTCGTATCCGTAATGCTCCACTTGCCGAGACTGACACCGCGGAAGGTCACTTCGACCTTATCTTCTCCGGCCGCTCCCTTTACTTCAAGATTCGGCGTTGTAATGGTGAAGGTACCGTCTCCGCCCGAGGTATATTTGGCCTCTTTGGCCTCACTCAGCATCACTTCCTGTGCTTCGCTCTTCAGTGTGCTTACCGTACTGTCCGCCACCTTGTTTACAGCATCGCCGATCTGATCCATCGTAACCCCGCTGTAAATGAACAGGCCGGCGATAATCACGATGACAATCGCCCATTTCAGCATCGTCTTGACCAGATTAATAACGGCAAACAGAATAACAAGCACTATAACAATGACCAGCCAATTCTCTCTGATAAACTGTGACCATACTGCCGGATCCATCAATTTCACAACACTCCTATCACAAATTTCATATTCATTATTATACATGAATGCCCCATATAATTCATGATTGCCTGCGGGTATACAGCCTAAACGAATAAAATGGTATAAGCCCCCGGGTGCACACGTAGAGTACAAGTAGGCTCTGCCGCAAGCTGTCCGCTGCTGCCATTCTATTTTAGTGTAAAAAAAAGAACCCCGGCATGCCCTTTCCAGGTAATGGCCGGCCCTTCCGGAGGTGTACACCTTGAAAACCGCACTGTGGCTTTATCTGTTTCTGTTTCTGGCTTTTTTTGATCTGCACGCCCAGTATCCGATTCTGACCCCGTTTGCCATGTCGCTCGGTGCGGGTCCCGCCTTCATCGGCTGGATGATGGGCATGTATTCGCTGACCCACCTGCCCGGCAATCTGCTGGCAGGCGTACTGGTCGACAAGAATGGCAGCCGGCGCTACATTGTGTTCAGCCTTGTGACAGCCGGCTTAATACTGCTGCTGCAGGCTTACGCCCAGCTCCCCTGGCACCTGCTCGCGCTGCGGGCAGCCAGCGGCTTTGCGCTTGCCTTCCTCTCCCCGGCCTGCATGACGCTGCTGGCTTCGCTGTCGGATAATTCAGAAACGCAGGGTAAATACATGTCCGGACACGGCATTATTCATACCCTTGCCTCCGTGGTTTCTCCGGCAGCAGGTGCCTATATTGTGCACAAGGCCGGCTATTCCGGCACCTTCAGCACACTGGGCTGGCTGCTGATTGCCACCGGGCTTATGGCTCTGGTCAGCGTACCGAAACATTCGCCTGCCCGTGCCCGCGCCGTGCAGCCGCAGCCGCAGTCTGCACTGGCCGAACCGCCCCGTGCAGCCCTTAAAGAAACAAAAACCAGCCGGCGGTATTATCTGCTTCCGTTCTTTATCTCCTGCTCGCAGGGCGTCCTGTTCTTTGAACTCCCGCTGTCCCAGGGCCAGGACGGGATGGTATCTACCGGTGTGCTGCTCTCCCTGATGAGCCTCGGGGCGCTGGCCACACTCAGCCTGATGTTTCTAAACCGCCTGTCCCCGGCGGTCCGCATCGCTTGCGCCCTGCTCGGAATGGCGCTGTGCTTCTTTACTCTCGCAGCCTTTGACAGTATACCGGCAGGCGCCGTCCTGTTTGTGCTGGGAGCCGCAAAGGGTGTACTGTTTCCGGCGATGGCCTCCCTGTTCATCAGCCTTGGAAATGGCGGCCGGCTGGGCCGCACCTTCTCGCTGCAGTCGATCGCCATGTCGCTTGGCGCTTTTGCCGGACCGGTCGCCGCCGGGCAGCTGCGCGGATATGTCTCGCCTTATTTCATTGCCTTTGTGCTGCTTATGACCGCGATCCTGCTGCTCCCGCCTAAAGGGGACAGCCTGCATTCATCATATCGTCCCGGCTTAAACACTCCGGCAGCATGAAACAACAAGACGGCATAGCAACAACCCGGCTGTTAACAAAAGCCGCTAAAGTCCGCAGCATTTTGCCGCTAAAATCAGCCATTCATCACCCGGCCTCTGCCGGGTGATCTTTCTTTTTCCGACATTTCCCGGGTAATGATTGCAATACTGTCGCATCCGGGTGTTAAAAATGACGAAGCTTAGGTAAAATAACAGATAAGTACCGCATTAATGTTTAATCCGCTTAAGCTTACCCGTTCTATCCGTACAATTTAAGAGCCAGAGGTGACACCTTATGTCCATTACCATTATAGTCGAAGGCAAAAACGACAAGAGCCGGCTGCGCCGCGTGCTTAGTCCGGAGGTCGACATTATGTGTACCTTCGGTACGCTAAATACGCTGAAACTGGATTCCCTGCGCCGAAAAATCGGGGACGGCGAAGTATACCTTTACATGGATAATGACAGCTCCGGCAAAAAAATCCGCGGCATTCTGCGTGACGCATTCCCGGATGCCGTTCATATCTATACCCGCAAAGGGTACGCCGGTGTAGAAGGCACTCCGGATGAATACAGCATTACCCAGCTTGAAAAGGCCGGTCTGGAGGAGTACATCATCTATCCGCAGCCGCTTCCATATCCTGATAGGTAACATATGAAAAGAAGCCTTGTTCACCTCCGCGCAAGCAGCGGAGCCGGACAAGGCTTCTTTTAGTAACAGTACAGCAGTTAATCACGGGCCAGCTTCTTCAGGGAATCTGCAAGGAACTCAGGCGTTATATTCTCCGTATCCCCCGCATCATACAGGCCGCGCAGCTGATTGTTCCGGTCTACCAGACCGATCAGATTGGCATGGGCAAAGTTATCCTTGTTGTTCCCGTAGATAAGCACCTTGAAGGAGTCTGATGCCAGCTTGCGCACCTGCTCCTGATCGCCCCGCAGAAAGTACCAGCCGTTATAATCCGCATGAAAACGGTCAGCGAACGTCCTGATGGCTTCGCGTGTATCATTCTCGGGGTCGAAGGAGATCGAGACAAACGCCGTATCCTTGCCGAAGCTGCCTTCCTTAGCCAACAGATCCTGGGTTTCCGACAGCATATACGTAGTAATAGGACATACATCGGGACACTCGGTAAAAAAGAAATACACCAGCCGCGCCTTCCCTTGCGTATCTGCCAGCGTAATCTGTTTACCGTCTACATTTTCCAGAGAGAAGTCCTGTACTTCCCCGATAACCGGCAGCTTGCTTTTGGCCAGCCCCATTGAGTTGACTGCCAGAAAAACCGCCAGACCTAAGGCAATCAAAAGCAGCAGCCAGGTCCATTTGTAACGCTTCAAGGTTTGCACAGGCTTCTCTCCCCTCTTTATCCGTGGATCGTATTCAGTACAAGCGCGATCAGACTGACAGTGAGGTAGTTAATGGAGAAAAAGAAATTTTTCTTGGCCCAGGCATCATCATCCTTTGCCTTAAAGCCGATTATAGTCAGGTACAGCCAGGCAACAGACAAACCAAGTGATATGACGAGATAAAAAATCCCTGCATAATCATATGCATACATGAGCACTGGAACAGGCAGCAGCAGCGCTACATAAGGAATCATCTGAAACTTAGTGCGCCGGACTCCCTTTACTACCGGGAGCAGCGGAAAGCCTGCAGCTCTGTACTCCTCTTTGCGGCGGATGCCCAGAGCCCAGAAATGGGGCGGCTGCCACAGGAAAAGCATGGCGAACAGCAGCCAGGCGCCAAGATCAACCTTGCCCGTAACGGCGACATATCCGATAACCGGCGGCATTGCGCCGGAGATGGCACCGACCGAGGTGCTCCAGGTTGAAGTTCTTTTGAGCCAAAGCGTATAAACAACAACATACACGAACACGCCGACAATGCCGAACAGTCCGGCCAGGACGCCGCAGAAGGCAAACAGTACAGCCATACCGGCTATACCCAGCCCGATGGCATACATCAGCACTACATTAGGTTTCAGCCTGCCGGTTGGCAGCCCGCGCTCGCGTGTCCGTTCCATTTTCATATCCAGATCACGGTCGAAATAGTTGTTAAACACACAGGCCGAAGCCATTACGAGCATCGTTCCAAGGAGCGTCAGGATTAATTTGCCGTACTGCACATCCCAGCCCGATGCCACCCAGTAGCCCGCAAAGGCAGCGATCAGGTTGGAGCGGATAATGCCCGGCTTGGTTACTGTAATAAAATCGCGCCAGCCGGCGCCCTCCCGGGGCGACTTGGCCTTTGCTCCTGCGGAATCGGAAGAGGCCTGATATCTCAATTGATTGTCCACGTTTGGTGTTCCTCCTTCTAAGGGACTTCTAAGCATTCTATTGGAGCTACAGATCATTTTACATCGTTCTCAATTGAGAAAAATATTCACTCCGCTGTTAACTTTATCATATCAAACCGCAAAAGACTTTGACAATCATTGACCAGGATGTTCATCAATTTGACAATTACGTGACTTTATTTATTTCTGTTCCGTTTAAATAAGTCAGCTTAAAATTGGGTAGTTATTAATAGAGAACTTCCGTACAAAGGAGATCTGACCAATGGATACAGCAACACATTTTGTAATGGGCCTCGGACTTGCCGGACTATCCTTCGTTGATCCTGTCGTGGCCTCGCAGCCTACCCTGGCCGGAGCCGTCATGATCGCCACTGTACTGGCTTCTCAAGCCCCGGATGCCGACACTGCACTGCGTCTTAAAAATAATGCCGTGTACATCCGCAACCACCGGGGAATCACCCATTCACTGCCCTTCCTCCTGCTGTGGCCGGCTTTGATTACCGTCGTAATCGGCCCGTTATTCGGCTTTACGGATCTGCAGGCTTTAGGCCATATTGCGCTCTGGAGCTTTATCGGCGTAGCCGTCCATGTCTTCACAGATCTGTTTAACACCTATGGAACCCAGGCTGCCCGCCCGTTCACCGAGAAATGGGTCGCGTGGAACATCATCCATATCTTTGATCCGTTCATCTTTGGCAGCCATGCAGCTGCGATCATTCTCTGGATTAGCGGTATTGTGCCTCCGGCTCCGCTGTTCACCATCCTGTATATCTGCGTAGCTGCTTATTATGTCTGGCGGACGGTTGTGCATGCCCGGATCACACACAATATCAGGAACAAGGATATGCACCATGATACCGGTGACCGCTATATTGTTATCCCTTCAATCTCGCCGACGCGCTGGAATGTGGTTAAAGCCAAGACCGACGGCAGCTACAATGTCGGTGTGTTGAATGGAGGACGGCTGGAATGGTTCAAGCATGCTGTATGCTCCACCCACCCGGCAGTAGAGCATTCCAAGTCACATCCCGATGTCCAGGCCTTTCTGTATTTTACTTCCTATGCCGTGGCCGAAGTCGAGGAACTCTCCTCCGGTTATATTGTACGCTGGGGGGATGTACGTTATTTACACCGCAAGCAATTCCCTTTCGTGGCAGTGCTGGCTATGGACAGTGAATATCATGTGCTTAACACCTATGTCGGCTGGCTCAGCAGCGAAAAGCTGGAGGAACGGTTCGCCATTGATCCCGGTTCAATGAAGCTGTAGCGTCACAGTTTATTCAAAAAGCTCAGGCAGGACGGCATTTTCCACATCCAGGGAATGGCCGCTCTGCCTGTTTCACTTTCAGCTCCCATGTATTTCCCCCTCTTGACGCCTGCGGCTGCTTAGGGCACAATCTCCATAAAGCGTTTTCAGTAGAAATTCTTCATTTTTGCAGATATTCCCTTCTTTTATTCTCTTGCTTTACACACAAAAAAAATCCTGCAGGGCAAAAACCCTGCAGGATCCATTCATTCGCTATTATAGAAAGGAAGGCTGGCTGATATGGGTAAAGGTCTGTCACTCTGGTTCGCAACATCTTCAATACTGATTCTTACAGCCGCTTCAATCTCTATTAGTTACAACATCTGGCTGGCACTGCTGCTGGGCCTGCTCTGCATCCTTAATATCGGCTGGGGCTTTGTCCTCAAAGCCAGATTGAGACGCAAAGCGGAAGCGGGAGCGCAGCGTTCCTCTTAACGGTATGGCAGGAAGCCCATCCGTTCCTTCACTTCAGCGAGCGTCTGGGAGGCTACGCTGCGGGCGCGTTCTGCACCCTGGGCCAGAATCTCATCCAGCATACCCGAGCTGCGGATTTCCTGATACCGCTGCTGCAGCGGCTCCAGTGTAGCCACCAGCACCTCGCCCAGATTCTTTTTGAAGCCCCCGTACATCTGCCCTTCATACTGATCGGCAATCTGCTGCAGGCTCAGGCCGGAGCACTCTGCATAAATGCTCATTAGATTGCTGATCTCCGGCTTGTTCGCCGGATCGTATACAACCTCACGCCCTGAATCCGTTGTCGCCCGGCTGATTTTTTTACGGATCACATCAGGCGGATCGAGCAGTGCAATAAAGCTGCCGGCATTAGGATTGCTCTTGCTCATTTTTTTGCTTGCATCGTCCAGTGACATGATCCGTGCGCCTACTTCCGGAATGTACGGGGCGGGAACAGTGAAGAAATCGCCAAAGCGGTGGTTAAAGCGTCCCGCCAGGTCACGGGTCAATTCCAGATGCTGCTTCTGGTCTTCCCCTACCGGCACGAGATCAGCGTTGTAGACAAGGATATCAGCCGCCATCAGCGACGGATATACGAACAGGCCTGCGCCAACCGAATCTTTGCCGGAGGATTTGTCCTTGAACTGCGTCATCCTTTCCAGCTCGCCCATAGCGGTCAATGTGGTCAGAATCCAGCCCAGCTCTGCGTGCTGGGGTACATGTGACTGCATATACACGTTGGAAATTTTCGGATCAATCCCTGCGGCAAGATAGAGCGCTGCAACCGACTGAGAATTTTCACGCAGTGCAGCAGGGTCCTGGGCCACTGTAATGGCGTGCAGATCCACCACCATAAAGAAGCATTCATGCTCCTGCTGCAGTTTCACGAAATTTTTAATCGCTCCGATATAGTTGCCGAGAGTCAGGGAACCGCTGGGCTGAATGCCCGACAATACTTTTTTTGCCATGTTAATGATTACCTCCATTCGTTAATTCCTATTTACGCAAACGCAAAAAGGCCCCACATCCGCAAGGGACGTGAGACCGTGGTGCCACCCTTATTCGCTGCCTGGCAAGCTCCAGGTGGAACCATGCACAAAACAGCCTTAGCTTCCGGTAACGGGGAAGAGCCGTCCGGTCTACTAAGGCCTGCAGCCTGTTCAATCGCGGCGCTCAAGGGTCCATTCAGCCAGGAGTGTCCTGCCGGTTCGCATCAACCACCGGTTTTCTGAAGGCGCACTTTCTGCTTACTTGTCCCTGTCATCGCATTGTAATCATATCTTAATGCATTCATCATAGAGCGATCCCCCGAAGTTGTCAAATCGCTTATCCACAGCCGGATAAATCTGTTATGATAAAGGTAATCGTGTTCTATGCAATCAAGTTAAGTTAAAGGAGCATATCTCTTATGAAACAGGTGACCAAAGGACAGTGGGGCGGTTATGATACCTACATTCTGCATAGCCGTGAACTGGAAGTCACGCTTCTGCCCCGTCTGGGGAACAACGTGATTTCCTTATGGGACCGTAAGGAAGAACGGCAGATCCTGCGCACGCCTGATGAAAACGACTTGGCTTTTTATATGCAGAAGCCTTACCATTTCGGCATTCCGCTGTTAGTTCCGCCAGGACGTATCCGCAAGGGCCAGTTCAAGTTCGCAGGCACCAGCTACCAGTTCGAGCAGAACTCGTCAGGAGACCATCACATTCACGGCCTGCACCGGACCCAGTCCTGGTGTGTCAGCGACATTGAAGAAGACGAGGACGGCTGTGCGGTAACGACTGAATTTAATACAGCTAATGACGACAACTGGATGGCCCAGTTTCCTGTACCGCTGCGTCTGGAAATGACCTTCCGGCTGCAGGATGCCAGACTCCAGCAGACGCTGAAGGTCACTCATTTAGGAGACACAAGCATTCCTTTCGGGATCGGCTATCACACCTGGTTTATGATTGACGGGCAGCCGCAGCGCTGGAAGCTCTGCCTGCCGGCTGAGAGCATCTATGAACTGAATGAAGAGCTGCTGCCAAGCGGCAATCTGCTTCCACTGGGTACACTGGATTCTTTAAATCAGGGAATGAGCCTGACAGGCAAGGATCTGGATACTGTACTGAGAACCGGTGGACAGCTGCCGTCTGAAGCCCTGCTGATGAGAGAAGACGGCTACGGTATCCGTTACACCGCAGATAAGGACTATTTCCGCCACTGGGTCATCTATACAAAAGGACTGGCTGATCAGTATCTGTGCGCCGAGCCCTATACCTGGCTGCCGGATGCGCCTAATCTTGACAGGGATGCCGGCTTTACCGGACTGATTACCCTGAAGCCCGGCGAAACCCTGACCCTGCCGAGCACACTTGAAATCATTTATCCCAAACTTTGATTTTCATATAATTTCCAGCCTTAAAAACTGCTGATTCCGTGCATGAATTCTCCTCCTCGCGCCCATACTATCTTCACAACGGACGAAGGAGGTGACAAACATGGGTCAAGCAGGTCAACAAGGTCGTGGAAGCCGTTCTAATAACCTGGTCGTTCCACAAGCGAATGCAGCGCTGCAGCAGTTGAAATTTGAAGCAGCACAGGAGCTTGGTGTAACGATTCCTCAAGATGGTTACTACGGTAACTACACTTCCCGCGAAACCGGTTCTTTGGGAGGTTACATCACCAAACGTCTGGTACAACTGGCAGAGCAACAGCTTTCCGGTCGTGCGTAGTCACTAATTTTTAACGGATTTATCCGGCAGGGTTCATTCCCTGCCGGGCTGGTTTTAAAGCCCGTCTGCGCTTCAAGCCGAAGCGCGGGCGGGCTTTTTGCTATTACTGGTATATGTATATGACTCAGCCGAAGTACTGGTCGGGCATTTCTCCGGAATGCGGACCGCGCGGAGCACGGATCATGAGATTTGCCATGTTGTAGTTGGACTCAAGAACCGCGTCAACAACCACCATTCCCTGGCGGACAGCAAATTCATAGCTTATTTCGCCATGAGTCCAGCGGCGCTTGTACTTCAGGCTCTCCAGTGCCATCAGCCGGAATGAAGATTGCTGGACAGAGGTTAACCCGTCCTGTCCATCCGTGAAGGTGCCACTGCGTCCGGACAAGGGATTATGGCGGATCCCGAACTTACCGATGACATTATTTCTGATCTGCATGAACACAGTGCCTGAGCTTAGCCCGGATAGTTCCTCCTGCAGTTCCTTGAATACCAAATCCACCTGTCTTGCCAGTGATAACTGTTCCGTCCGTAGCATATTGTTCCCCCTAAAAGTTTTGTAAGCATAGCTTCCTTGTTTGATCTTCGGCAAAACTTACTCCGAAAGCATAAGCTTAGTTTTGTAAGCATAGCTTCCTTGTTTGATCTTCGGCAAAACTTACTTCGAAAGCATAAGCTTAGTTTTGTAAGCATAGCTTCCTTGTTTGGTCTTCCTGATCAGACTTCGACATAATTCATCCTAAAAGCGTCTTTTCCGGTTAGTTCTTCACTTTTCCATGCATTTCCGCCTTCATATTCGATGCTTAGCAGGCCTTATATAAGGCTTCAGGCTCATTATAGGCTACACTTTTCAGAGCTTCAACATTATTCAACATAATTGGGTTATTATCCCTAAAAATGCGCAGTTCACAGTATCATATTTAATAATCCGCTCTAAATAACGACCATTTTCGACACCATTACATATAAAAAAAGCCTCTAAAAAGAGGCTTTTGCATATTCACACATACATTCAGCAGCACTATTCATTCTGCAATATTATGATTTGTCCTATTTTTGACAAACATTCAGGCAAATTGCTCAGTCATCCGCAGGAACTCGTTAATATCTTCTACGATAAGATCTACAGCGCCCTGCCAGAAATCCGGCTTCGTAAGATCAACTCCAAGATGTCTCATGACCAGCTCTTCCAGTGTCATCACGCCGGTATCCCGCAGCAGGCTGTCATATTTATCCGCGAACGACGGTCCTTCCTGCAGAGCCAGACGATATAATCCTGTACTGAACATATAACCTACGGTATACGGGAAGTTGTAGAACGGCACATCCGTGATATAGAAGTGCAGCTTGGATGCCCAGAAATGCGGGTGGTATTCCGACAGCACGCCGCAGAATGCTTCCTTTTGTGCTTCCTCCATCAGTGCAGACAGCTCCTCAGCATTGACGAGACCTTCCTTGCGCTTTTCGTAGAACCGGGTTTCAAACAGGAAGCGGGCGTGGATATTCATAAAGAAAGCTACACTGTTCTGAATTTTCGCTTCCAGCAGAGCCAGCTTCTCATCTTCATCGGAAGCAGCCTTCACCTGCGCGTCAGATACGATTACTTCAGCAAAGGTTGAAGCAGTCTCCGCTACATTCATAGCATAGTTCTGGTTGAAGAAGGGCTGGTCATCCAGCAGGAAAGAGTGATACGCATGACCCAGCTCATGAGCCAGTGTCGATACATTGGACGGTGTGCCGCTGTAGGTCATAAATATCCGTGATTCCTTGCTCTCCGGGAATGATACGCAGAATCCGCCGGGACGCTTGGCCGCACGGTCTTCCACCTCAATCCAGTCATTGTCGAAAGCATGCTCGGCAAAATCAGCCAGCTTCGGACTAAATTTGCGGAATTGCGTCACAATGTCTTTTGCTGCCGCTTCGTAAGGTATTTTGCCGGAGGATTTGCCGACAGGCGCATCCACATCAACCCAGGACAGCGAATCCTTGCCGAGAACCTTGGCCTTGCGCTCCAGGTAGGAAACCAGCGCCGGTTTATTTCTGGTGATTACATCCCACATCGTATCCAGGGTGGCGCGGGACATCCGGTTGATGGCGAGCGGTTCTTTCAGTACATCCTCCCAGCCGCGTCCCTTGTACAGCTTCAGGCGGAAGCCGGCCAGGTGATTCAGCGTATCTGCACTGTAGTCTTCAGCCGCGGTCCATGCCTCCTCCCATTTCCGGAACATCGCTTCACGGACGCCGGCATCATCGTCACTCAGCTTGTTGAACGCCTGGCCGACCGACAGCAGCCTGGTTCCATTCTCATCTTCAAAAGGGACCTCGATCGCACCTACAATTGTCTCGTAATGTTCGCTCCAGCCATGATACCCGTCAACGGCCAGCTCCAGGGCGAGGCTCTCAAGCTCAGGGCTCATCTTCTCACGGGCCTGATCGCGGCGTTCACTGAGCACGAAGGTAAGCGGTGCAATCTCGGGGCGGGACATCCATTGTGCCCACACCTCATCTGATGTCTGGCGCAGGATGCTGTCGAACTGTGAGCTGATGCCTTCGAACCCGGCGCGCAGTCCTGTTACCTTAGCAGACAGGCGGACAGCTCCTTTGTCCTGCTGATTCTGGGCTCCGAGACAACCGGCAAATTCAGAGGCCTGAGTCAGACGTGAGGCACAGCTCTGCAGCAGGCCGATTACATCGTCCAGCGCAGCAGTATCATATGCACTGACGGGAAAAACAGCACTGCTAACCTGTCCGCGCAAGGTTTCGATATCTTCTTCGAGCTTTTTGAGGAAGTCCCCAAACTGGGCAGAGGAGGATCCCCCGGGGAATATAGAGTCCAGATTCCAGGTTAATGAGACTGGTTGTTTCATAGCTTTTCACCATTCCTTTGCGCTTATTGGGTTTTCTTTGTATTTGGCTGTAAGCCATGGTAAAGTGAATACGAAAAACGGTTAACCAATTTCTAAGGAGGGCTGCAACATGAAGCCACTGCAAATTTCGCCGGAAACGGCCATCACCTTATCGAAACAGCTCGGCGTTCCCCTGGAACACTTAATGCATATGCCCCAACATATTTTGCTGCAGAAAATTGCTGAACTATCCAAGAAACAGAGCGAATCTACTGGTGCTGAAAGCTCGCCTGAGCAGGAACAGGAATGATTCCGTTCAGCCATACATGGCCTTATGACATTATTTACGGCGACCTCTATGTACAGAGCTGTCCGTTCTGCAGCAGGGAGAACGTGCTTTTGCCGATGAAGCCAAAGGAACTGCAGCTGGTGCGTGACGGCAAAAAAAAGCTTCTGGTATTCCCGTGCTGCAGTACAAGCCCGACGGTCATCGATAACGATGCCGATTACCTGCTGTTCGACCGTGCCGTCCGCTGACGCCCCGGCAGAAGCATGCCGCATACTGCTAACGATGAAGCGCAAACAGGGAAACCTGCCTTGCGCTTTTTGTCTGTGTCCGTACATAAACTACAGGCTTGAGCTCTCAGGCAATCCTTCCGGGTCAGTATCCTCCCCGCGCATCTGCTCGCGCAGCAGGCTCCACTGCTCCCGCGCAGCCCGGATCATCACCGCATCGGTAATTTTCTGGTCATTAACAAGGCGCGAAAACCACCTTACTGCGTTCGAGTACTCTCCTATACGGCGGTTCAGCTCACCGATCAGGAACATAAGCCTTGCATCATTGCCGCCCATTCCGTCATTTTCAAACACTTTGATGTATTCTTCCAGAGAGTACCGCAAAAACCGCTGCTCCTGCTCCGTCTCTCCCTTATACCGGTACATCCAGGCGATATGGTGCAGGTGGCTGGCGACAATCCGTGACTTATCGTTGATACACTGGGCGCTGATCAGCGCAAGCTTGTACGTCTCCAGAGCATTCTCCCAGCTGCGCTTCCCGCCGAAATCACGGGCCTGCCAGCGGCTGCCCACCTGGTCATTAAAAGCCTTCCGCTGCCAGTCAGCCAGCTTATCAACAGAATTCTCGGTTGAAGCAAAGCCGCAGTTCGGACAGACACGCACCACATAATAATCCGGATTCTCATCTTTATAGTAGGAGCAGAAATCAGCGTCCCGGCGGATCGCCCGTTTCAGGCTCGGGCGCACCCGGGAGGTCGAAAATTCATATTCACAATTAATGCAGATCACCTTTATTGAATACAGGGGGATCAGTTCCGACATATGCCCTCATCCTTTCACAATCAGCAGCATTATTCCTCGGGCATATTAACAAAATGATGTGCAGGTCCGGAAAGGCGGTTCAGCAAGACAGAGCGGAGCGGCTCGCCCACGCCAGTCTCTTCCAGTGCTGCTTTCATGCAGTCCAGCCATTCCTCCGCGCGCTCAGGTGTGATAGGCACATGCATATGCCTGGCCCTCATCATCGGATGCCCGTGCTGCTGCGAAAATAACGCCGGACCGCCCAAGAACTGGCTGAGAAATTGAAACTGCTTCTCCATTACAGGAGCAATATCATCAGGGAATAACGGACTAAGCTGCGGATGAAGCTGCACCTTGGCATAGAACACTTCGATCAGCCGGTGAAGTCCCTCAGCGCCCCCCAGATTGTCATACAGGCTTTGATTTGGATTCATGGAGGTTACCAGCTTTCTTCCTTTTTAATGTACTTTAGTGAACGTCCTTTACATTATAGCAAAAAAAGAGCGCTAAACTAAGTTTAGCGCCCTGTAAATTATTTAATAGGTCCGGAACTCCTCATCACCGGGCGGGACGAGCGAGACCCGGATCACATACACAAAAGCACAAACCAGAACTCCGGCAACTACACTCATCACCATCACTCCATCCCTAATTACTCAATAAAACAGGCATGCGTTAATTCTTTTTTTATAATACCATAAGCAGGCTTGAAAAACACAAGTTTTTGCAACCGCTTTCCGGTTTTTTTTGTGCTGTTTGTCCTGCTGTCCGCATACAACTAAAAATAGACCGGGAGGCGTTGCTGATGACTCTTAAAAAGCTTGGTAGTCCGCTGCTGGGCCTTCTTCTGGCCGGCTGTATGGTGCTGATGCTGATGTACCCGTCAGGGACCCTTGCCGCAGCGCTGCGCGGGCTGTCCATCTGGTGGGACGTGCTCTTCCCCTCGCTGTTTCCGTTTTTCGTCATTTCCGAAATGCTGCTGGGCTTCGGCGTGGTTCACTTGTTCGGGGCACTGCTCGACCCGCTGATGCGCCCGCTGTTCAACATCCCCGGCAGCGGCGGATTTGTGGCGGCAATGGGCTATGTGTCCGGGTACCCCGTCGGCGCCAAACTAACCGCGAAGCTGCGCGAGCAGCAGCTCGTAAGCCGGGCTGAAGGGGAGCGGCTGGTTGCCTTCACCACTTCCTCAGACCCGATATTCCTGCTGGGTGCCGTGTCTGTCGGCTTTTTCCACGATGCCTCGTTAGGGCTAGTGCTGGCCCTTGCCCATTATGGCAGCGGATTAATCGTCGGCCTGCTGATGTCCTTTCACGGCCGGGGGGACAAGTATCCGGAACCGCCGACAGCAGTCCATGACAGGGCGGAGCCTCAGCAGCAGCGGGGACGGCTCCGCCTGGCGCTAAGCTCCATGGCTGAAGCCCGGCGCAGGGACGGGCGGAGCTTCGGGGAGCTGCTGAAGAGCGCAATCCAGTCCTCACTGCAGCTTATTATTGTCGTCGGCGGACTGGTTGTATTCTTCAATGTCCTGATGGAGCTGCTTACCCGCGCAGGCATTATGTCAGTATTGTTCAGTGTGCTGGGCGGCGTACTGTCCCTGGCCGGATTTCCTGCGCAGCTGTCGGCAGCGCTGGCCAGCGGATTCTTTGAAGTCACAATCGGCGCCCGTTCGGCCGGCGAAGCAGCAGCCTCAATCCCTCTGCAGTTCAAGGCAGCGACGGCCGCCTTCATCCTGTCCTGGGGAGGCCTGTCCGTTCACGCCCAGGTAGCCAGTATACTGAACGGCACCGGGCTGCGCTATCTGCCCTTCCTGGCCGCGCGGCTGGTCCACGGCCTGCTGTCGGCAATCCTGCTGCTGGTGATCTGGAAGCCGGTTACCGGCTCGGGACTTTCTGCAGGCTTCAGCGCTTTGCCGGTTACCGCCGGATTAACGGCATCGTCCGGCCCGGCCTTTGGCGCCAGCCTTCTTCTGCTCGTATTGCTGCTGGGAGCCGCCCTGCTGCTGACGCTGCTCGTCTGGCTGCTCCGGCAGCTGGCGCAGCGCCTGCGGCAGTCATGACTTCTCTGCAAGCCCCAGGTGCAAGCTCTTCTACACCGCCGGCCGGGATTCTTTGCAGGCCCTTATATTGTGTTCCAGTTCAAGATTGATTATGATCGTTGTATGACTGAAACATACAAAGGAGCCTGTACATCTTGAGATATTATGTTCTGGACCGCGGAGACGAATTGTCCATCAAACTTGCGGAGCAGTTTCACAAGCTGGCGGCGGAGCGCAGCCTGGTACTGGATGCCGAGTCCCCGGAAATCGTCATTTCAATTGGCGGAGACGGAACCATGCTGCATGCTTTTCACACGTTTATTGATCAGATCCCTAATCTTGCATTTGTCGGTGTGCATACCGGGCATCTGGGCTTTTATGCCGACTGGCAGGCGGAAGAGCTGCCTGCCCTGATCGACCATATGTGCGGGACGACAGATCTGCCCCCGCACAAGCCGCGTATCGTACGGTACCCGCTGCTTGAGCTGGAGATCCATAAGAAGTCCGGGTCCACCTCCCATATTGCACTGAACGAATTCACGCTTAAGGGTGTTGACGGGACAGTGGTCATCCAGGTGGACATCAATGACGATAACTTTGAGATGTTCCGCGGCGACGGATTGTGCGTTTCCACACCGTCAGGCAGCACTGCTTATAATAAAAGCCTGGGCGGTGCCATGATGCATCCTTCCATTGATGCGCTGCAGATTTCCGAGATTGCCTCCATCAACAACCGCGTGTTCCGCACGATGGGCTCGCCGCTTTTGCTGCCCAAGCACCATCACTGCGACATTTTTTCACGCAAAAACCAGCGCCTGCTGCTGACGGTCGATCACATTAACATTCCTGTCGATGATCTGATCTCCGTGCGCTGCCAGGTATCAGACAAAAAAATCAGCTTTGCCAGATACCGCCCCTTCCCATTTTGGAACCGTGTCCGTGAAGCCTTTCTGATCTAGAAGCGTCTGACCTCAGCAAGATTTTGAACAGCCGGGAAATAACAGCAGTCCCGGCTGTTTTACGTGCGGAAAATTTTACAAACTTTTCTATTATCACTGACAGTAATTGATAGACAGCAAGAAAAATCAAATGGTATAATGAACCTATTTTACATAGAGTTTGTAACTCATAAAGGGGAGAACATGAATTGAAAAAAATATCTGCCATACTCGGGACCAGTCTGCTGGCCCTCGCTCTTGCGGTCCCGGCATTTGCCGCCGAAAAGCCGATTTCCGTCTATGTTAACGGCACTAATCTTACCTTCCCTGCCGGCGCGCCTTACCTCGACAACAACTCCGTACTGGTGCCCTTCCGGGTCGTATTTGAAAAGCTTGGCATGCAGGTACTCTGGGATGCTGCAACCGGCACCGTCACCGGAACAAGCGACAGCCTCACCATTTCACTGAAGATTGGCAGCAAGCTGGCCACCGTCAACGGCACAGTCAAGAAGCTGACAGTTGCCCCTGTATCCAGCAACGGAACAACCTATATCCCCCTCCGCTTTGTCGCTGAGGCTACCGGCGGCTCCGCAGTCTGGAATGCTTCCAGCAGAAGCGTGCAGATTACAACTGCAGTATCCACCGCAGCAAGCGACGAAAAGGCAATCACAGCACTGATTAATCAGGCAATCCAGTATTACAATGACGAGAAAGCCGTCAGCTACTACAGCCTTATGGATGATGCAGACACCTTTACTGACCAGGTTAGCTCGCTTAATAATTATTTCAAGAACTATGATATCAAAACAACGGTCGAAGCCCTCAAGGTGCTCAGCATCCAGGGTGATGAGGCTACTGCCTACACGGTTGAAAAAGAGGTCCGGACCGGCGGATATTATCTGCCTGACGAACGGAGCGAATACCTGTACAGTCTTGTCCGCAAGAACGGGGTATGGAAGATTTACGATATTTCCGTTGAGAACAGAACGGTATTGTTAACCAAAGAGCAGGCCATGAAGACCGTCGACATTGTGCAGGGCCATGCCACTGCTATTAAAGATAATCTCGCTAAATATTTCCAGGCGATGTCGGCTAAAAATACCGATGCCGTAATGGCCCTCATGTCGACCTACGGTGAAGATTACGATACGGATACTAAAGAATCGCTGCAGGAATTCTTTGATCAGACTGATCTCAGCTACACTTTAAATAATTCCAATATTTATTACTACGCTTCCGGTGAGGCAGCCATCTATGCGGAAACTACGGTTAAGGATGCCCAGACCGGTGAAAGCGTAGAGCAGCCCATGCTGTTCATCTTCTATCAGACTCCGGCGGGCGGCTGGACGATTGATGATTTCTACTATCTTGATTAAGCAAAGACACCTCCTGGTTCCTATTGCTGCATTGCAGCAACAACAAATAAATTCAAAGGGTGCATCTATTTTATGAAACCGGCAAAATTAATCTCTGCTGTCGTGAGCGGCTGTCTGGCCATGTCTCTCCTGTTCTCACCGGCAGCCCTCGCAGCGGACAATACACAAGCAGCCTCTACTAACGAATTGATTAATGAAATCATGCAGTATCTGGAAGCTTATAATGTAGAGGGAGTTGACCGGGATACACTGATCCGCGGCGCTATTGACGGAATGGTTAATACCCTGGAAGATCCCTACAGCGTTTATTTCTCCAAAGAGGAAGCCGCTGAATTCGAACATCAGGTTGATCTGGAATATGTCGGAATCGGCATCAGAATGGTGTACATTCCTACTTCCAAAGAGCTATACATTGAGGAAGTTTTGCCAGGTTCACCGGCTGAGCAAGCCGGACTTAAGCGCGGAGACACAATTGTAAAAATCAATGGTGTAGCAATCAGCGACACCTCCGGCGATGAGCTCGGCGGCGCAGCCGGAACAAAGGTTACCCTGCTGATCAGCAGAAACGGAGCCAGCAAAACCATTGTCGTAACAAGAAATTCCATCACCAGCGCATCGGTTACCGGCCAGATTATTGGCGGGAATACCGCCTATATCGCCCTTACCGGCTTCAGCCAGACCGCTGATGAGGAATTTGCCAAGGTGCTCGCCAATATGCGGACTGCCGGAATGAAATCGCTGGTTCTCGACCTCCGCGATAATACCGGCGGCTACATGGATTCCGCTTATAACATCGCCTCGATGTTCATGGATTCCGGCATTATGATGTACACCTCTGACCAGAGTGGTGCCCTTACGCCGGTAACCATTACTGCAGGCAGCAAAATCGGTGTACCTGTAGTTGTCCTGACCAACGAGTACACAGCCAGCGCTTCTGAAGCACTGACCGGCGCCCTGCGTGATAACAAGCTGGCAACCATTGTCGGTACGCGCTCCTACGGTAAAGCCCGGATTCAGAGCCTGCTGCCTGTATCAAACGGTGATATGCTGAAGCTGACTACAATGAAATATCTGACCCCGAATAAAGAAGATTTTAACCATATCGGTCTCGCACCTGACATCGAAATTGATGGCAGCAAAACAGCACAGCTGGTTACCGCTCTGCGGATTGCCGGATTGACTACAATTACACTGGCAGGTGACAACCACATCCTGGATGTAAATGGTCATGCTTTTGCCGGAAACCTCGGACTGCTGAAACAGAATAACAAGGTATATGCTTCAGCACGCGTGCTTGCTGCACTTGTAGAAAGCGATCTTACCTGGGATTCCAAGAACAAAAAAGCTGTATTTACAAACGGAGCCGGCAAAGCTTTCGGATTCACACTGGCCTCCCAAGAAGCGGTATCCAAGAATAGTGAAACTCTGATTGATGTAAGTGCGTTCGCGAAGAAATTCCCGTCCCTTACCTGGAGCTATAACGCAACAGCCAATCAGCTGAAATTATCCGTAAAATAATAGATTTTCTCCTTAACTTAAAGAGCATCCCGGCAGCCATTCAGAATGGCTGCCGGGATGCTCTTTGTTCATGACTCTACTTATTTCCGAAAGATACCGGTTAATTGGCAGGATTGTTCGATTGATCCTTGTCCTTGTTTTGATTCTGATTTTGGTTCTGGTTCTGGTTTTGCGGCTGATTCTGGTTGTGATTATTATTATGCTGTCTGCCCTGGGCATCCTTATGGTGCTTCTTGCCCTGCGCCTCTTTATTCCGGTGATTCCGGCTCTGATGCTCACGCACGGGCCGTTCTTTGCCTCCGTGCTCCTTGCCTGAGCCGCCGTCCTTGTTACGGTCTGCAGATTTCTTGGGACCTTCCCGGTGCACTCTTACTTGCGGCGCGGGTTCCGTCGTCTCCGTCTGCTCTGACTGAGAATCCGCTGAAGCCGGTTCAGGAGCTTCCTTGATCAGAATATCCTTGAATTCCCCTTCTTTCGGCATTTCTTTTAATTTATGCAGTACAAAATAAGCGCAGCCGAAGTTGCAGTATTCATTGATATAATCCACCATGCCGGAAATTGCCGTATCCCGGTTCACCTTAGGATGATTATCCCGGAAAAAGCCCTTTAGCCGCAGCTGGCTATAGCCCCAGTCACCAATAATATAATCATAACGGTCCAGCACTTCGCTGTATCGCCCGCGGAATGCCTCCGGGTTCCAGCCGTCTTTATGATCGAGCATCAGCTCGTAGCCTTTTCCACCTATAACGATCAAGCGTGTGTCGCCTGCCTTTCAACTGTAAAAGTTTCAATGTGTATAGCCGTTGCCTCATATTATAGCATGTGAACTACGTATTTGCCTGTTTTTGTGAAATTTGTCTGGCCGGAAAGAAACCTGGCATGCTGGTACCTTTAGACAGAAGCGGATAAAATGCAGCGGTTTGCCTCACTCTATAACAAAAGCATCCGGCAGCGGACCGTTCCGGTTCAAGGCTTCATTTTATGTAGGAGGTAGTTAACATGCTGGCCCTGTGCAAAAGAAAAGCAAGATGGAGAACCCTATTGTGCCTGACCGCAGCCTTCATGCTGTGTAGTACGGGCCAGGCAGCTGCTGCTGCCTCTGCTCCGGCAGTGCAATCCGGCCTTTCACCTGCAGCCGGCAAAGCAGATGTGGCAGCTGCGCGGAAAGAACTGTATGAACAGATGAGTGCAGCGACCGGAATCCCGTGGTTCCGTTTGGCTGCCATTGACCAATACGAGCGGACTATCGCTAAGAAGAAATCCGGCACTTCAGCTCCGGATAGTTCCCGGATTACCGGCATTCAGATCCCTGCTCCGGTATGGTCCGGACCGCTGAATCCGGATCAGGGTGACACCTCGCCGGAATCCATCTCCTTTTTTGGCGGGATGGGTGTAGACGGCTCCGGAGACGGCATCGCCGACCCGGCTAACGATGCGGATCTGCTCTACAGCATGGCCAGACATTTGCTGAAATACGGCACCTCTGCCAGCGACTTCAGTATCGGCATCTGGGAATATTATCATAACGGCCGTGCCGCCCAGCGGGTTGGACAGTTCGCCAAATTGTACGAGCATTTCGGGCGGCTTGATCTGGCCGGCAGCGCCTTTCCGCTGCCGCTCAGCAACTCCTATTCGTACCGCAGTACCTGGGGAACGGGCAGAAGCTGGGGGGGAGCACGTATTCATGAAGGGACAGACCTGTTCGCCCCGAACGGAATGCCGGTCCGCAGCACCTGCTTCGGCATTGTCGAGACCAAGGGCTGGAACCGCTACGGTGGCTGGCGGATCGGCATCCGCGATATCGAAAACCGCTACCATTACTACGCCCATTTATCCGGTTATGATAAGTCTGTTGAACGCGGGGATATTGTAACACCGGGCCAGACCATCGGCTGGGTCGGCAGCTCCGGCTACGGCAGCCCGGGAACCCAGGGCAAGTTCCCGCCGCATCTGCACTACGGCATCTATCGTGACCGGGGCATTACGGAATGGGCCTTTGACCCGTATCCGCTGCTGAAGCAATGGGAGAACCAGGAGTACCGGGCCCGCAAAACCAAGAAAATCAAATAAAGGCCTAATACAGCAGCATACAGCCGAACGGCTCAAGCTCTACAATCATTTTGCCGGCATTGCGGATGGTCAGCCCGCTAATCAGATCGGTCAGCACTATTTTGTCAGAACGGATACTGTTCAGCTCGAGCTGGTAGGCGTTAGGTGAATTATTAATCAGAACAGCGATTTTATCCTGTTCCAGGCGGCGCACAAACCCCAGGACCCCACGGACCTCATCTGTGAACCAGGGGCGGAATGCGCCGTTTTGCAGGATTAGATGCTGTTTGCGCAAAGCAATCAGCGTTTTGTACCATTCAAACAGCCCGGTGTTCCTGTCCTGTTCCTGCCATAACATCGGCTTGCGGCAGTGCGGGTCAGTCGCCCCCTCCATACCCGCCTCATCCCCGTAATAGATCATCGGTATACCAATGTAAGTCATCTGAAAAAAGACAGCCAGCTTCATCCGGGCCAGTGCGGTTCCCTGCCGGTCCCAGCCGCGTCCATTCTCCTTGCAGGCCGTTAAAAAACGCTCGGTATCATGACTGCCCAGCAGCTGGAACATAGCTGAATTAGCCTGGTCATTGTACAGTGCTTCTATATGCAGCAGCTGCTCCATAAAGCGCGCCGGTCCGGCCGACTGCAGCGCAAAAAACTCCAGCACCGCTTCCCGCAGCACATAGTTCATCCCGCCGTCGAACTGGTCGCCCCTTAACCAGGGGCCTGACGCATGCATAATCTCCCCGATCAGCAGCAGTTCGGGAAATTCCGCCTTGAGCTCCCGGCGCAGCCGTGTCCAGAACTGCGGGTTCACCTCATTCGCCACATCAAGCCGCCAGCCGTCAATTCCTGCCTCACGTACCCAGTGTTTTGCTACAGCAATCATGTAATCAGCAGTTGCAGGATTATCCATGTTCAGCTTGGGCATATGTGCTTCGGCTTTGGCAAAGGTTTCATAGGTTGGAACCGGCTGACGGCTGACCGGATAAGAATGGATAAAGAACCAGTCTTTATAACGCGACTCCTCCCCCTTTTCAAGTACATCCCTGAACGCAAAAAAAGTATCTCCGGCATGATTAAACACCGCATCCAACAGCACCCGGATTCCGTGCCGGTGCGCTTCCTCCACCAGCTTCTTCAGATCCTCTGCCGTTCCGAAGGCCGGGTCAATCCTGTAATAATCGGAAGTATTATATTTATGCTCGGAGGGGGATTCAAAAATCGGAGTCATATAGATGGCTGTTACACCCAGCTCCTGCAGGTAAGGGATTTTATCCGTAATACCCTGCAAGGTGCCTTGATTATAGCTGCTGGGATAGATTTGGTACACAACCGTCCCGCTGCTCCATGACGGTAAGGACAGCGCTTCGGGACGGTGCATATAGGCATATTGAAAAGCTCCGGCATGCTCCCGGTTTACGGCCGTTCCCCGCTCTCCGTACCAGACATAATTTCCCGCCGGATCAGCCGCATGGAACACATAACGGCATCTGCCCGTTTCGGTCAGAATAACTGCTTCATGAATCTCATAAGCTCCGGCTGAGCCGATCCGCTCCATCAGCAGCGGCTGCTCACTCCCGGGCGAATCATAGCGGTCGGAATGAATGACGGTGCAGCTCAGCTGCCGGCCGGCGGGTACGAACAGTCGCAGCTTCAGTGCGCCTGTTCCGGCGGGAAAGGCAAAGGGATCATCAGCAGTATGGTGGAAGAACCAGCTTGTTGGCATATTTTACATTCTCCTTTTATTCCGTCAGGGAAACCGGTTTCTCTAACTTGAAATTACCATCTGCTGTATATGTTGTCAATTCCCAACCGCGACCGCTTCCAAAGTTCACGCCTGCCGGATAAAGTGCAGCACCTCCTGCATTACCCGTTCCTGATCGCCGCAATGGCACACCATATGACCGCTGTCTTTGACCATCAGCACCTGCTTCTGTCCCGCCGGAATCGCCTGCTCCAGATATCCTGCACTTTTGGTCTTTACCAGATGATCCCTTGTCCCCTGCACAATCAGGGTTGGAGCTGTAATCTGCGGATAGATATCAAAGCTTTCGCGGACCAGACGCTGGAATTCCCGGGTTGCTTTAGGCGGCGTAGTGCCAAACTTGCTGAAATAATTACGGAGCATCGCCGGATCGCCAAGTGTTCTCAGGATCTCCAGCGGGTTGAGCGGGAAGACAGGTGCTGACAGCAGAGTTAGTGACTTGACGCTTGTCCGGTACTGTACAGACAAATGGGAGGCAATCAGCGCACCGGTTGAGAATCCGATCAGATGCACCGGCTCCTGCTGCTCCAGCAGCTTGTTCAATTCCTCCTCAGCGCTCTGCAGCCAGCCGAATCTGTCGGACTGCTTGAGCTCCTGCCTGCCGCCGCCATGGCCCTTAAGCGTAAAGGTCCGTGAACGGTAATCATTCCGCTCCATAAACTGTGATAACGGGGAGATCTCATATTCTCCGCCGGTAAAGCCGTGAATGAATAAACAGCTGTCCATAACAGGCCTCTTTTCTTCCGGGAATATACAGCAGACGCTGCACTTATGCTTCATTGTATCCAATTAATGCAAAATAAGCCTCAACGATTCCATCGTCAAGGCTTAGTAGCGCCGGTAGTATGAAGTGTTCCTGCTGAATCAGGTCAGGCCTCCCACCAGGTCAGGCTCAGGGCCGAAGTGATAACTAACCCCACTGCGGAGCTGGAGGAGGTTACATTGGCGCTAAGCGCACTGCCGGGGGGCACAACAATACTGCCCGTGAACGACTGCGTGAAGCTGCCCGGTGCCAGCTGGTAGCTGTTCAGCACCGTCCCTCCGCTGACAGCCGCCGTGGAGGACTGCACGGTCATACTGCTCGCAGCTGCGCTGGCCAGATTATTGTTTACCGGGGGCAGGGTGGCGGGCGAGGTTAACGTTCCCCCTCTTACAATGGTAAAGCTACCAGACATGGCTGACAGCAGGGAAGAACCGCCGATGCTGCCGGTAATCCGCGAAATGTATACCGTGCGGCCGCTGCCGGCCGGGTTATTGATCCGCACAGAGATAATCGCCGAAATCAGGCTGAGAATAACGGTAGCACTGGCGGAGGCATTGGCCGAGAACAGAACCGCGCTCTCCGAAGCACCCATCTCGGGCGGAGCCGTGATATCCGGGGACCGGAACGTGTTAGTCATTTCCACAAACAGCGGCTGATCATTGTCATTAAACACATATTGGTTAGGCACTGGATATCCTCCTTTCCCGTTTCAATATTCCCACCAGTTAATGGAGCCGGTTGCGGCTGTGCTTCCTGAAGCGATCGTTATGGAGATTGTCAGGGAGCTGCCGGGAGGCACAACGATCCGTCCGTTAAAATCAACGATGAGCGGACCTGCAGCCAGCAGCAGTGAAGCCAGGGTACCCGGTGAGCCCGTAGGTGCCGCTGTGGAGGTGCGGGCTGTCATCACACTGGTCACACTGCTTCCGAAATTGAAATTGACCGCTGTCCCTGTCGTACCTGTAACCGTCGCATTGCGCAGCAGGGACAGCGTCACTGCCGCTGTAGCCGAGCTTGCGGTTACCCGCGAGACGTAAGCTGTACGCCCGCTGCCCACGGGGTTGAACAGCTGAATCACCAGCGGAGCCGCTGTAGTAATGGTAGAGGCAAACGGAATGGCAAACAGCAAACCGGACATAGCCGCATCAGATTCCGGAAAGGAATCAATCGCCGGAGCAATATAGGTATTGACCTGTTCCGTATATAACGGCTGGCCGCTCTGATTAAAAACAGCATCATTCGGCATCCTTCTGCCTCCCTCTTACGAGAATACTTTTATTTTATGCCGCCGGCAGCTACAGGTTGTTTAAAAATCCGCGTATTTTTAACCGTGTCGCCTAAGCATCCTCTTTTCCTCCCCATATATTAATATCACACCATTCGAATGGCTTATTTTGCATCCGTACAGGCTTTCGGCCTTATTATGCAGAGCTTATTCCGACTAAGACCCAGACGACGGTTTGGGTCTTTTGTCCGAGCATGTCCTGCAGCATTCTAATCTATGAACAAGGGGTGAACCACTGTGCCGAATTATAGTTCGTTTCAATCCAACCCGGATAATCTGCGTACGCTGATTTTTGGCCGGGACCCGTCCACCTTAAATGATCTGCCGCTGACTACAGACACAAGCGGAAACCTGACCACCGTCATATTGGGCGGAACCATCACCAGTGTCCTTGGCGCTACAATTACCGCCGGTACATTGTCCTCCGCTGGTACGGTAACCAACATTCTAAACGGGACCATTACCAGCGTGCTTGGCGCTACCATTACCGCTGGTACATTGTCCTCCGCTGGTACGGTAACCAACATTCTAAACGGGACCATTACCAGCGTGCTTGGGGCTACCATTACTGCAGGTACATTGTCCTCCGCTGGTACGGTAACCAACATTCTGAACGGGACCATCACCAGCGTGCTTGGAGCTACAATTACCGCTGGTACACTGTCCTCTGCTGGTACAGTAACCAACCTGCTCGACGGGACCATCACCAGCGTGCTTGGGGCTACAATTACCGCTGGTACATTGTCCTCTGCTGGCACAGTAACTAACCTCTTGGATGGTACGATTACCAGCGTGCTTGGCGCTACCATCACTGCTGGTACATTGTCCTCTGCTGGCACAGTAACTAACCTCTTGGATGGTACGATTACCAGCGTGCTTGGCGCTACCATCACTGCTGGTACATTGTCTTCTGCTGGCACAGTAACTAACCTCTTGGATGGTACGATTACCAGCGTGCTTGGCGCTACCATTACTGCTGGTACATTGTCTTCTGCTGGCACAGTAACTAACCTCTTGGATGGCACGATCACCAGCGTGCTTGGCGCGACCATCACTGCTGGTACGGTAACCAATCTGCTTGACGGGACCATTACTAGTGTGCTTGGCGCTACGATTACCGCTGGTACATTGTCCTCCGCTGGCACAGTAACGAACCTCTTGAATGGTACGATCACAAGCGTGCTCGGAGCTACAATTACCGCTGGTACATTAACCAACCTACTTGACGGTACGATTACTAGCGTGCTTGGCGCAACTATCACTGCCGGTTCGCTGACCTCTGCCGGTACAGTAACCAATCTGTTAAACGGTACAATCACCAGTGTGCTCGGAGCTACCATCACTGCCGGTTCGCTGACCTCTGCCGGTACAGTAACCAATCTGTTAAACGGTACGATTACCAGCGTGCTTGGCGCTACGATTACTGCCGGTACGCTCAGCAGTGTAACCTCCATTTCACAGCGCAGCTTTATTGAACAGGCCACACTGGCCATCCCGACCGCTGATGCCTACACGCCTCTGCCGGCTAATACAACAAGCGTGCTTGGCACCTACTCCTATTTCATCTTGAATACCGGGCCCAATCCGGTGAACACGCGGGTGGAGATCAGCGCGGATGGAACAAACTATTTTGTCGATACCACCGGAGATAATCCGCTGCCTGCCGGTTCGGTAGATGTCATTGTGCCGGCCCGCTTCCTCAAATACACCCGTCTCTCGTATCAATCGGCAACACCGGGTGCAGCTTCAACGATTAATGTCATTTTTGACGCCCAGGGAACGTAAGCAAGTCGTCTGTCATATCCTGTAGAGGCAAAAGAGTACATGGTTCCTCATGTGCTCTTTTCTTCCGCTGGTAACCTTTCACCGGATACATAGGCCGGACATAGACGGCTGATTGCCGCAGAAACCATTATTTTGCCTGCTAAGGAGGAAGCTTCGTGAACAGACCTACAATTGGAGTTCATCTGATTATCCGCAATGAAGCCGCGCTGCTGCCAGCCTGTTTCCAGAGTGTCGCCGGAGCTGACGAGCTCATAGTCGTAGACACCGGTTCGGAGGATTATTCGATAGCTGTCGCTGAAGCCTATGGGGCCAGAGTGCTGCAGTACAAATGGGAGGATGATTTTGCAAAAGCCCGTAATACCGGACTCGCCCACGCCACAGCCGACTGGATTCTGGTCCTTGATGCCGATGAGGTGCTGAACACTCCGCTGGAAAAAATACGGCAGCTGCTGATAGGCGCTACAGTCGAGGCTTTTACCGTCAGCATAGACAATTTGCTCGGCCGCCGGGCAGAAGAACGCCTGCACCACCGGGCTGTACGCCTGTTCCGGGGTGGACAGGGCTACCGCTATTCCGGCAAAATCCACGAGGGTATAGATCAGGCAATTATCAGCAGGCACGGCACTTCAGTGATCGGACATAGTTCCGTCCAGCTGGTACATTACGGATATTTACCTGAGATCATGCTGCAGAAAAATAAAGCGGCACGCAACTTAAAGCTCCTGCGCACTGCAGCTGCAGAACATCCGGAGGATGACTTTTACCGCTACAATCTGGCGGTGGCCTGCTGTCAGACCGGACTGCTGCAGGAGGCGGAAGAACTGCTGCGCCACACCCTGAACCGTGCTCCGCTGCAGGCCTCGTACCGTCCGGCAATGATCCGCGATTTAGGCAAAATCTTTCAGTCCGCCGGTAAAATGACCGCCATAGACGCATTGCTGGCCCGGGAGCTCGAACGGTACAGTGACTACCCGGATCTGCATTACCTGCAGGGCCAGTCCTGGGAGAGCCAGGGGCTGCCGGAGCGCGCTTTTCAGGCTTATCAGCATGCTGAGGCACTTTCAGCGAATACCCTTGCTCAGGAAAAATACGTCAGCGAGCAGGGAATCTCCACCTTCCGCCCGCTGCATCGCATGGGGGAAATCGCCCGGCAGCTGGGAAAACCGGAGGAGGCCGCGAGGCTGTTTCACCGTTCACTGCAGCATTTTGCACTGTACGCTCCGGCACTGTCAGGAATTGTTGCAGCCTTTCGCTCCCTCGACGTACCGGACAGCGATATTGCCGCGTTGTTGCAGCAGCTGGTTCCGGGTGATCAGCCTGCGGGAAGAGCAGCGATTGTCGGGACCTTGTATGAAGCAGAAGCTTTTGAAGCAATATGCGGTCTGCCGCACAGGGAATTCCCGCTGGAAAAAGAGACGCTGCTGCCGATAAGCACCGCATGGATGGCTACGGGGAATCCGGACACGGCCTTGTCGCTCATCCGCAGCGGCCGGGATCTCCTTACTTCCGGAGACACAGATTCGGGACTGCTGCAGGACCTGCGTGTGCTAGAGGCGTTGTGCCTTTGGAGCCAGGGTTTAACGCTGCAGAACAATCAGCTGGCTGCTATGCCAAAAGGCGATCGGAGCGCCTGGCACAAGATCAATCAGCTGCTGGTCAGGAAATCCGAAAATCCTGCCGGGGAAATGACCGGAGATTTTGCTGGAGACTTTACTGGAGACCTAGCCGGAGATCCGGCGTTATCTCTGCTTTTGACAGAGCTGATTCACCTTGCGGTCAAGCTGCACCTGGATCCGGTTGCTGAAGCGCTGGCCGGGCTCTCGTCTGTTCATCAAGCTGAGCAGGCAGTAGCGCTGTATAAGGCAGGCCGGATTGAAGAAGCCGGAGAACGTTTTATAGAGCTTGCAGGTGCAGGGGATGAACAGGCGGGGAAGCGGATTGCTTTTTATATCGGGGAAATGCTGTATGACAAAAGCCATTATGAACAGGCTGCCGGCTGGTTTCAGCAGGCGCTCACAGTAACGGGGCAGGAGGACGCTGCACGTACCGGTCTATCGGTCTGTTATCTGCAGCTGGCTGCGGCCGATCTGGAAAAGGTGCGTGCAGGCTTCGGCAAAGATTACCCTCACGGGCCGGTACTGGAGGATTTGGCTGCAGTCAAAAATGCCATCGCTGTCCTGAACCGCACGCCTTGGCGCACCAGCCGGGACAGACACAGACAGCCGGGAGGTGCTAAGCCATGAGCAGGCTGCAGCGGAAACCGCTGATCTCGCTCTGCATGATCGTCAGGAACGAGGCCGATACCCTGGCCCGTTGCCTTACAAGCGTGCACGGAATCGCAGACGAACTGGTCATCGTCGATACAGGCTCTACAGATGCCACCCCTTCCATTGCCCGCAGCTTTGGGGCGCGGGTTCTCTCTTTTCCCTGGACGGGAGACTTCGCTGCCGCCCGCAACGCCGGGCTGGAGCGGGCACGGGGGACATGGATTCTCGTGCTGGATGCAGATGAGGAGTTGGATGCGGAGAGCAAGGGAGAGCTGCTGCTGTGTGCGCAGCATACGGAGTATGAGGCGTTTTTTGTGCGGATCCATAATCATAAAGGGACAGAGCATGCTTCACCGGTCATTACGGTTAATCCGATTCTCCGGATGTTCCGCAACCGCCCGCAATACCGGTTCAGCGGCATTATCCATGAGCAGATTGCTTCTGTAATTGTCGGGGCTACTCCGGCAGCGGCCATGCACCTGAGTACGGTAACCGTTCACCACTACGGCTATGCCGACGGAGTCGTAGCCAAAAAAGACAAAATCAGCCGCAACCTCAGCCTGCTCAAAGAGCAGCTGAAGCTGAACCCGCGGGATGCTTTTCACCAGTTCAACACGGCAGTCGAATATATGCGGCTTGGTGATTACACTCAAGCCCTGGAGCATATCCGGCTCTCGCTGGCTGAGGCAGAGCGGGACACCAGCTTCACCCACCTGCTGTACAAATATGAAGTCCGCTGCCGGATCATGTCCGGCGACCAGGCAGGTGCACTGGATGCCTGTATCCGGGGCTGCAAGCTTTTTCCCGATTACCCCGATTTACACCATATCAGAGGGGTTCTGCTGCTGCAGGCGGGAGCCTTTGCAGCGGCCAGGCAGGCGTTCCGGCAAGCACTGGATATCGGTATTTCGCCCCCGGGCTACCATACCGAATCCGGGTTAGGTACTTATCTGACCTACGCTGCGCTCGGGCAGCTGTGCCAGGAAACCGGTGAAGCCGGCGAAGCGGCCGCCTGCTTCACCAGGGCAGCCGGGCTTCATCCCGCCCCCGCTCCGCTCCTTGCGCGGCTGATTCGGATAATGAAATGCGCCGGCCGTGAGCATGAGCTTGCCAACTGGCTGGAGGCCCATCTTCCGCAAGTGACGGCAGACAGGTCCCGGCTGGCCGGGCTGCTGCTGGCAGAGGGCTGTTTTGCGGCCGCAGCTGAGGTTCTAGGTGGCACAGGGACAGAAGTACCGGGTAGAGACATAGGGACAATGGATGCCGATATGCCAAGTGCAGCAGACGTGAAAACGCTAAGTGGAGATACAGAGGCAACGGACATGAGGCCACGGGACGATGGCGCGGGAGCGGCGGATGGGGGGACGAAGACGCATCTGCCCGCTAAGGTGCCCGCTGGGCATGAGGCAGTGCCAGATGCAGATGATGCTGCTGCAGACCTGCTACGCTTGCTGCGGCAGATCAATGCCTCGCCGGCGGACCCGTTGCAGCACCAGGACATCACCCTGCTGCTGAACCATCCCGCTGCTGCCGGGGCGGATTTTGATCCTTCATCGGCAGGTCCGGCAGCCTTGTCCAGCCGCGCCTGGCTGCTGCTGGCCGACCGGACGTTGGCCGCCCTGCCCGCTGCTGCCGGCTACAGCCCTGCAGCAGCGAGAGCACGGCTCATATTGCCGCTTCCCCGGACTGGTGAGTAAACAGGAGGTCTTTTTCATGGATATTCCATCACTCTCCCTCTGCATGATCGTCAACAATGAAGCCCGGCATCTGAGCCGGTGTTTAACCTCCGTAGCCGGGCTGGTATCGGAAATCATCATCGCTGACACCGGCTCCACTGACGGAAGTATGGACATTGCCCGCAGCTTTGGTGCCAGAGTAATCGATGTGCCCTGGGAGCATGATTTTGCCAAAGCCCGGAATATTACTCTGCGCCAAGCCGCCTGCCCGTGGATTCTGGTCCTGGATGCGGATGAAGCTGCTGACGGCTGGCGGAGGGAGGATATGCTGCAGCTTTTGGATAACTCTGCGGTTCAAGGCTATTTCCTGCCTTTTATTCATTATGTGGGCAGCAGGGCCGGAGAGGAATATGTCACGGATAACGTCTGCCGGCTGTTCAGAAACGATCCGGGGATTGTTTTTCACGGGACCATTCATGAGGAGGCTGCCAGCAGTATTTGGGCGCTGCCGGGCGGCCGGATTGCTTATGCGGATCTGTCTATCCTTCATTACGGGTATGTGAACGAGGAGCTGCTGCTCAAAAATAAAGCCTCCCGCAATCTGGACCTCATCCATTCCGCCTTACAGCTTGACCCGCAGAGCTATTCTCTCCGGTATGCGCTAGGCACCGAGTATTATCAGCAGGGGGAATACGCATCTGCCGCAGATCTTCTGCTCCCACTGCTGCGGGAAGCTGTAACCGGACACGGTTATACTGCAGATATCTACCTTAAAGCCGCTTATGCCCTGCAGTCTGCCGGACGCATTCAGGATGCTAAGGCCGTTTACAGTGACGGTCTTGCTAAGTTCCCTGATTTTACCGACCTGCTGGAGAGCTATGCCCGGCTGCTGCTGGAGGAGGGCGCGTTGGCGGCATCCTACCGGCTCTTGCTTGAGGCATTGCGCTGCGGAAATACAGCCCATAAATATCCCTCCTCTTCGGGCAGCGGCACCAGCCGTACCAGCCTGCTGGCCGGGCAGGTCTGTGAGCGGCTGCATCTGTATGAGGAAGCGAAGGCGAACTATATGCAGGCTATCTGCTTCTCGCCGGATCTGACTGCCGCCTGGGCAGAGCTTGCGCCGCTCTGCCTGCTGTCCGGTGATGAGCAGACACTCATCACGGCAACCCTGGCAGCCGGCGGCATACTCTCGCCGGGCACGCTGCGCCTGCTCGTACCGGCTGCGCTGAACGCGCAGGCAGCCGGCTGGCTGCAGGCGCTCGCCGGGGCCGCGCAGCTGCCCGCTGCTGTGCAGCGCGTGCTGCAGGTGCTGCCGGAGCTGTTCCGGCAGCAGGCAGACCTCCCGGCAGTTGCCGCCTGCCTGGAGCGGCTGCTGCCGGAGCATGAGGCCGAGCAGCCGTTTATCCACGGCTATCTCTGGGCCCTTGCCTGCCGCGCCGGGGATGCGGCTGGCGCAGAGCAATGGCTCGGCAGCTTATCCTGCTGCCGCCCGGGCTTGCCGGCGGTGGCCCGGCTGCTGCCGGCAGAGTTCACGGCGCAGCCTGCTGCTGTGCCGCCGCCGGCTGCCGCCGAGCTCGCCTATGCCGCGCAGCTGCTGCTCCAGACAGGTGCCTGGAGCAGCCTGCTGAGCTTATACCGCAGCGCGGGGCTGGGGCTGCAGTGGGCGCGCCTGCCGCAGCCGGTGCTGCGCAGCCTGCTGCAGGCACCGGCCGCGGCACAAGAGCAATGGTGCTCCATCTACGAGGAGCACCATTACGGCACGCCTGCCGGCGCAGCGGAGTGGCTGCTGTATGCAGCCATAGCCGGCTCCTGCGGCAGGCTGCCCCGGCTTGAGCCCGCAGCTGAACAAGCGCTGCGGGGCTCGGGTAGCAAGGCCGTGCTCACCGGCCTTGCTTATCACAAGCTGCAGCTGGCAGCCGGCGCTGCAGCAGAGTCCCTGCCCGCCGGCAGCATCCCCAGGCTGCTGCTCGTACGGTCCGCCCTCGGCGAAGGCTAACGTGTGGCGCATCCCAGGCGGCAGGTTTGGGCGGCGGTTTCCCCTCGCCGCTCGGCGGCCCTGCGGCAGAGCGTTCCGCTGACCTACTCCCAATCTGCTCGCCACGCTCATCTACTCCAAATCTGCTCGCCACGCTCATCTATTCCAAACCAGCACACCCTGCTCACCTACTCCAAACCATCTCGCCCCGCTCACCTACTCCAAACCATCTCGCCCCACTCACCTACTCCAAACCATCTCGCCCCGCTCACCTACTCCAAACCATCTCGCCCCGCTCACCTACTCCAAACCATCTCGCCCCGCTCACCTACTCCAAACCATCTCGCCCCGCTCACCTACTCCAAACCATCTCGCCGCGCTCACCTACTCCAAACCATCTCGCCCCGCTCACCTACTCCAAACCATCTCGTCCCGCTCACTTACTCCAAACCATCTCGCCCCACTGACCTACTCCAAATCTGCTCGCCACGCTCATCTACTCCAAACCAATTCGTCCCGCTCACCTACCTTGCGTTAACTTCCCATCATCCCGCGTATGATTTTCAGACTAAGTGGATTTTTGCTACCTAATTTCCCGCTAAACGCTGCAACCAGGAAACTAGGTGGAAAAACGTCACTTAATTCCGTCAAAACTGTCCTCAGAGCGATAAACAGCCCAGAATAGATGACGTTTTTCCACTTAGATTATGAAATTGTTGGATTTGAATGAAATTAAGTAGCAAAAATCCAACTAGTTTTTTCGATAGCGTTACGTATCAGCTTTCAAGTAACTCTGCGCATAAATCCTCCACCTTGGCGTAGAAATCCAGTCCAATTTTGCTCTTTACTTTACTGCGACCGGTAATCCCTACTTCAAGCCCATCTGCTTCACTCCATACTCCATACTCCATACTCCATACTCCATACTCCATACTCCATACTCCATACTCCATACTTCATACCCCATGCCCAACATTCACATCTGCACTCCCCCACCAGCTTTCCCCCCGCAACACAGCAACACCCCCGCTCCGCAACGGACCAGGGGTGCTCTTTTTCCCGCCTTTATTTAGTTTACACTTAGTTTTTATTTAGTTTCTATTTAGTTTCTATTTAGTTTTTATTTGACTTCTATTCACTTTCTATCACCTTCTAGTGCCTTTTATCCAGCTCCCAAACAGCCTCCTGCCAGCTCCAAACCAGCCTACCCCCGCCGCTCCTGCCACTCCACCAGCCGCGGGTGCTCATCGAGGATGGAGCGGTACTGCTCCAGACTGCCCCATAGGCCTTCGGGATCAAAATCCATATACCGCTCATATTTGCGCCGCAGCTCTTCCGGGGACAGCGCCCAGCCGTAATGCTTCACCCGCAGCTCGGCAAGGAAGCCGGGCAAGGCCGCATAGGACAGCGGAAGCCGGGGCACATGATGGTTCATCCGCGGCGTAAAATAATGATAATCCGGCAGATAGCGGACCAGCGTGCGGGTATGCTTCGTATGGATATTCCAGTGTTCGTCATCGCGGTAATGGGTGGTGCCGCCCCAAAAATCGTACAGCCGGAAGGCTACCCAGTCATAGGCATCCTGATCGATCAGCCGGCGCATCTCCCGCTTTGCCGCTTCCTCGTAAAATTCGTCGGCATCTACCGCGAGCAGCCAGTCGGGCTCCGTGGATACCGCGAGCTCCCACAGCTTTTGGCGCAGCTCCCATTCCCGGCTGAATAGCGGGCTTTCCAGCGATACCAGCTTCGTGACTTTGGCAAAAGAGCGGCACAGCCGCGCCGTACCATCCGTACTGCCGTCATCCACAATAACAATTTCATCGACGAACCCGCTCAGCTCCTCCAGCACCTGCTCCAGATAACGTCCGGTCTCATTGCGTACCTGCATCATCGCGGTCAGGCGGTTTCCGGCGGTTTTGCGCAGCGGCTTAGACGTCCTCATCGGCTGTTCTCCCCCTTAATCGTCCGACAGCTTCCTCCAGATCAGCCATTTCCGCAAAAAGCGTGCGGGCCCCCTGCTCCGCCCCCGCCGCCCGCAAAAAACTGCGGATAGCCGCATGCCTTTTTCCGTACAGCAGGTGCAGCGTTCCTTCCACCACCGGGATCTGGGCCAGGATGGACGCGACTGCGCCGCTTCCCTGGAGGACTACGGAAGCCGGACCACCGGCTGTAGTTTCCAGCTCCTGCTGCAGCAGGAGTGCTTTTTCCCACTGAAAGGCGTCCATATAATTCAGCAGCAGCAGCGACCTGGCCTCCAGACCATCCAGCTCTGCCAACAGCCTTACCGCTGCAGCACCGTCCTCATTCATCCGGAAAAGCTCCGCCTGCACCAGCCCGCGCTGTCCGCTTTCGAGCCAATGCTGCAACTGTGCAGACACCGCCCGTTCCTCAGCTGTAAAAGCCGTTATTTCATACTGGCGGACCGCCAGCTCCAGATTACCGCGCCGAGCCTCGATCGCCGAGAAAAAACGGTAATGGGAATGCAGACAATCCGTATAATCATGCAGCAGCATCAGCTCAAAAGACTGTGTCAAAAGCTCCGCCGCACACCCGTCACCAAGCAAATACAAATACGACGCTGCGAGATAATGTACAGTCGGCTGCTGCGGCAGCTTTTTACACATGGACAGGTAGTAACGGGCCCGCTGCCGGAGCTGAATTTTGGCCCACGGCTCTTCTTCAGCGTTTGTCTCCTGAGGGCACCAGAGCTGTTCGAGCGCTTTTTTCCACACAGCCTCAAAATCCGCAAGAAAATATAACCGCTCCCCTCTGCGGATCATCCCGTAGGACAAAGGGTCATCCCCGCTGAGATATACAACACCGCTACGGCGCAAAAGCTGCTCCAGATACAGCCGCTCCGAGGCCGTTCCCACCAGATCGGCTTTGGCGGCAAGCAGGCCGCTGTATTTATCCCACAGGTTTCCGTCCTCCCCTTCCGGACAGCGCTCCAGCAGGGCTACTATATAGCCGGGCGAAAGCGCCAGCACATCCTGCAGCCAATAGGGTGAGGAGACGAGGACCGTGTAATCTTTTGCCGGGAGCGTGTGGACTTCAGCCAGAGATAATGCGCGGATACCGCTGTCCGTCTGCTGCGGGGGAGTCATTTTTCCGGTAAAAATAACATCTTCCCGTTCCGGCAGCACCTCCAGCAGCCTTTTGTAGCTGTACTCCTCCCAGGGGACTCCGCTGAAAATAATGTAATTCACCGTTGTGTCCCCCCTTCTCCGTCAAAAGCCCTGTCATCGCCGGGGGCCCGTTCTCCCGGAGCAGGTCCCCCCGCAATGTAACCTACCGCCAGCTCCGGTTCCGGGCAAAGCAGCAGACTGCGGCGGGAGAACTCCCGTTTTATAATCCGGCCCGGCATGATGCCGCCCCGATGCGCAGTACGCTCAAGCGGCAGCACTGCGGCCGCCCCCCGCTCCGGATTGCCCGGCAGCTCAGATTCTGCAAGCCCCGGCGCCGCGCTGACGATCAGGGATGCAGAGCTGTGCTGCAGAGCCTTCACGATCCGGGTCACATATTCACTGTCGTAGCTGGCCGAGGCAGACAGGTAGACGGTCACTTCGCTTTTGTACATAGCGGCAATATTCTCCATTGCATGCAGCCACGGCTTCTCTCCCTGCACCGTAATAACGGTATCCTGTTCATGTACGGGAAAATCGGGCGAGCTGTCACTCCAGCTGTCCCGGACGCTGACCCAGCGGATATTCCCGTAGCTCTGCTGCCCCTGCAGCAGAAGCTGGCGCTGAATCGCAGCCGCAGCCGGCCATTTTTCTTCAGAATATACCACTGCCGTCACAAGCGGCAATACTGCCGCGGCGGCTTTGCCAAGCGGAATTACCGGCTGACGCTCCAATGCTGAAGGATCTGCCGGAACCGGCAGGCCGGTTTCGTGCAGAGACTCATCCGGCAGCTGCCATTTGGCGCAGTAGGCCCGCCCCGCTTCTGCCTCCGCAGCCTGTGCCTCACTGCCCGGAAACCCGGCTGTGCCTGACAGCGGCTGAAGCACATGCACATATGAAGCAGTGCTGAGCACAAGCCTTGCACCCTGCTGCCGGGCACGCAGGCACCAGTCGGCAATGATATAGCGCCGCTCACCAAGCGAGAAATCCAGCCCGCCGGTCCGCTGCAGGATTTCCCGGGTAACAAGCAGGCAGGGTCCGCCCAGCACTTCAGCTTCCCTCCATTCTCCCCGGCGGCGGCTCAGCTGGTGACGGACATAAGCAGACAGTTCAAGGTCGTTGCCAAACCGCAGCACCTCCCTCCCCTCCCGCATCTCTGCCGCGGAACGGGGTGCCACCACTTCAGTTCCCGGCTCATCAATGACCGGCCACAGCAATTCGCCCAGCCAGCCCGCTGTAACCATTACAGAATCCTCCAGCAACACGACAAAAGAGGTCCGGGCATCTGCCAAGGCCTCATTCGTCCGGTAACTTCCGCGCTCATAGGGAAGCAAGGACAGCCCCGCCTCTGCGGAGAACTGTTCTACCAGCGGCTGCAGCGCAAAATCCTCCTGCACAGCTACACCGATCACCCGGACAGCAGGCCCGGAATGCAGCAGCAGCCGCTTCAGACATTCTTCTGCCCATTCCTCATGTGCAAGCTCGACCACAATTGTCACCCCATCCTTGGCCGGCAGCGGCAGCAGCCCTTCCCGTTCAAGGTAACTGTATCTTCCAGCCAGCCGTTCCGGACTGGCCGCATCCGCTTTAGCTTCAGTATCATAAGACATCCCCGGTTCACACTCCATCATTTTAGAAACTTTGCTACCTATAGTGTATGAGCCGGTTACAGTGATATCCCTATTTTCTTCCAGCTGCCGTTATCTGCAGCACACACGATCCGCTACCGCCTGTTCACGGTGGAAATCTGCTACCCTGGCAACCTAACGGACAGAGATGACCTTATAGGACGCCTGTGCCCTGCCATTCAATGGCTAACGGACACCTTATTTGCCGAATTTTCTGCGAAAATGGTCCACTAATCAGCGAATAAGTACATCTGAGTCCGTTAGCCTACAGAAACGGGCCAAGTTACGAGAATAACGGCTGTACGGTCCGTTAGCACCGCCGAGGGCTGACGTAAGGCGGTTTGATGCCCGGTGTTTGGTGTTTGGTGTCCGGTGTTTGACGACCGGTGGCTACTCCCCGGCACCCCCGCCGGCATTGCCGCTGTTCCCCGTGTTCCCTCCGCTGCCGGCATTGTCTGCGCCGGAGGACGGAGCGCCGGTGTTGCCGCTGCCGGACGGCACATCCTTGCCGCCGTTTCCGGCACCGCTGTCTGCGCCGGAAACGTTACCCGCTCCCGCATCTGTACCGCTGCCCTCCGCTGCTCCGCTCTTCTCCCCGCCCGGGCTTGGAGCAGGTATCGCAATTCCCGGTGCGCTGCTGCCGTTCTCGCCGACAGGGTTGCCCTGATTGTCGTAATAGTACATCGGCACATCGCCGACCACCATCAGGTAGGATACCGGAATCTCGGTGTCGACCACCTGGGGCTCCATGTCAAAAGGAACAACAACCGCAACCTCGGTGACAATATGGATGTACACCTCGACCAGGATCATATTGATCCCCGCGTTTTTCTGGCGGGTATTCAGCTCTACTTTAACCGCTCCCTGCGGCTCGATCTTAATCGGAACATCCGGTCCGAAAGAGGCAATCAGCGGGCTGTCAAGCGCCTGGCCGAGCGGGATATGCTCCGTCCGGTTGTGCAGATCCTGCAGGGTGGTCTGGATCACCTCGGCAGCCTGCGAGGTGATCCGCATATGCTCCCTGTAATTGAGCATAAACCCAGAGATTTTACCCTCTTTATCGGTCTTCCAGTCGATAAGAGCTTCGGCATCACCGCCGTCCGCAACCTGCGAGGTAATCGCTTTGTTAATGGATTCAGTAGCGATCTGCTTCACCCGGATCTGCGCCAGATGAATGATCGGCGGCCGCAGATGCTGCTCCACATACCGCAGCCCCTGCAGCACTCCGATGACCAGCACCAGGCTCAGAATGAGCCAGAAGCGGCCCCGTCTGCGCGGACGTGCCGGGCTGCCTCCGTTACCTCCGCTCCGGGCAAACAGCTTTCTTCTTCCCCGGATGCCGCCGTTATTCCCTTGCTCCGTGGACAATACGCCCTGGCTTCGGACGCTGCCCTGCGGCCATGATCCAGACAAGCTGCTGCCCTCAAACAGCTTCCCCTGGCCAATACGCTCTTTCTGCCCCGCCGTCCATCCTGTCCGCGTCTTGGACGGCTTGGCTTTAAACGCCTGACTTCGCCCCGCGGGCCGCAATGCCATACCTGCCCGCGACGGCTTAGCTTTAAATGCCGGACTCCGCCCCGCAGGCCGCGGCATGCCGGTCCAGCTGATTTTCGGCAGCCGCAGACGGCCCAAGCGGCGCAGATCCGGCAGCGCTGCCCGCCGGCTTCCCCATTTTCGTATTCTGCCCATGCTAGTAAGTCCCCTCCCGGTATTGCTGCGGCCAAGCCGCCATCGATTACTATAGGGTATTCAGGCATGGGACAAAAAAGAAGAACGCCCTCCCGGTGACAGCCGTCACCCGGGAAAGCGTTCTTCTTTTACGATTTACTGCACATGTTCCTACTGCATCCTGCTGCGTTTATCCTCCTGCAGATGTCCCCAGTGGCGGCGCACAAAGACTGCCAGCAGAACAGCGATGAACACCGCGTACCAGCCCAGAAATCCGCTCCATTCCTCACGCGGCACAATCAGTGAAGAACCGATTGTCCCGAACAGCCAGATGTAAGACAGATTGCCCAGCACCGTTCCCCAGATATAAGCAGAAACCTTAATCGGCGAAACGGCCGCCATAAAATTAATAATATTGCTGGGCATAATCGGAACCGTACGCAGCAGCACAAGTGTCCAGATCCCATACCGGTCCAGGTATCGCTGCCACTTGTCGTAGCGCTTCAGCCTGGATCTCCATTTGCGGTCAAACCAGCCATACAAGTACCTGCGGAACAGGAAATAGATGAGGACCGAACCCAGGTTGCAGGCCATCCAGCTGACCAGCATGCCGCCAATGATATCAAACTCGGACACATGCAGCACAATTAATATGGCCAGGGGAAAAAAACCGAATAAACTTTGCAGCAGTGTAAGCGGTACTGTCGCCAGCAAAATATAGGGTCCGCTCAACCCCAGACTCTGCAGCAGCCAATCGATCCAGCCGTTAATAACATCTGTCATGGAGCTGTCTCCTTTCGCGGCTAATTGCAGTATCAGCTCCGCTGAGTACTTATATATGGTTTATTTTTCAAGAAAAACACCCCTTACGGGGTGTTTATTACGGATTGTAGCTTACGTATTAAAATGTATGTAAAGAACAATTGCCGGCTGAAAAATTACATTTTGTAGCCATATGTTCTTTAATCATAACACACATTATTTGCAGCTGCAAAAGTCACATGACCTTACAGTCCGTTATTCCTGTACTGCAGCAACCCAGGCGTTGACCTGCTCCGCATGCTCTTCAACCCATTTTTTAGCCGCTTCTTCAGGTGACTGGCCGCCTGCAATATCAACCATTACCTGCTCCATATCTTCAGGAGTCCAGTTAAACTGGTCCAGGAAGCTGTACACCTCAGGCATATCATCCTTCAGGCCCGTACGCACCATAGTATGAATCTGTTCTGCCCCGCCGTATACGGCCTTAGGGTCTTCCAGATATTTCAGGTCCATGTTGGCAAACATCCAGTGCGGAGTCCATCCGGTCACAACAATCGGTTCATTGTTCTGGTAAGCTTTTTCGAGCTCCTGCACCATAGCTGCGGACGAGCTTTCGAGCAGTGTGTAATCACTCAGGCCGTACGCTTCAAGCGCCTTTTCAGTAGCCATCATTATACCTGCTCCCGGCTCAATGCCGACAATCCGGTTCTGCAGCGTTCCCGCCAGCTCCGCATTTTTCAGATCCTCGATAGAGTTAATGTCCATGTAGGTTGGAACAGCAAGACCTGTTTTCGTGCCGTCCAGATTCGGGCCTAAATCTTCAAGCTTGCTGCCGTACTGCTCCAGATAGGAAGCATGCGTGCTTGGCAGCCAGGCGGCAACCATCGCATCAGCACTGCCGTCAGCTATGCCTGCCCACATTGGGCCGGCATCGACCTGCAGCATCTCAACAGACATGTCAAGCTTGGATTCCAGTACTTCTTTTACGACATAGGTGCTTGCAATCTCTGAATCCCAGGCGACATAAGCCAGCTTCACCGTCTTGTTTCCGCCTGCTCCGGACGAACATCCGGCTAAGGCAGCCACCACCAGCAGAACAGTCAACAGTAATCCTATGCTTTTCTTTTTCATCAATCACTCACACTCCCATGGTTTGATTAGTTTTGTTGTTTGGTTTTGAACAGCTTCTGTGTAAGACGGTCGAGCAGAATGGCGATGATAACAATCGCGATCCCCGCTTCAAAGCCCGCACCGGTTTTAGCCTGTGATACGGCACGGTAGACATAAGCGCCGACACCCTGGGCACCGATCATCGACGAGATAACGACCATGGACAGCGACAGCATAATCGTCTGGTTGATCCCGGCCATAATGGTCGGCATCGCAATCGGCAGCTGCAGCTTGAACAGCTTCTGTCCCGGTGTGGAGCCGAAGGCATCTGCAGCCTCAACCAGCTCCTCCGATACCTGGCGGATACCCAGATTGGTCAGCCGGATGGTCGGCGGAATCGCAAATATAACAGATGCGATGACACCGGGTACGACACCCAGCGAGAAAAAGGATACCGCCGGCAGCAGATAAACAAACGCCGGCATCGTCTGCATGAAGTCAAGCACCGGAGTAACGATATTCTGCACAGTCTTGCTCTGGGCGCAGAGTACACCGACCGGTACGCCGATCAATACGGCCAGCACAGAGGCGGTCAGCACCAGCGCCAGCGACTGCATCGACGGGTCCCATAAGCCGAGGTTGTCGATCAGCAGCAGCCCGATCACCGCAAACAGCGCCATCCGCCATTTGCCGATCCAGTAAGCAAGTGCAGCTATAATAATGGTCAGTACAATGGCCGGGAGAAAAGTCAGTGCCGCTTCGATCCCGGTCACCATACCGCCGATAATAGCGTGAATGAGGTCGAACAGCGGACCAAAGTAAGTCATCAGCCAGTCCTCAATCCATTCTACGCCCTTACCTATAGGAATTTTGGGAATGTTCATGAGAGTGTACCTCCTTCCGGAACCGCGTTGCCGGCCAGTGCGGACAGCACGGCCCCTTTAATAACAATTCCTTTGAGCCGGTCATTCTCATCGACTACTGCCACCGGCAGATGCGTCGCTGACATCAGCTCAAACAGATCATTCAGCAGGGTTTCCGGACTTACACGGGGAATTTCCCGCTGCATAACCTCCAGAATACTCAGGTTTTCTTTCAGCGCTCTGGACGCATCATCAGCCGTCACAACCCCCTGCAGCTTCATTTCATTGTTCGCTACATACAGGCTGGACACGCCGCTGTCCCGCATCAGCTGCAGGGCTACACGCGGTCCGCGCTCCGGCCGGATCATTTCCGGCTGGCGCATTACATGCGCCGCAGTCAGTACCTTGGACAAATCCACGTCCTCGACGAAGCGCTCCACATACTTGTTGGCCGGCTGAATCAGGATTTCCTCCGGTGTACCAATCTGTACGATTACACCGTCCTTCATCAGGGCAATCCGGTCACCGATCCGCAGCGCCTCGTCCAGATCATGGGTGATGAACACGATAGTCTTCTTCACTCTCGCCTGCAGCTCAAGCAGCTCCTGCTGCATATCCTTACGGATCAGCGGGTCAAGCGCACTAAACGCCTCATCCATCAGCAGAATATCGGGATCATTGGCGAGGCCCCTGGCCAGGCCCACACGCTGCTGCATACCGCCGCTGAGCTGATCGGGGCGGTGATTCTCCCAGCCCTTCAGTCCAACAAGCTCCAGTGCCTCCATGGCACGCCGGGTGCGCTCTTTTTTATCTACACCCTGCACCTCAAGTCCGTATTCGGCATTGGCCAGCACTGAACGGTGCGGAAACAATCCGAACTTCTGGAAGACCATACCGATATTTTTACGCCGGAATGTCCGCAGCTCCTCCGAGCTCATCTTGACTACATCCTTGCCTTTAAATAGTACCTGGCCTCCGGTAGGCTCAATCAAACGGTTCAATAGCCGGACAAGCGTCGATTTCCCGCTCCCCGACAAGCCCATAATGACAAAAATCTCGCCTTCACTGATGCTGAATTCAGCCTTATTGACTCCTACAGTCAGCTTGGCCTCACGGGCAATCTTCTCTTTGGACCATCCCTGCTCCAGTAATGGAAGGGCGCGTCCTGCATCGTTACCGAATACCTTGGTTAGTTGTTTCACCTCTATAATTGCCATGGTGACCTCCTTTTCCCCTTTTCGTTATTCAGGCAGTTGCTCCTCAATAAGTGTAGCGGAGTTGTGAAATGAGACGCAAAGCCCATATACGCTAAAAATTTAGTGTACAGTTTTAACTTTACGTACTTTACATAAAGAATACTCTGTTTTTCGCCATATTCCGTTTCTGTTGCATTCTTTACTTATAGAAGAGGATTTGTTTACAATACATTTGAGAGGTTTGCAGTTTATCAGCCTATTCCTCAGGAGGGACACCATGAATGATTTAGAAGGGCTTGAGCCCGAGCAGATAAAGAGAATCAGTAAGGCCCGCGAGCGGGTAATTGATTCCATCGGCAAAAACATGGATTTATACGGAATTACGCTGTCTATCGGACATTTATATGGTTACATGTACTTTAATGAAGGCCCTGTAACCCTAGATGATTTGAGCCGTACCATGGGAATGAGCAAGACATCCATGAGTACCGGTGTGCGCACCCTGCTGGATTTGAAGATGATTGATAAGGTCTGGGGAAAAGGCACACGCAAGGACCTGTTTGAGGTCGTCCCCGACTGGCATCAGAACTTTAGCGACTATTTCTCAATCAAATGGAGAAAAGCGGTTGAAGGCAACATGATCGCCCTATCGAAATCGCTGGCTGAAATTAAGGACATGCAGGCTGAATATGCGGACAACGCGGAAATACTGCAGCTTTTGACCAATGATGATGAAAAAATCATGGAAGCGATCAAATATTACCGCTGGCTGCTGAAGCTGATTGAGTCGCTGGAAACCGGCAAGATTTTTGAGCTGATTCCTAAGGAAACCTAAGCGCTTATTTAAGTATGTCTTACATTCACCGAAAAAATTACGCAGGTCCCCTTTACTTCCCCCTATACACAAAAAAAGCCGCGGTCCCTCCAAGGGGCCGCGGCCTTTAGTGTTTTTCCTTTATTGGCTTAGTCGCATTCCGGTTCCGTTCTCTTGTTACAACACTTCTGCGAGCGTCACATTATCTATTACAATCTGGTTGCCGGCGCTGATCGCCGTGTTCGTTGCCTGGCTGTTGCCCGTAATCAGCCCCATCAGGAACACCACATGCACCAAGGTGTCCGTTCCGCCGTTCATAGTGAAGGTATAGCTGTATTCCTTCATTTCACTGGTCAAAGCGACACTCTCCGCAGGCAGATACTTCGTATAATCCCCGCCTTTATGCTCGACAGCCACTTCAATCAGCCGGTCTACATCGGAGCGGGCCTGAAAGGTCAGCTTATAGGTTTTACCCTGCTCCAGCTTCAGATCAGCATAATCCACCTGTGCTCTGAAGCTTGCGTTGCCTGTTCCGGTCAGACTGACGGCCAGTTCCCCGTTCAAAGCCCGGGCAGAGCCTGTTCCGTCAAAATACTGCGTCCAGCCCGCCAGCCCCTTCGCCGCATCAAAGGTTCCGTTATCCAAAGTGCCGCTTGCCGGCTGTTCTGGTGTACTGCCGGTTACCTCGGTAATAACGATATTGTCCAGAGACAGGATATGCGCAGTGCTGTTGGCTGTTTTATCCGCACCTGCAGTGGCCCCGATCAGATAATTCAGCTTCAGCGGGCTGTTGTCAGCGACGGTAAATTGCGTACTGTAAGTCGCCCAGGTAGCAGTAACATCGAATTTTGCCTGCAGGGAAGCAGCAGAAGTACCGCTGTATTCCACGATAATCTGCCGCGGTACGGTCGATTTGGCCTTGAAGCTGAGCTCATAGGTTTTGCCGGCCTGCAGCTGGATGCCTTCCTGGTATAACTGGTTAGCCCAGGTCTGGCTGCCGGCCGAGCTGATGTCTATATTCGCAGTACCGTCCACTGCACTTAACACTGCCGCTCCGCCTTCACCGGACCACGTCCTCCAGCCGGTAGTTCCGCTGGCGAACGAGCCGTTCACCACCAGATTGCTGCCTCCGGCCAGAATCAACTGTGTGACCGCTGCAGAGACATACCCTTCCGCTTCTACCGCAATGGTATAGCTGCCTTCTGCCGGGAAAGCTGCGGCATTAATCGTAATCACGCCGGGCCCAATGCTGTATTGCGCCGGAGTAAGTGCTGCTTCATTCACTTTAACGGCCTGAATTTTGCTGCGCCAGGCCTCATTGTCTGTAAATTGAAGCTCAATCGGCTGTCCCGTGCGGTTATTGCTGCTGTCAGCAAACAGCTCCTGCGGCTTGGCCGGGGCACCTTTGATTTCGAATTTCACATTATCAATAATGACATCATGTGCACCCGGTATACTGACGCCATCTACCTTGCCCAGGAGGAATTTCAGCGAAAGTGTATCCTTTATGCCTTGGCGGAATTCGTATCTGTAATGGCCGCCTTCCGGTGTCACTTCAACGAGCTTAGTAAGCGAGGCTGCATACGACGCATTCTCTACGTTCACGCCGATCTTACGGGCAACAGTAGATTTGGCATCAAACTCAATGACGTATTCCGCTCCTGCTGCTGCCTTCAGTCCGTTCTGGAACAGCATTACGGAGTAGTTCTGGCTGCCGGTATTGGTAATGCTGAATTTGGCTGCACCGTCCGTTACCGCAGCCGTGCTTTGTCCGCCCTGCTCACTCAGCAGGCGTTCCCAGCTGCTGAAGCCGAAGCTGAAATCCCCGTTCACCAGCGGATAGTAGACAAGTGACGGATCATAATAGGTGCTGGTCCGCAGCAGCACGAAATTATCGAGCTGCACTGCGCCAGAGGCGCCGCCGAGCCGGAGGACAAACTGGCCCTCATGGTCGGTGACTCCGGCCAGTCCCTTGAATTCGGCACTGATCTCCTGCGCTCCTGCCGCAAGCTGCACTTCCTTGGATGCATATACTGCGCCGTCTTTGCCTAGCAGCTCAATCACGGCTGCCCTGGCGGAAGATGCCGTTGCGTCAAAGGTCAGCTTGTAATCCTGGCCGTTCACCAGGTAGATGCCTTTCTGCAGCAGCTGTACATCGGCTCCTGCTGCGCCGCTGCCCGTAATCTGCAGCTGCAGATGCCCATCTCCGTCCACGGCGCTGCTGACTTGCGCCCCGCCGGATGCGGCGGTATGCCAGAAGCCCAGACGGTCAACTCCGCCGAGGTCGAAGGTGCCGTTGTACAGATGATTGCCGCTGCCCAGCGGCGTTTTGGCACTGTCATGCTCGAACGGAATGCTATCGATCTCTTCCAGCCGGGCATTGCCCAGCCACACCGGGGATGTATTCGTACCCAGGTTGAACTCAACCCGCGCCGCGATATCGGAATTCTCCTTCATCTGGAACATCGTTTCATAGTGAGTCATCGTCCCGGTCAGCTCAGCCTTGAGTCCCCGCGAGTAAGCCTGAAAGCCGCGCGATTCCCCGCCTGTCAGCCTGACATTGATACTCCGCTCCGTGTCTGTTTTGGCGTCAAAGCTGAGCTTGTAATATCTTCCTTTAGCCAGCGATACAATGGCCTGCGGCTGAATGGAGTAAGAATTTCCGCCGGCGCTGCTGATATCCACCTTCAGGAAATTTTGACCGCCGACCGGTTCAAGGCTCACCGCTGCTGCAGCTCCTGCTTCCTTGTACAATACCCAATGTGCTGTATTCGGAATGCCCATGCCGGCATCCCCTTCCTTCTGCTCGGTGAAGCCGTTGTTATGAATGAGGTTGCCGTCTTCCGTTGGAGCCAGGGAGCCTTCCAGATACGGCTCCTTCGCAATCGTTACCGGCACCGGCTCACGGTATTCCCGCCCGGTCAGCTCATATACCCGTACATAATCGACGGACATCGACTGCGGGAACACCGTCTCTGGAGTCGGATTGCCGTCAAAGTTACCGCCTACGGCCAGATTCATCAGGAGATGGAACTCCTGATTAAAAGGTGCCGGGTAAGCATTATTCGCCGGCTGGCCGACGCTGATGCTGTACCAGTCATTTTTGGTCTGGAACAATACGCCGTCCACGTACCAGCGGAGCTCTCCCGGCTCCCATTCTAGGGAATAAGTATGGTAGTCGGCGATGGTTCCATTATCCGGGAAAACATATTCTTTGCCGGAATATACATTATCCGGCCAGAAGCCGCCGTAATGAATGGTACCGGCAACGGTGTCCGGCCGGCTGCCCCAGCCCTCCATAATATCAATCTCACCTGAAGCGGCCCAGTTTCCGTACTCATAATTCTCCGGCAGCATCCAGATTGCCGGCCACATGCCTTTGCCGGTCGGCGCTTTCGCCCGGATATCAAACTTACCGTACTTCTTGCTGAACAGTCCTTTGGTCTTGATCCGCGAGGAGGTATAGTCCTTGCCGTTCACTGCTTCTTTGCGGGCAGTAATAACCAGATTGCCGTCTGTTTCCTTAACATTCTTCTCATCGTCGGTGTACCATTCCAGCTCGTTGTTTCCCCAGCCGGGATTGCCGACCGCAGAGCCGTCGCCCAGATCATAGGTCCACTTCTCTGGGTCAATGACGCCGTCGTTGAACTCATCGCTCCAGACCATCGTCCACTGGTCTGCGGCAGGTGTATTTGTTGGCAGTGGCGCAGGGGCCGGAGTGGCCGCCGCAGCCTTCAGCTCGCTGCTGTTGCCTTTGGCAACGGTAACACCGCCGCTGGTGACACCGTCGGCATTATTGGTTACTATTCCAAAGCTGCCGCTTCCCTGCAGGGCCGTCCCTGAAGCGTTAACGGAGAGCAGCAGCTCCGCTACTCGGGTGTTGTCTGCCAGTGTAATCCGGCTAGGTGTATTGATGGTAAGTTTGCCCAGCTTACCGGAGAGATTAAGCACCAGGCTGCCTGTCTTGTCATCCGCTGTGCTGACTGCATTGAATTCCCCTTTCAGGGTTACTGTCTTGGCTCCCGGGCGGAGCTCGACATCAGTAAAGCCTGCTCCGGTCAGATTGCCTTCCTCCAGCGTTGCCCCGGAAGCCAGCTGTACAGCTCCAACTGCCGTACTGCCGGCGGCATACAGGCGGATGCTTCCGGCCGGTTTCGCCACTTCTGCCTTTCCAAGCTTGCTGTTCTGCAGGCTCACGCTATGTTCTCCGCCTCCGCGGATGTAAGTCATGCCTTTTACCTCTACCCCGTCCAGCAAGGCATTTCCTTCACCAATACCCTCAGAGAGATAAAGGTTTCCTTCAACAACCGTATTCTGCAAAAGAATATCCGCACTGCTGAGCACAACATTCCCCTTCACTGTTCCCAGAGTAGTCTCGCCCGCAGAGGTAACCAGCCCTGCGATCATCAGATCTGTAACCCGGGCCAATTCCGCGCGGGTGATAGCACCGTCCGGCTTGAATAAGCCCCCGGGATAACCCTGCATATAACCTGCTGCAGTAAGCGCCGTCACCGCTTCAGACAACTGGCTGTCAGCAGAAGAAGCCAGATCAGTATATACTGCCGATGACTTGCCCGACTCCAGCTTAAAAATCTTCTGCAGCGCCACAGCCGCTTCTCCGCGGGACAGATTCGCGGAAGGGTGAATCCTGTTGTCCCCGTCTGCACTCAAATAACCGGCAGCGATGGCCTTGGCAATGTCCCTTGTAAACCAGAGACTGCCGGCGGCATCAGAAGGAAGTGCTGTTGACTCTGTTTTGTAATGGAACAGGCGGTTTATCATTACTGCGAATTCCGCCTTCGTAATCTGCTTATTCGGCCGGATGGTTCCGTCCCCGTAGCCGCTCATAACGCCGATTTCACTCCAGCGCTGCAGTGACCCGGCAGCCCAATGATCCGGCTTCAAATCAGTAAACGCTTTCAAATTACCTGCTGCAGCGGACTGCTGGACATTAGTGTCCGGCGTAACGGATGCAGCTGCTGCTGACATGGCCCCGCCCCCCATAGGTGCCAGCAGGCCTGTCGCAAGTACAACGGCAGCAATCGCTGCCGAAACATTCTTTTTCATCCTCTGTTTTCCTCCTCGGGTTTCGGTCTTCCTGAATCAAAAAGTCGAAATCGGTTTCGTCTCAATCATGCACCAGCCCCCGTAATAACCGTTGACTTGCTTCAGGAAGTTGAATAGACTTAACTGTAACTATTTGGAGTACCGGACAAGGCTTAAAATGCAGTAAATAACGTCCGTTCGGCAGTTTTCCGGTCAGGGTCATTATGAAGTGGAGGGTCGATTAGTTATGCAGGTGAATATCAAAAAAATTGCCGAAATGGCCGGAGTTTCCGTATCCACTGTTTCGAAAATCATGAATAATTACAATGATGTTTCCGAAAAAACAAAACAGAGAGTCCTGGAAATTATCGAACAAACCGGATACTCACCCTCTAATTCCGCCAAAACACTGGCCACCAAAAAGTCCAATCTGATCGGTGTCATTTTTGCCGGTGAGCTCAATGTGGAAATCACGCATCCGTTTTTTGTCGAGGTGCTGAACTCGTTCAAGAAGCAGATGGGCGTACTTGGTTACGATCTGATTTTCTTTTCCAACGAAAAATTTGTCAGCGGCGGAGATTACTACTCCCGGTGTGTGCATTTTCATGTAGACGGCTGTGTCATCATTTCCGGGGAGAAAATGGAGCCGGCCATCCGCGACCTGGATATGAGCAGCATCCCCTGTATCGGTGTTGACCTGGAGCTTAAAGGCAGCAAGTCGGGATACGTGATGTCCGACAATTATCAGATCGCTTCCAAGGTGGTGGAGCATCTGTATCTGCTGGGGCACAGAGAACTCGGCTTTATCGGCAGTACCGGCGATTCTGACATTTCCAATCAGCGTGAGGCCGGATACGTCAAGGCGATTGAGAGCTTCGGCCTGTCTCTGAATATGGGCTGGTTCGTTCATGGTGATGACTTTTTTGAGACAAGCGGCTATGCAGCCATGCAGCAGCTGATTCAAGGCGGCAGTCTGCCAAAAGCGATTTTTGCCGCTTCGGACCTACTCGCTCTCGGAGCCATCCGCGCGCTGAAGGAGTATGGGCTGCGCGTTCCTGAGGATGTAGCCGTCATCGGCTGCGACGATATCGAGGCCTGCAAATATACCAGCCCTACGTTGACCACGATCCGCCAGAACAAGGAGCGCCTCGGCGTGCTCGCCGCCCACATGCTGTTCGACCTGATCAACAACCAGTCCGAGGGCGGCTCCTTCGTCGTCGAGCCCGCGCTGATCGTCCGCGAATCCTGCGGCAGCGGTCTGCGGGGCTGAGGCCGGGGTCGCTGAGCCAAGCTCTGCGGGCGGCCCGGCGGTTGCCGCTCGGCGGCAGGCCGAACGCTACTTGGCAGCAGGCGGTTCGCCGCTTCGCAGACGCTTACTACATGTGCAAGGCATACTAAGTGGAAATTCGACACTTAGTTCTCCAGCAAAAGCCCTAAAATGCATTTTAGTTGGAAAAATGCTACTTAAATGTTTAGAATTCACCGCTAGCAGGCAGGATTGGCCGAATTAAGTGTGCTTTTTCCAACTAGTTACTCAGAAGTACAGAAAAACCGCAAAATAAGTAGCAAAATTCCAACTAAACTAAACCCGGTAACACCTTGCCAGCTTAATAGCCATCGCAAATATAAAATTTCCCCAAAACGCTAGACTACACCAGCCGGGCATGCATGCCTGCCACCTGCATCTGTAACTACAACAGGATTTACTACGCCACTATTCACATTATCTACGCCGTACTTATCACAGCAACGACCGCATACCTGCACCGGATTTGTTAAAGGAACTAAAACGCCACGGCATCCGCCCATACCTGCCACATCAATACTCGCAACACCTTTTTCCAGCGTCTAACCCGCTTTGGTTACAGTACTTATCACCGCACAAAAGTAACCACTATGCTGTACTTGCCGCAGCACTTACCGCTACAGCAACACCGTTCACCACACAACAAACGCAGCAACTACGCCCTAATTCTTAGCACCACCCTAAGTACCTTTTTCTACTTGTGATCGCACAGAATTCAACTTCCCTCCTTCTCCTGTTACGAGCAGCAAACTTCGAATACTTTCGATTTCCATGCCCATTTAAGCGCCGAAAATAGCCCGATTTTATAAATAGGGGTTACTTAATTGACGAAAACGTTTTCGATAATATAATCTCTCATTTTATGCAGGCATTCAAGGTACCGTTTTTCCGGTTTCGGGTACGATTTTTCGGTTCTTCCGGGGAAAAAGAGGGAGGAAACATAGACGGATGGACAGCGAAAAATGCCCCTTACCGGATTTTAGTGAATACGGCAAGGGGCTAACCCGGCTTATAAGTTACCTAAACAGCAAGCTAATTATAGGCTATAAAACTTCCGGCGGCGCCACCTGTTCATCCAGCTGGAGCTCCGTCAAAATACCGGCATGCGCCAGTCCGGCGCCGAAGCCATAGAGCAGAACACGCTCCCCGCTCTGCACCTTTCCTTCACGGATACCAAGATCGAGTGCAAGCGGAATACTTGCGGCAGAGGTATTGCCGAAATACTCCAGGCTGTACAAAGCCTGTTCCAATGGATAATTTAGCCGCTCACAGACCGGTTCAATGATCCGCAGGTTGGCACTGTGCGGAATAAACCAGTCTACCTGCTCGAGTGTTGCTCCTGCACTGTCCAGCACCTGCTGCACGCCATGCGGAACCGTGCGGACCGCCCATTTGAACACTTCCCGGCCGTTCTGCACCAGCTTGCCTGAACCTCCAAGCTCCACACCATTAACCGAATGTGACAGACCCGTGCGGTAAACATGATGCGCTCCGCTGCCGTCACTGCCGAGATAATAGCCGAGGAAACGGTCCTGCTGCTCATCTGCTTCTACAAGCACCGCCCCAGCCCCGTCCCCGAACAGGATACAGGTGCTGCGGTCGCTGTAATCGGTAATTTTCGATAAGGCATCCGCTCCGACAACGAGCACTTTGCGGTGCAATCCTGAAGCTACGTAGGCATGGGCAGTATGCAGGCCATATACAAAACCTGCGCAGGCTGCGCTCAAATCCACCGCCCCTGCTGTCAGCGGAATGCCAAGCCTGTGCTGGATGATGGAAGCTACCGAGGGAAAAGAAAAGTCCGCCGTGCTGGTAGCCACAATCACCATATCAATATCCGCTGCAGATTTTCCGTAACGGGTCAGCAAATTCCGGACAGCAGCCACACAAAGATCACTGGTGTACTCATCCTCCCGGCTGATTCTGCGCTCACGGATTCCCGTCCGCTGGACAATCCACTCATCATTCGTTTCCACCATTTGCTCCAGATCACTGTTAGTCAGTCTGCGGACCGGAACATAAGAACCGATGGCTGAAATTTTTGCACCCTTCATTTTCTGATCACCTCGTATAATATATTTAATAGTATCTGATATTAGTACCTGGTACTAAGTATATCTCTTCCTCCTTCTATTTGCAAAGCAAACGATTAGAATTCACTTAGTAATCATTTACACATATTTGAGCCCGATTTGACTGGCAGTAGTATTTTATACATGATCTGAATTAATGATTATAGCCGGAATAATACAGCTGAAGCTATATTTAAATAGTATTAATTTCCATTTATAAGCGAAGGGAGTACCAAAAACTACGAATTACGAGTTTATCATTACATTATTTTCATGCCAAAGGCAGAACTGGGGCATTGGTACTCTGTTCCATAGTTTTAGCGATATCGATTGGTATTATCCCGCTCTGTACCAGCTTCACTTTGCAGCTTATCAACTCTATAATCATTGGATTCGCTATGGGACTGGCGATACCTCTCAGTAATACTGTTGTTGCGGATAGTGCGGATCCGGAAGAACGGTCCATCACCATTGCATCAGCCAGACAGTAAACAGAATTGGACAATTACTAAGCCCGATCATTTTCGGCATATTTTCGCAGAATCCGGGCGTCCATTCTTCTTTCTATCTTGGCGGCTCTCTCCTGCTGCTTATCTCTATAGTTGTTATTTATTTACTGCTGCTCGGAAATAAAAAAGAGGTTTTACAGGATGAAAATGGAGTTGGACTATAAAAAAGAACCATGGCCTCATATGAGGCCACAGCTCCGATTAATCTTGTTATACAGTTAACCTTTACTGGACTATGAATCCTCTACTTATCCGCGTACTGCCTCAACCTGTTCAATCAGTTTTTCCGGTTTGGCCGTGTTTCTGGAGCGGCAGTTCAGGATTTCTACATTCTCGCCACTCTCAATATAAAAGGCAGGCCCTTCGTGATTCGCGACCGTCACATGCTGAAACTTTACATACCTTACGTTGCCGAGGAAAAAGCCCCTCTGCTTCATATCCGCAAGCCCCGCCATCATATCCGGCTGTCCGGGCACAGCATCCTCAGCCATGGAAATATCGATATCGGTAAAGCTGATTTCCGAAACATACTGCTCGGCCAGCCCATACAAAAAGCCTGCGGCGGCATGGACATTACGGGCGGTAATATTGGCAAAATGTATCCGCCGGAAGCACGGCGTTTCATCCGTCACCGGATACGGCTGTTTATCCCAAACGTATTTGTCTTCCCCCCTCGGCCCGCAAAAATAGTACAGGTTCATCGTAAACGGGCAGATCACGCCCTCCATCACGATATTACTGACCCGAATATCCTCAATCGTTCCGCCGCGCCCGCGCCGCGACTTCATGCGTATGCCGCGGTCAGTCTCTTTAAAAACGCAGTTGCTGATCGTCACATTGCGGATGTCTCCGCTCATTTCACTGCCCAGCACGACCGCTCCGTGCCCGTGCACCATGGTGCAGTTCGTGATGGAGATATTCTCACAGGGGATTCGCTCCGCTGTATCTTCGGTTCCGGCTTTGATAGCGATGCAATCATCGCCTACATCTATGTGACAGTTACTGATCCGCACACCGGAGCAGGATTCCGGGTTAATGCCGTCCGTATTCGGTGAATCCGCCGGATTCAGGATGTTGACATTGTCGATTGTCACGTTGCTGCAGACAATCGGATTGACCGTCCAGCTCGGTGAATTGAGCAGGGTGATATCTTTCACCGTAACCCGGCTGCAGCGGTTCAGGCCGATCAGTGTCGGCCGCGGATATTCCAGCTCCTCCGGATGCTCCCGGAACTTGCTCCACCAGGGAGCTCCATTTCCCTGCAGCGTTCCGCTCCCGGTAATAGACACATTCACGGCATCCTCCGCATAGATGCAAGGGGAATGCACCTCACGTCCGACGCCTTCCCAGCGGGCCTCCACCGCGGGGTAGTCTGCCGGATCGGTGCTGAAGCTCAGCACCGCCCCTGGACTTAAGTGCAGCTCAATATTGCTGCCAAGCCGTACAGCTCCGGTATGAAAGGTGCCAGCGGGAACATAAACCGTCCCACCCCCATCCCGGATGGCAGCTGCAACCGAAGCAGCAATAGCTTCAGTCGCCGCCGCGCTGCTGTCCCGCCGCGCTCCAAAATCCTCAATATTGTACAACTTCTATCTCCCCTTTCCTTAATTCGCAAATCTGATACACAGTTTGTGATATCACCATTAAAGATCTGGCCGAAAATCCAAAAAAGTTTGGACTTCCGGCCGTTGTTGGTTTTGTTTCTTTTCAATTCAAGATTTCCAATTCCTGCCACCAGCCGCTTACTCCGTACCGCCAGTCGTCACCCCGTACAACGACTCCATTTCCACACAAGCCATCACCAGCGCCCCAACGCCGTGAAGGTCATTGCTTACTTTTGGTCGGGTCACGTAATTCTCGTAATCCCCTGCCGAGGTGCCGATGCAGATATCCGGCAGAATCAGCCGTCCCTGTTCATCCTCCTGCAGCACCTTAATTAGGCCTTCGTAGCCTTTCCGGGCAGCTTTCATAGCCGCTGCCTCATCAGTCGCAAGGCCGAGCTTTACGGCCTTGGCAATCGTATACACGAACAGACATGACCCGGAAGTCTCCAGCCAGTTGTCCGGCTCATTGCCTTTATCAACCACCTGATACCAGAGTCCGCTCTCCTTATCCTGATAACGGGTCAGCGCCTGTACGAATTCGCCGAGTGCAGCGGCAAGCTCTGCCCGCCCCGGCTCCTCCTCTGGCAGCAGCGTCAGAAACTGTGACAGCGCCAGCCCGTACCAGCCGAGTGAACGGCTCCAGAACTCGGGAGAGCAGCCGGTCTGCGGATTCGCCCAAGGCATGCGTCTGCTCTCATCCCAGGCATGATATAAGAGCCCCGTTGTCTCATCCTTCATATATTTACGCATCAGCCTCTCCTGATGCAGCACCGCCTGCCGCAGCTCCGGCTCGCCATAGGCATCCGCATACTTCAGCGAGAACACCCCGGCCATATACAGGCCGTCAAGCCACATCTGGTAAGGATATTTATCCTTATGCCAGTATCCGCCCTCGGCCGTCCGGTTGACGGTCCGCAGCAGATTCCGCAGTTTGTCTGCGGCAGTCTTGTACTTCGCAAAGCCGGTCCGCTCATGCAGCGTGAACAGCAGCAGCCCCGCCTGAACCGCATCCAGCTCGTCACGGGCAAAATAAAGATTCCCATGCTTATCCACCAGATCATCCACATACTCCTGAATGTAGGCTAGATAACGTTCTTCACCTGAAGCAGACCACAGCAGCTCCATCCCGCACAGGAATACGCCCTGATGGTAGTGCCAGCGGTGGGCAGGAGGAAGCTCTCCCGCCCGGTAAGTATCCATTAATGAATCACAGGCCTTGCGGGCCCATTCCATCGGTGTTGCCGGCAGACTGCCTATCATCCTTCATCTTCCTTTCCTTAACCCTTCATTGAACCGAGCATAGCCCCTTTGGCAAAATGCTTCTGCAGGAACGGGTACACCATCAGAATCGGCAGTGTCGCTACCACGATAACAGCCATTTTGATCGACTGGTCCGGCGGAGGAACAGCCGCATCCAGTGTGGAGCTGTGATCCATCCCGCTGGCCAGGACAACAATCTGCCGCAGCAGAACCTGAATCGGCCATTTGGCACTGTCATCCAGATACAGAATCGCGGTCATATAGGTGTTCCAGTAAGTCACCGCGTAGAACAGGGAAATCGTAGCAATCGCCGGCATCGACAGCGGCAGCACGATCCGGAACAGGATGCCGAAGTCGTTACAGCCGTCGATTTTGGCGGATTCCTCCAAGCCTTCGGGGATGTTCTGGAAGAAGTTTTTGAGAATGATCATGTTAAACGCACTGATCGCCGACGGCAGGATAAGCGCAGCATAGGAATCGATCAGCCCCAGCTCTTTTACAACCAGGAACGTCGGAATCATCCCGCCATGGAACAGCATCGTGAACACAACCAGGAAGTTAACCACATTGCGGCCGTCGAGATCTTTTCTGGAGAGCCCGTAAGCCATCAGCGCCGTAATGAACATACTGAACAATGTACCAATCAGCGTAATGCCGATCGAGACACCCATTGCTTTGAAGATCGTATTCGTGGAAAAAATAAATTTATATGCCTCCAGACTCCACACCTTCGGAATCAGCACAAACTTGCTCGCCGCGATCTCCGCACTTGTCGTAAAAGAGCCCGCCACCACATGCACGAACGGCAGCACGGTAATCAGCGCAATCAGCGCCAGCAGCGTAAAGTTAATAGCGGCAAAAACTCTCCCGCCCAGCGATCTGTCCTCTACCATCTTTCATTCCTCCCGCAGTCTCTCAGTAACTTAATAAACGCCTTCTTCGCCCATTTTTTTGGACAATTTGTTAACAGACATAACCATAATAAGTCCGATTATCGACTTGAAGAATCCGATAGCCGTACTGTAACTGAACTGTCCTTGTCTTAGTCCTGCGGTATAGACATACGTATCGATAATTTCCGCAACATTCCGGTTCATGGAGTTCAGCATCAGATAGACATGCTCGAAGCCAAGATCCAGTACGGAACCAATTTTCAGAATAAGCAGAGTAATGATGACACTCCGGATCGCCGGAAGCGTGATATGCCAGATCTGCCGTATCCGTCCCGCTCCATCCATGCGCGCAGCTTCATACAGCCCCGGGTCAATAGCAGCGATCGAAGCCAGATAAATAATTGTGCCCCAGCCCGCTTCTCTCCAGATAATTTGGATGATGTACATCGGCCGGAACCAGCCCGGATTCAGCAGGAAGTTCACCTGTTCGAAGCCAAAGTAACTCAGCAGCTCGTTAATAATCCCGCCGTCCATCGTAACCATAACGTAGGTAATGGAGACGATGATAACCCAGGACATGAAGTGGGGCAGATAAACCAGCGTCTGGAAAAACCGTTTGAAAAAGCTGCCTCTAAGCTCATTCAGCATCAAGGCCAATATAATCGGCACCGGAAAATAAAGCAGAATATTCATGGCGAACAAAATGAGCGTATTGCCGAGAATCTTCAAGAAATCCGGCTCGGTGAACAGGCGCTTGAAATGCTCCATCCCAACCCATTCACTGCCTGTAATCCCCTGGTAAGGCTTATAATCCTGAAAGGAAATAATCAGGCCGTACATCGGCAAATATTTAAAAAGCACGAAAAACAATATACCCGGTATCAGCATGATGTACAGATACTTGTTTCTCCATAGCCGCTTTTTAAGCTCACTGCTGCTCTTGTAGCTTTTGGGCTTTAGCTTGGAGACCGTACCCGGCTGAGCGGTAACATCCTGCATAGTTCTCTCCCTTTCTGTTTCAATCTCTTATCTTTTAAAAGAAGGCCGGCGAAACGGCTCGGCTTCGCCAGCCTTCAGTATCACGCGATGCCCCGTAGGACGCTGTTCAGGAGCTCCGCTTATTTTTTATAGACTGCGTTGTACTCCTCGATGATGGCCGAGCCGCCGCGGCTCTTCCAGGACTCTACTTCTTTTTCAAAACCGGCTTTGTCCAGCTGTCCATAAATATAGTTGTAAGTAGCATCCGTAATAATCTGCTGCAGCTCTACGCCCTTCGACGTATAAGTGGCAGAATCCAGGGCGGCAGTCGGGTCAGCCACACCTACCTTCACATTTTCAAGAAGCAGCTCTTCCGCATGAATCCGGCCAGGCAGCACGTTATAGCTCTGGTACATGCCGTTGGTTTCGGACTCACCGATTACGCTATCCTTGTAGCCTTTGACTTCGCGTTCGATCAGCTCTTTGTCGTCAGTAGGTTTAGCCTTGCCGTCTACAACGGTATAGTGGGTACCTTCAATACCCCAGTACATCAGGTTGGATACTTCAGGGGTCATCATTTTGTCATAGAAGGCGAGAATGCTCTTCAGCTCAGCTTCATCTTTAACCGCAGATTTCGGGAACAGCACTACGTTGTTGTAGCCTGGAATCATCCACTGGGCGAACTTTCCGTCCGGTCCGGCAACCATACTATGCGTATCGAGCACGGCATCCGGGAAGTTTTTGATCAGATCCTTGTTCAGGGTGTCGATGTCCTGCATCGAGCCGCCGATGTACAGCCCGGCTTTGCCGCTGACGAACATATTTACGGCATCTGTCTTACTTGTAGCTGCAAAGTCTTTGTTCATGTAGCCGCCGTCACGCAGCTTTTTGAAGAAATCCATCGTATCGATGTATTGCGGGAAGGTGAAATCCGGTGCCAGCTGGCCGTCCTTCTCGCCCCAGGTGTTCGGTGTGCCGAACCAGGCGGAGATGGTTTTGAAAGCGCCGTAGACCAGCTCGTTACGGTCCACAACGCCGATGGTGTCTTTTTTACCGTTGCCGTCAGGGTCCTTCTCAGTAAAAGCCTGCGCCATCGCGAACAGCTCATCCACGTTAGCCGGAGCCTGCAGGCCCAGCTTATCCGCCCAGTCCTTGCGGTAGATGATACCCTGGCGGGCCAGCGGCCGTCCGATGTACAGGGTGTAGAGCTTGCCGTCTACTTTGGTGTTATTGAGAATTTCCGGCTTCAGCTTGTTGAGGTTCGGGAATTCGCTCAAGTAAGGGCCGATCTCCCAGAACTGTCCGTCCTTGATCGCTTCTCTCATCTGTACGAACGTGGTCTGGTTCTTCAGGTACGTTACCTGCGGCAGCGAGCCGGTGGCAAAGGAGGAGTTCAGCTTTTCTTCATAAGTATCGGCCGGGAAGAACTGGTAGGTCAGCTTCGTATTGGTCAGCTTCTCCAGCTCGGTCTTGATCGTATCCGGCGGGGTTTCCGCTGTATTCAGCGGGAGCATAATTTTGATTTCTGTCGGCTTCTCCGGCTCTGGCGCCGGTTCTGTAGTTGCGGCCGTGGTTGTGTTCCCGCCGCTCGTGCCTGGATCTTTAGTAGCCGCCGCTTCATTTCCGCTGTTGTTGTTGCCGCACGCTGCCGTCAGCATACTGAATGTCAGCAGTGAGCTGAGAAGCAGGGTGAAGGATTTTTTTGTCATACCTGTTTGACCTCCGTTTGGCTTGTAATTGGTTACACGCCTCACACTACAGCCCCGGCCAGGTTACGAAAACAATCATTTACTCATTATGGGGGCTTTTGGAGGGGAGTCTGGGGAAATGATTATCGGGTGATGGGGGCGGATAAGGTTTGTTTAAAAGCTATTGGGTGACGCTATTCGCTGCTGCGGGGAATGTTTGAACTTCCGGCCGCTGTTAGGTTTGGATTTCCTCATTTAAACCGCTCTTCGCGGTAGAAATCCAAACCTAAAGGCGGACGCTACCGCTCCTTCAGTTCCAAACTTCCCCTCCACTGCTCCCGCCTTCCCGGAAGTTTCCTCTCACCTTATCCGGGTGAAGGGAGGGCAAGGCGGTTCCCGCCGCTTGGATTTGCGGCGGGGAAATGCTGCGGGCGGGGCGATGAAGCCAAGGCAAAGGTCAGAAGAGCACGAATGCAAGTTTGTTTAACCGATCTGTGGAGATAGTTGTGCGATATACAGTTACGTAGTGCAGGGACTGGGTTTGGTGCTTTATGTGTTGAACACACTAATCCCTTGGCTGCTGATCCATTAGCACCCTGGTGCTGCTCAGAGTATAAGTCAATGTTACTGTGAAATCCCATACCCCCGATGCTTGCACTCACTCCGCCAGTCTAACGGAATCAGATGACGTTATTTCCGGGATTTCGAAGTCTCGCAGAGTTTAACGGACACCAGAGACGCTATTTGCTGCTGAAAGGTCCATTTTGCTGCTTTTCACCATGAATAGCGTCATCTGAGTCCGTTAGAAATCCAAAACGTGCGCAGAGCACCGGATAACGTCTCCTGGGTCCGTTAGAATTAGCGAAGCTCCCAGGAACAGAGCCAGACGCATTCATGGCAGCCTTCCGGTCCATTGGCCACTCGTGACACTCTAATAAACAGCGCCAATGTCAGACTCTCTGCCCTTGGCATCCGCCCCGCCAAAACACAGCCTTGCACCGGGCAATGCTGCGGGCGAGACGGATGAGGTGAGGCAAAGAACAGAAGAGCACGAAAGCAAGTTTGTCCTCTGCCCTAAAACCCCAAAAAAGCAGAACAGGGCCACTCCCATAAAGGGAGCACCCTCGCTCTGCTAATCTTTAATGTTACTTACCGGCCCCATACTTCTGCGCATTTCCCACAAGAAGATTGGGGCCCAGCCGAATTTCAAGCTCAATTATACTGCCTCGCCTAACCTCACCCCAGCTGCATCGTAGTCACACAAGTATCATTCTGCTCAAAGGTCGAGATTTCCGACTCTGCCTTTTTGCCGTCCTGCTCAATAGTAACGTTGTACGTTTTATCCCGCGGCAGCCACAGATCGATGAAGCCGTTAGGCTGGGACTTTACGGTCTGCTTGTCCATCACTTGATTGCCCTCGGCATCCTGAACCGATACACTGAACTCCTCCTCTGTCATTTCCCCCTGGCACCCGGTCAGACTGTGTATGGCGCATGGATGCGTCTTGTTTACATAAGGGGCAATGGAGACAATGAACTCGTCCTCCGGCAAGCTGTAGCTGGCAGACTTTCCGTCTGCTTCCTTCACAATAAGCTGTGTAGATGAAATGGATGCTGATTCAGCGGTCAGGCTGCGGCTGCTGTAATCCTGCACCATCTGTTTCAGGGCTGCTGTATCTGTGGAAGCGTCTGAAGCTGCACCTTCCCGGCTGCCATTCCCCGCGTACAAGTAGGCCCCTGCAGCAATAATTACTGCTAACCCGGCAGTCAGCACGACTGTCTTTTTCATGGAATAATCATCCTCCTGTCCCTATTATTATAGTCCAGCCAGTGCACCCGCAAACTAGACGAATCTATGACAAAAATACATCATCTATACCTGTCTGTTCACTGCTCCGCATTACCTGCTGCTCTCCGCTCCGGCCAGCGCGTGTGCATATTCCTGCATAATCAGAGCGCCGCCGCTTGATTTCCACTTTTCCACTTCCGCATTGAAAGCTGCTGCATCCATATTGCCGATAATATAGTTGTAGGTGGCATCCGTAATAATCGTCGACAGCTCGACGTTCTTCTCATCATAGGTCGGGGAGCTGAGCGTCAGCGTCGGATCGTCCACAACAAACTGCTCATTGTCCCGGCTGAGCTGATCGGCCAGGGCGGTCAGCTGCTCTTTTTGCGCGACCTCCAGAATGTTCTTGTTGCTGATATCAGCGATCATCAGGGAATAAAGCGGATTGACCTCGTTGACCCGCAGCTGTGAGGTTTCCTCAGGCAGGATCACCTTGCCGTTCTCCAGCTTGTAATGGCGGCCTTCGATCCCGTACATCATCAGATTGGCCACATCCTTATCCATACTCCTGTCAAAAAAGTGCAGTACCTCCTTCAGCTCCTGCTCGGTCGCAATCGCCTTCCGGGAGAACAGGTACAGTCCGTTATAGTTCGGTATCGACCATACCCTGTACCCTTCCGGGCCTTTAATCCGGTTAATGAGCGTAAGCTCAGCCTGCGGGTTGATGGCCTGGGCTTCAATCGAAAGCCGCTGCACATCCGTCATACTGCCAATGAAAATCCCGGCCGTGCCGCGGATAAATTTATCGCGCTGGACCTCCTTGCTGGTCAGGGCAAAGTCGCGGTTAATGATTTTTTCTTCATATAACTTATGCATAAAGTTCATCGTGTCCATATACTCACGCGTAGCAAACTCCGGGATGAACTGCCCGTTCTCCAGCTTCCAGTTATTAGGTGCGCCGAAGTAGGAGCTCAGTGTTTTGAAAACCCCGTAGACAAGGTCGTTGCGGTCCACCAGCCCGATCGTGTCCTGCTTGCCGTTGCCGTCGGGGTCATTGTAGGTGAACTGCTTCATCACCTCATACAGCTCATCCAGCGTCTGCGGTTTACCGAGCTGCAGCTGATCCAGCCAATCCTGGCGGATAATAATTCCCTGTCTCGAGGAAGGGCGCTCCGTATACAGGCCGTAAATTTTGCCGTCCACCGCTGTCTGGCTGAGAATAGCCGGGTCCAGCTGCTGCAGATTCGGAAAGTCCGCCAGATAAGGGCCGATCTCCCAGAAGGCGTCGGAGCGGACCGCATTTTTGACCAGATTATAGTCGGTGAATTTGACAAAAGTGACCTTGCCCAGCGAATTGGTCGTCAGCGCCGTGTTCATTTTATCCGAGTAGACGCCCTCGGGCACCCAGGTAATCGCCAGCTTCACTCCTGTCAGCCGCTCAATTTCGCTCACGATTTCCTTCGAAGGCTGCTGCGGAAAATGCAGCGGAGCCAGAATGGAGACCTGCGGCAGAGCCTGATCCGGCTGGGCAGAATCTGCATTACTGCATGCACCTAACACGATTAACGGGAGCAAGCCTAGCAGACAGCCATACCGGACTGCCAATCTCCGCATGAGTCCTTCAAACATTCCTGCGTCCTCCTCTTAAGCTATGTATAGTTTAATATAACTGCTAATTATTGAAAAATATTCAAACAGCAGTCATTATTAGAGAAAATGATTATTGCGGCACCAGATGATTATTGTTATTATCCTCCGTGATGCATACACTTAAAGCAGGCTGTTTCTACTAAAGAAAAGGTGTTGAATGCTGTGAAACACTTGAGCTTTTTGAGCAAATTAACGCTGTTTGCCTTTCTGATCAGCACGATTCCGGTACTGTTCATCGGTTCGTTCTCTTATCTCACATCCTTAAGTGAAATTCAAAAAAATGTTAACAAAAGCAAAATGGAGCTTATCTTACAAATTAACTCAAATGTAGAGCATAAGCTGACTACTGTCAATCAGACTTTGAATCAGGTCGTCAACTCATCAGTGCTCAAAAAAGCATTGAATAACCCGCTAAATGTAACCGATTTCATTTTATATAACGAGCTGAGAACCGAAATCCGCAACATGCAGTCCTTTGATACCAAGCTGGAGGATGTCATTCTGCTGAATCAGCGTGAGAACTGGATGATCAAAAACTCCGGGCTCTACCGCCTGAACGAATACCGCAATTATGAGCAGCTGGCCAATTTAATGAATGTGCCGGACTCGGCCTCCTGGGTGCTGAACCCTTCTTCCCTGTTCTATAGCGAGGAGAGCGTCAATGTTACCGGCTGCGATTACAGCATCAGTCTGATCAAGAAGCTGCCGACCAATAAGCTGCAAAAATACGGGCTCGCGCTCGCCAACATTCCGGCCTGCAGCCTGCAGGACTTCATCAATTCAGAGGTTGATCCGCTGGACAGCATCATTGTACTGGATGAATCGGGCCGTATTCTGCTGCATCCCGACAAAACACTGATCGGCAGTCCGGCAGCGGCCAGCGGCTTTGATGATTTTGCGCTTGTATCCGGCATGAGCAAATCAAACGGACAATTCAAGACGGTTATCGGCAAACAGGATTATTCCGTCACTTATCTGCGCTCGCAGCTGAACGGCTGGACCTATCTGTCGGTGACCTCCATTAAAGGACTGACCAAGGAATCCTCCAAAATCGGAACCTATACCCTGCTCATCTGCACCTTCATGCTGCTGCTGTCCATCCTGACTGCGTGGCTCGGTTCGCGGCGGATGTACTCTCCAATCCAGCGGCTGCTGAATCAGATGGGGCTGCGCCGTCCCGGAATCAAGGCCCGGTTTACGGACGAGTTCCAGTCCATCGGCGAGCAGATGCATCATCTGTTCCAGTCCAAATCACAGCTGGAAAAAGAGCTGAGCCAGCATACCCGGCAGGTCCGTACCTTTTTTCTGACGAAGGCCTTTCAGGGTAATCTCAAAAAACGTGAGCTGCTGGAAGAGCTGGAACAGTACGGCTACCGGCCTTTAGTGGACGACTGGGGAACAATGGCCGTCATTACGCTCAGTATCGACTATTCAGCCGAAAGCAGCTATGACAAAAAAGACCTCCATCTGCTGCTGTTCGCAGCCCATAATATGATCGAAGAGCTGGTTCCGCCGGGCGGACGGCTGGCCCCGGTTATCATCGACCACACCATCGTTACGCTGATCGGGAGCACGGAGGGTGATGCCGAAGCTTTTCACAGGACGCTCTACGCCTTCACGGAGAATCTGCAGCAGGAAATTAACAATTACCTCAAGCTGCAGGTGAGTATAGGGATGAGTCTGCCGTTCCACAACATCGATAAGCTGCCTATTGCCTACAAAGAGAGCCTGGAAGCGCTGAAATACCGGATTACACTCGGCAAGGGCATCATTATCCAATACGAAAATATCAACTCAGGCAATCATTATCTCAACCTGAACTATCCGGTGCACACTGAAAATGACCTGATGGATGCCATCAAGCTGGCGGATGCCGATAAGGCGAAGGAGCTGCTGCATAAGCTGTTCGGCTGTATCTTTAAGCCCGGGCTGTCGCCGCAGGAATACCAGATTCCGCTCAACCGGCTGCTGGGCAACATCCTGATTATGATGCAGGAGTCGGGGATCAGCCTGAATCAGATTTATCATGTGAACGGCTCGCTGTTCGAGGAGCTGACGGATCTGCATATCGTTGCCGAGATCGAGGACTGGTTCTGGAGTATTGTAATTCTGCCGATGATCAAGATTTTTCACAGCCGGCAGAATGCGCAGTATCATAACATTTCCGAGAAAATCATTGATATCGTGCAGCATGACTACGATAAGGATCTGACGCTGGAGGAATGCGCTTCGCGCCTGCATTACAATGCCAACTACATCAGCAGTGTCTTCCGCAAGGAGACACAGTATTATTTCAGCGAATACCTGGCGATGTACCGGTTCAAGATGGCCAAAAAATGGCTGGAGGAAACCGATATGCCGATCAAGGATATTGCCGCACGGCTGCGGTACAACAATTCGCAGAATTTCATCCGCTCTTTCCGCAAGCAGGAGGGTATGACGCCGGGCCAATACCGCGAGAATGCGTCATTCCGGCAGCGGGCGGTGCCAGATGATTACTAATCCGGGCAGACGAAAGCCGCCGGCAGTTCAGCATGGAATGCTGAACTGCCGGCGGCTCCTATACAATCGCTATAGACGGTAATGGACAGCCTGAGTGACTACTGCTTCACCTGTCTGCTTTTTCTCACCCGGACATACCATACCGCCGCTGCGCCAAGCAGCAGCACCAAGCCTCCGCCCGCGATGGCAATATTCTGCACCTGCGGCACGTAGACTACCAGCCGGACAGGCTCGGTATCCGCCATACTGATCCGCCAGGTCAGGGTGTTGCCTTCCTGGGTGTCTGCATTGTTAGGCCCGTACAGGTTATACGGCAGCGTCAATTTAAAATTGACCGCCAGATTCTGCAGCATCAGCCGGACCAGCGATTCCGGCACGTTCAGGCTGCCAATGCTGTCAATAATCTCATCCGTGTAGGCATTCAGCTTTGGCTGGGCCGTGACCTCATAACGCGTGTACAGCCATTTGTCTGCCTGTGCGACTTCAGTATCTATAATATCCAGACTGCCGGCGTTCTTTTGCAGCTCCTCAAACGACTTGTAGGTCTTAAAAAACTTATACTCCGTTGCTTTACCGCTTTGGCTCTTGTCCAGCTCTATGCCTGCGGCCGCCAGCTTGTCCCGCAGCACTTCCTCCAGCTTGCCGCCGGCCAGCGACTCCGCCCGTGCACTCAGCAGCATACTGAAAGCCAGCTCCAGGCTTCCGTTCTTCTTAACCGTCACATGCGCTGTTCCGCTGGCACAGCCGCCCAGCAGCAGGGCAGACAGCAGAAGCATTACCAGGCCGGAAGCGAGCAGCTTTTGCCGGAAAGCACCAGCCTGTACCTTTATCTTTTTCAACGCCATTCCTCCCGCTCTCCGTCTCCTGTCCATTATACCTGATTTACAGCCACTCTTTCTTTACTGTCGTCTTCCTTGAGGCAGCGTCTGCCGCAGATAGCAGGCCAGCTGAAGGTGCAGCAGCTGTTCCTGGCTATTAAAGGACATCCCGAGCAATTCTTCAATTTTGCGGATCCGCTGATACAGGGTGTTGATATGAATATGAAGCGCCGCTGCCGCCTGCGAGGCCGAACTGCTGCAGGCCATATAGGTAATCAGCGTCTCCTCAAGCATAGCAGCTTGTCCTTTAGCCGTACGCAGCGGCTCGAACACTTCAGCGATGAACGTTTCCAGATCCTCGGCAGGCTGCCGGATAAACAGCCGGTTGACCCCGATCTCTGCATAACGGATAACTAACAGCTCTCCTCTTGCCTTCTGGTAAGCCAGTGCTTTGTCCGCTTCCTGGTAGCTGGTATTGACCGCATCCATCCCGGCTCGGATGGAGCCCAGACCGCCGTATAGCGGCATCCCTGATTTTTTAACCCAATCTGCAATACAGGTAATCAGCTTCCGCTCCAGCTGTCCTGCTCCATAGGTTTCCGGTGAGATCAGCAGCAGTGTAACCCGACGTTCACTGCCGAAAGCCACCGGCATTACCGGAAGCGTCATGGTGTCCCGCAGAAAAGAAATCAGCTGCAGCGATATCGTACTGAGCGCCGCAGGATCAGCGGGTTCAGGAAACTCCAGCAGGCCGACCGAAATCCGGGTAGCCGGACCGATACCAACTTCGCCGGACCTTTCCCAGTACTCTCCCGATTCCTTGCTCAGCCTCAGATCATTGAAATACTGCTGCGTTTTTTTGAAGTAAAATTCAGCCAGCGACTGCTTGCGCATCAGCTCCAGCGCCAGGATCGAGCTCCCCTGCTCCAATGCCATAAGCTGCAGTGCTGTGAGCGCCCCTTCTGAACGGAGCATGAGATACCCCAGGCACTGGCGGGCGGAGGCAATCGGGTAGAGATGGAGCGAAGGTTCTTCCAGTGCACCGGGGACAACGGTCAGGTAATCCGGGGAACTAAGGGACTGGTAAAGCTTCAGCAGCCGCTGCATGCCCCACTCCTTTTCAGCCTCAGTACGCCGGGGGTGCCATTCATTATCGATAAAGTCCACAAAGGTCAGCGGCAGGCCGATGACCTGCGACAATTCGCCTACTATTGAGCCGACCCCCTTATTCTGCAGCGACAGTTTCATTAGAGAAGAATGAATTTCATCCCGCCGGATCAACGCTTTGTTCTGTTCGCTCAGATGCGCATAAAGCTTCGCATTGGTAATCGCAATGGACACCTGGTCGGCAAAGCTTTGCAGCAGCCGCACTTCGGCCCGGCCGAACAGGGGAACAGCCCCTTTTTGATAAAAAATCAGTACGCATTCGGTTTGCCCCTCTACCTTAATCGGCACCGATATAATGGAACAGACATCCTCAAATTGATAAGCTGCATACAGATGCCGCTTGTTCTCCTCGGACATATTGCCGATATCCTCTTCCAGAATGCGCATGTTGTCGTATAGGCGCGGCTCCCCCCTGACGTAGGTTTTACCGATGATCCCCTCCCCCGGCTTCATTTGCATCCGCAGCATCTCTTCGCCCATTTCCCCTGCCCGGGCTTTTACCTTAAGGGCGTCCAGTTGCGGATCATAGCTCCACAGCACACCGATGCTTTCATATGGAATCACAGCAAGCGCACTCGCCAGAATCCGTTCAAGCAGCTCTGTCAAATCCAGCAGCTGAGTGACATCCCTGATTCTGTTCATCATCTCATTAAGGGCATGCTCATGTCTGACTGCCATAAATTCGGTATAACACGGGTACAGGAGAGATGTAAGAGCCTCTAACTGCCCCCTTGCAAGCTCCCATCTTCTAAAAATGCGGATTACGATGCATACATTATTCTCATATGTCAGGTATATTAACGTACAATCATCCTTTTCCACATTTATTAGCGCCTGCCTTAAAGGCAGTCTGATATCCATGACAGGCGGAGCTGTCTTCCGGTCTCCAGCGTGATAAACCTGTACCCAATCCGTCCAGTTTCCGCTGATCCACACGGAAAATCCCGTGGTCTCCAAGTATTCACTTAGCATTTTTTCAAAGAAAGCCTGCATTCCGCCCACCCCTGTCAATGTATATTTTCCTATTAGATTAGACTTTATTATATAAGAACACATATTGTAAAGAAACCACTGATCCTGTAATTTTGATATAACAAAAGAACTTAAATAACATTTAATGAGAAAGAAGGTAACATGATGTCGAAGGTGATCCACAGCAAGCATTTCAAGCACATTATACTGGCCCTGTTGTTTCTTGGTTGGTGCCTCGGAAATCTGGACCGCTTCGTCATCAACTACGCCGTAGTCAGCATTTCTGAGGACTTAGGGCTGAGCGCTTCTTCGCAGGGGATTATTCTCAGCAGCTTTTTCCTCGGCTATGCGATTATGCAGATTCCCGGCGGCGCCCTGGCAGACAGGTTCGGCTACCGTAAAGTAATCCTGTTCTCCCTGTTCTCCTGGTCCGTCTTTACAATGATAACCGGCTCGGCCTGGTCTCTGGTTTCCCTCGTGCTCGTCCGTTTTCTGTTCGGGATCGGTGAGGGCGGCTTCTTCCCGTCGGGCTCAAAGGCCATTGCCGTCAACTTTCCAGTCAACCAGCGGAGCAGCGCCATGTCTGTCATGCTCGCTTCCGGCGCCATTATGGGTGTTGTTACCCCGATTGTCTCCGGCTTCGCTTTGGAATCCATCGGCTGGCGCACCCTGTTCCACATCTTCGGCATTATCGGCCTTATCATTACCGCCCTGATGTTCTTCTTCCTCAAAGAACCTGCCCGTACTCCCGCTCCCGTTCAGATTTCTTCGCCTGCATCCAAAAAGAATGCTTCGTTAAAAACGGTGCTGAAAAGCCCGATTATCTGGGGCCTGTTCCTTAGCTATTTCAGCATCTATGCCGTCAATTGGGGACTGTCCTCCTGGATGCCTACGTACATGGTCAATGTGCGCGGACTGAATCTGAAGGAAATGGGTATGCTGTCAGCCATTCCGGGCCTCATCGGCATCATCACCATGCTGCTGGGCGGCTACTTGATGGACCGTATTCCCGCAGGCAAAGACCGTACAATATCTGCCGTGTTCGGACTTATCGTCGCCGCCTCCCTGTACCTGATGAGTACAGCGGAGAGCATCGCCCTCTTTATTACCTATGAGACTATCGTCAGAATCGCCGCAGGCTTCGTGTCTACGCTGATCATTTCCAAATCCGTGAAAGCAATGCCCGAAACCGTTGCGGCGACAGCCAGCGGGTTCGTCAATACCGGGGCCCAGCTGGCCGGCTTCCTTACCCCGATGCTGATCGGCTTTCTGGTCGATGCCTCCGGCGGGTCATATAACACTGCCTTCCTCATGCTCATCGGCTTCGCTGTCATTTGTTCCATTTCCCTGCTCTTAACCGCCGTACACAGCCAGTCCTGCCGGCCGAGCCGCAAACGACCTGATCATCTACGCATGCCCTATTCTACGAAAAAGAGGTGTCTTCATTCATGAATATGACCATCGATTTAACCCGTTTTGTATCCGAAGCCATTGAGCGTAAAAAAGAAGTGTTCACTTCAGCCAGCGACCAGATCTGGGGCTTCGCGGAAACGCGTTTTGATGAATACCAGTCAGCCGGTGTACTAATCCGGGCACTTGAGGCCGAAGGCTTCAGTATTGAAAAGGGAGTGGCCGGACTTGCGACAGGCTTTATAGCCTCGTTCCGCGCAGGCTCTGGGGGTCCTGTTATTGCACTGCTAGGCGAATATGACGCTCTGGCCGACCTGAGCCAGGAGTCAGGTCTCAGCGAATACCGGCCGGTCCAGCCGCGCGGTAACGGCCACGGCTGCGGCCATAATCTGCTGGGCGTAGGCGCGCTCGCCGCCGCCGTCGCCGTCAAGGATTATATGGCCGGGCATCCGGAAACAGCCGGCGAAGTGCGCTTCTACGGCTGCCCCGCCGAGGAAAGCGGCTACGGCAAGACCTATCTGGCCCGCGAGGGTTATTTCAGGGATGTGGATGCTGCCTTCACCTGGCATCCGCATGCTATGAACGCAGTGATGCACGGCAGCTCGAACGCCGTTATCCATGCCTCTTTCTCTTTCAAGGGAATCAGCGCACATGCGGCCGCCGCCCCGCATTTGGGCCGCAGCGCACTGGACGCCGTCGAGCTGATGAACATCGGTGCCAATTACATGCGTGAGCATATGCTCGACCAGGCCCGCCTGCATTATGCCATTACGAATGCGGGCGGCTTTGCCCCGAATGTGGTCCAGGCTGACGCGGAAGTGACCTATCTGGTACGGGCACCGAAATCGGCACAGGTCCGCGACCTGTTCGCCCGGCTGGTCAAGGTCGCTGAAGGCGCCGCTCTGATGACCGGCACGCAGATGCAATTCCGTTATGAGGGGGCCTGCGCCAACCTGATTCCTAACAGCACATTGGAGCGGGTACTGTTCAAGCATCTTAACGCTCTGGATGCTCCAGCTTACAGTGAAGAGGAATACGCTTTTGCCAAAGCGATTTACGAAACCTTGCCCGAGAGCAACAAACAGGAAGCGGCGGCGATGGTCGGTCCCAAGCTGGCGCCTCTGCTTGCCGAGCGGCCGCTGAGCACCTTCATCGTTCCTTATTCGGACGAGAAGGAAATGTTCATGGGCGGATCGACCGATGTCGCCGACGTGAGCTGGAACGTGCCAACCGCCCAATGCGGAGCAGCCACAATGGCATTCGGAACCCCGCTGCATGCCTGGCAGACAGTGGCCCAGGGCAAAGCATCCTACGCACACAAAGGCATGCTGCTGGCGGCCAAGGCCATGGCAGCTGCAGCTATCGAGACGCTTCTGCATCCCGAGCTCGTGGCGAAGGCGCAAGCCGAGCTCAAGGAGCGGCTCGGGGGTGAGGTCTACGACTGCCTCGTACCTGCAGACGTGCACCCTCCCAAGACAGGGGCGGCTGAGCTTGCGGTTTAGAGATGTATTCTCGATCATCGGCCCGGCCATGGTCGGGCCCTCCAGCTCCCACACGGCCGGCGCTGCCCGGATTGGACGCGTGGCCCGGCAGATGTTCGGAGAATGTCCGGGCTCAGCCGATATTCAGCTGTATGGCTCCTTTGCCGCCACCTACCGCGGCCACGGAACGGATACAGCACTTGTAGGGGGCCTGCTGGATATGACAACCGATGACCCCCGGCTGCCGGATGCCTTTGCGCATGCCGAAGCTGCCGGGATGACCATCAGTATCCGGCCCGGTAAAGGGCTCTACCCGCATCCCAATACAGCCGAGCTGACGCTGGTTAATGCTGCCGGAGACCATACCTTCACGCTGACCGGCACATCGATCGGCGGCGGAAATATTGAAATTGTCAGGATCAATGGCTTCAGCCTGAAGCTGACCGCTGCTTATCCGACCGTTATTATCCGCCATTTTGACGAGCCTGGCGTCATTGCCATAGTCAGCGCTTTACTTGTGGACAGCGGCATTAACATCGCACGCATGGCTGTTGACCGCCAGAGCAGGCGCGGCGAAGCTATGATGGTTATGGAGTGCGACGCAATGCTTGACCGTGATCTTACAGACCGGATTTCACGGCTCCCCGGTGTACAGAAAATCAGCCTGTTAGCAATGTAAACAGCACAGCCTTCCAAATTGAAGCGAAAAGGAGCGGCATCATGAACTTTCGGACTTTAAAAGAGCTTGCCGGATTAGCGGAAGCCCGTTCCATTACCCTGGGCGAGCTGATGCTGGATGAGCAGTGCCAGGAATCAGGCGAGGACAGGGACAGCGTGTTCCGGCAGATGTTTGAATATTATCAAATTATGAAAACGGCAGTGGAGCAGGGAATCCTGACCGATACCGTATCCAAAAGCGGTCTAACCGGCGGCGACGCACGCCGGATGGCGGCTTACCGGGAGCAAAGCCCATCCCTGCTGGGAGAGCATGCCAGCCTGGCCATGACTTACGCCCTGGCCGTTTCTGAAGTGAATGCCTCCATGGGCCGGATTATTGCATCACCAACTGCGGGGTCCTGCGGGATAATCCCCGGCGTGCTGATCAGTAGCCAGGAGCGGTTCGGCTGGAGCGACGACCAGATGGTGTACGGACTGTTTGCAGCTGGTGCCATCGGCTATGTTATCGCTAATAATTCCTTCATCTCCGGCGCCGAAGGCGGCTGCCAGGCAGAGGTCGGGTCAGCCATCAGCATGGCTGCCGGAGCGCTTGTAGACATTAGAGGCGGTACCCCGGCGCAGGCGATCCACGCCGTCGGGCTCGCCCTGAAAAATACGCTCGGCCTGATCTGCGACCCCGTCGCCGGCCTGGTTGAGATACCCTGCATCGTGCGCAACGGCTTCGGGGCCATTACTGCACTTGGAGCCGCTGATATGGCGCTGGCCGGGGTGCGCAGTGTCATCCCGTCCGATGAGGTTATTCAGGTCATGCTGGAAGTAGGCTCGGCCATGCCCGAATCGCTGCGTGAGACCGCCGGCGGCGGGCTGGCCCAGACTCCGACCGGACGGCGGATTACCCGTGATTTGCAGCAGCGCTCCTGACCTCGTAAATTGCATTACAAAAACACCTTCAAGCAGATACCACCCGTTAAGAGGAGGCGGCCTGAAGGTGTTTTCCGGTTATTTTTTCAAATGATAGGGCACTGTAGTAATAATTACATTTCTGCGGTACAGCAGATGCGTACGGATCAGCAGACTGGACTGGTTATGCAGAATGTTATGCCAGCCTTTCTTGGGAATGAACTGCGGCACGATCACCGTCACCTGGTAATGCGATTCGTTCGCCTTGCGCTGGACGGTATCAATAAACTTGATCAAGGGATGGATGATGCTGCGGTACGGTGAGTACAGCGACACCAGCCTTACCTCAGGGTGGAACTTTTTCCACTTCTCTTCAAAAGCATGCTCTTCTTCCCGTTCAAAAGGCACATGCACCGCAATAATCTGGCTGGCAGACAGCGACTGTGCATAGCGCAGCGAGTTCTCTACGACATGTGTAATCCCGGCCACCGGCAGGATAATGACATTCCCTTCAATCGCCAGCGGTTCCTCTTCACAGGTGGAGAGGCGCAGCTGGTCGGCCACAGTCTCATAATGCTTGCGGATCCGGTAAAAGAGCAGAATAATCAGCGGCAGGAAAACCAGCACCGGCCACACCTGCGGGAACTTGGTCAGGAAGAACACGATCGTAACCACGAAGCTGATCAGCGCCCCGGTTGTGTTAATCGCCAGCTTGCCTGCCCAGCCCTGCGGTTTTTCACGGATCCATTTGATCATCATCCCGGTCTGGGACAGGGTAAATGGAATGAATACACCGACCGCGTACAACGGAATCAAATGCTCCGTGCGGCCCTCGAAGGCAATGATCAGAATGATCGACAGAATTCCCAGGCTGAGAATACCGTTGGAATAGCCGAGCCGGTCACCGCGGACGGTGAACATTCTCGGAATAAATTTATCTTTTGCCAAATTAACCGCCAGCAGCGGAAAAGCCGAGTAGCCCGTATTGGCCGCCAAAACCAGAATGAGTGCCGTAGTCCCTTGTACGAAAAAATACATAACATTCCGGCCGAAGACCTGCTCGGCAATTTGCGAAACAACAGTGACCTGCTCATTCGGGATTACACCGTAGTAATACGCCAGAATGACAATACCAGCAAACAGCACCGCCAGCAGTATACCCATAGCTGCGAGCGTCTTGGCCGCATTGTTCGGGGCAGGCGCCTTAAAGTTGGGAATGGCATTGGATATGGCTTCGACCCCGGTCAGCGCCGAGCTCCCTGAAGCAAAGGCCCGCAGCAGCAGAAACAGGCTGATGCCTGCGACCGGCGTACCAATCGGGGTATGAAGCGCTGCCGGAACGTCGCCGGCCACAATCCGGAACAGGCCCACGCCGAGCATAATAAAGATCGCCAGCACGAACAGGTATACCGGATAAGCCAGAAATGACGCCGATTCGGTAACCCCGCGCAAATTCAGGGTTGTAATCAGCAGTACAAACAGAATGGCTATGGGCACATTATACGGATGCAGACTGGGAAAAGCGGAAGTAATCGCATCCGTACCCGCTGATACACTCACCGCTACCGTCAGAATATAATCGACCAGCAGTGAGCCCCCGGCAATCAGCCCCGGATATTTGCCCAGATTCTCCTTGGACACAACATAAGCCCCGCCGCCTTGCGGGTAAGCAAAAATAATCTGCCTGTAGGATAAGATTAGTGCAGTCAGCAGTACAAGCACCCCGACAGCAATGGGGATGGAATACCAAAAAGCCGCAGCACTGATCGTTACCAGCACAAGCAGAATCTGCTCAGGTCCGTAAGCAACCGAGGATAAAGCGTCTGAGGAGAGAATGGCCAGCGCCTTCGTCTTGTTCAGTTTCTGGTCGCCCAATTGCTCCGATTTCAGCGGCCGTCCGATCAGGAATCTTTTTACCGAGATCATCGTCTGCCTCACCTGACTTTTTTTTAAAGTTATATTACCCATGGAAGCCATCATTAAATTCAATCCATAATATACATTTCCCCATCAGGTTAAGCAACAGATTTCATTCGGGACAAGCCCGCGCTTCTCCGGCAAAAAAACCTGCAGTGCACAGCCCGGTATGGGAGCGGTGGATTGCAGGTTTTTCAGGCGGGCATAAGCCCAGCATAAGCTATCACTATCGCTGTAATCGTTCCGTTTCACCTTCTAACGGACATCAGCGGCGTTATTCGCGGTAATTGGGGCAGTTTTGCAGTTTTTCGCTGAAATAACGCCTCACAGGTCCGTTAGAATTCTAAAGTGACCATTTTGGAAGCAATAGCGTCTCCTGAGTCCGTTAGAATTACAGGGGGACCTGCGTTGTCGCAAATGAACCTAAACAGAGTGAAAATAGCAGCGGCTACCTGTAACTTCTGTTCCCCCTACAGCCAGTCCTCCGCCAGCAGCTGCTTCAGCAGTTTAACCTGATCCCCGCCGATTCTGGCGGCAATCTCCTGCTCAATTGTCTGCTTGATCTCCAGCATTCTGTCGCACACCTTCTGTCCTTCCGGAGTCAGCGTTATATATTTGTCGCGGCTGTTCCCCTCCACCTGGACGGTCTCGACATAACCACGCTCCAGCAGGGCATTGATCACCTTTTGCGCCCCCTGACGGGAAATGCTGATCCGCCGGCTGATGTCCGAGATAGACAGCCTGCCGTGCAGCTCAAGCTTGGCCAGAATATGCGTCTCTGTATGGTTCAGCGGATCTCCGCTGCTGCTGCTTACTTTTTCACGTAATACTTTATGCTTCTCACTGACCAAATCTATCAGATTTAAGCCGAGGATATATTCCTTCATCAAAAGGCCTCCAGTTATCAGAATACAATTCCCAGTTTGAACGTTCATCAGGATTATTGTCAACTTGGTTGACAATAATCCGCCCCACTGCTAATATGAGTGAAGCATAAAAAACCTAAAGCTAAGGGAGTTTGAATAATGGGCAGAAATAAAAAGGAAGCATTGGTCTTCACAAGTATGACGTGCTTCCTGATGGTCGTCGGAATGAGCTTTTATAATGTAATCATATCGATTGGCGCAACAAATGAAGTCTTTCTTCAGGTTGCAGTCGGCCTGCTGCCGGCGCTTGCAGTCGCACTCGTGCTGGATATTTTTGTGGTCAGCAAAATCGCCAAAGGGCTGGCGTTCAAGCTGCTTAAGCCATCCGATCCTGTTATCAAAAAAGTACTGACCATCTCGTCCTTTATGGTTTGCGGTATGGTCCTCTGCATGTCCCTATATGGCACACTAGCACACTACGGTTTCGGAGACAACTTCTTCCGTCATTATCTGTCGATACTCGGATTGAATTTCATCTGTGCGCTGCCGCTGCAGCTGCTGGTTGTCGGTCCGCTGGCCCGTTTCTTATTTACAAAAATCTATCCGGCGAAGGCAGCGGTGCAGAGCGTTTAGTCCTTGCTTGATTCAGTAGAGCTTTGGGTAATAATGGATAACAAACTGCTATGAAAGGATGTTGTGCCATGCTTGCTAAAAAGGATGGTATCTCACTCTTCGCGCTAATCGCAGCCCTTATCCTTATTAATATTTTCGGCACAGAGCTTGAATCCAGCATGTGGGATAATTTCACTTTGATTGCGAATTGTTTTTTGGCTCAAGGTGTATTTATTACGCTGCTGAATGTGTTTAGAACAAGTAGCAGCCGTAAACCTTCTGTTGGACTGGTTTTACTGGCGCTGCTGACCGGGTTTATCACCGTTGTTCTTATTATCACAGCCGAGACAACCCTGATGAATAAGCTGCTATTTTTGTTTATCCAGGCTATGATTACCTATGCCGAAGCTTACCTGCTGCGCAAGGAGCTTAAAGGAGAGGACGGACGGCAGATCTAAAGGAACACACCGATCAAGTAAGCCTGCCTCAACATACAAGCAGTCCCGGTGCTATGCATTCGCACCGGGACTGCTTTATTGTTTAAGCCGTTCAGAAGCTCAGCTTCCATTTCTGGCCTGCTGCACCAGCCTGCGGAGCTGCAAGGCTTACACCTGATCCGTCTGCTGAAACCGTCAGCGCCAGATGATTGTGAAGCGAGAGGATCGCTGCTGAACCGTCCTCATTTCTCCGGATGATCCAGCGCTGATTATCGTAGCCCAGGTATGAATAGAGCTGGATGACATTCTGCCCGGTGTTCAAGTCAAGGGCCTGGCCGGAGGCTGTACGGATGGAATAGGAGCCTGCTTCATCGCCGGTCGGCACAAATATCCATTTCTGGTCTGACGCTGCACCGGCAGCTTTGACTGTTACGGGCTCACCATTCGTCAGGCTGCCTGTATACAGGGATTTCCGGGAAGCTTCATTTACAAGGCTTGAAGCCTCCAGCTTCGCCGGTACAGCACCGCTCACATTTACGTTCTGATAGGAAGCCGTTCCCCCGAATACATGCAGACCGAAATGCCCCTCGGCAAAGGTACCGTCCTGCACATCCATCAGTTTTTGCCCGTCCAGGTACACTGTAATATGAGGGCCGTCTGCTTGTATCTTCAGACGGTATACCCGGTCCGGCTGAATGAAGGCCGGCACCCGGGCCAGCACCTGCCGTTCTTCAAAGCGCCCGCCGATCTTGTAAAACAAACGGAACGACTTCATATTCGGGTCCAGATTCAGATAATAACCGCTGCGACCGTCCGTACTTGCCCTGAACAGAAGAGAGCCTGCTCCCCCTGCACTGCCAAGCTTCATATCAGCTTCATAGATGAAGTCTCCCGCCTGTTCTGCCGCAATATACTGGGCATCGCCGGAGTAGCTTCCGCGGATGCCGTCTTCACCGGCCAGCCACGGGGCCCTGGCCAGATCCTTCGTCCAGCCGCTGAGGCTGGTCCGGAATTCCCCTCCAAAGACCTGCACACGGACACTTGCAGTTGCTTTTCCATTGGGGGTGGCTGCCGTAATAACAGCTGTTCCGGCTTGTACCGCCTTAATCACCGCACCGGAATTACCGGCCTGCTGTATCGCTATAACCCCGGGATTGCTCGTTGCCCATTTCAGCGGATTTGCGCCGTTGCCGGGTCCGTTTTCTACCGCGGCCTGCAGGGTTACACTTTGACCGGCACTCAGCTCACGTTCGCTGGTATCCATCATGATCCCGGTGGAGACATCCACCCCGGTATTCCATACCGAAGCCAGCTTGTAAGCCTTTAATGAGACCACCTTTACATTGCCGCCCTTGGTATAAAAGCTCATACCCCGGCTGGCCGGGTCCGGGAAAATGACATCCGAGAACACGGCCTTCCCGCCGTTCACAAACACCTCAATCGAGGCTTCATCCACCAGAATACGCAGCTTGATCCGGCCGTTCTCCGCTAATGCCTGCGCTTCATGTCTGGTACTGAACAGGCTGGAGAAATCGGTCACTCCAGACAGGGAACGGTCTACAAATACCGTGCTCCCGCCCGGCTTGTAACCCACAACCGTCTTCACGCCTTCGCCCTCCCGCACATTAAATCCGAACTCTGATACACTGCTGCCGGCGGGAATCTCCACCTCGGCTTCCAGTTCGTACGCTCCGGCAGTGATGCCCTTCAGCAGATTCTGGGAAGAAGGAGAAACGCTCTTCCCGGAGACCGAATAGAGCGGGCTGCGCAGCGATTCCAGCTCTTTAACCGGGCTTTGGGCCAGCCGGAGCCCGTCACCCGTCCGGATCAGTGCAACTTCTCTCGGAACCGTCAGCTCCCCCTTCCAGCCCGTTGTCGGAAAGGCGAACGGATAATCCCAGTTCGACATCCACGCCAGCAGCACTCTCCGTCCATCCTGCATATCCGAAAAGGACATGGACGCATAGAACTCCTTGCCAAAATCGGTTCTCAGCACCGTTCCCGCCGGATTATCATTAACGAATTTCCCCTCAGCTGTCAGATTCCCGACAAAATATTCCGCATCCGATCCGCCCGTTGCCGGATTCGCTCCTGTGCTGATCATCAGCACCCACTTCTTCTCTGAGGTCCCCTGCACCGTAAGCGGGAATAGATCTGGGCATTCCCATACCCCGCCGCGGATATAGCTCCCGTACCCCCAATTATCGGTTAACGTCCAGTCGAGCAGATTGGTTGAGGTGAAAAAGCGGATATGATCGCCGCCCGAGACGACCATCACCCAGCGGTTATTGGCTTCATCGCGCACTACCTTGGGATCGCGGAAATCCCAGCCCCCGGGGTCCTCCCCGTTCTTTCCGGGATTCTCTATCACGATTGGACGTTCTTTGGCATACTCCCAGGTGCGTCCCTTATCCTTGCTGTAAGCCAGACCAATCTGCTGGTTGCCGTTGGCGGCATCCGGATTGTAGGAGGTGTAGTAGGCGAGCAGCCCCTGGCCGCCCGAATCCCCGAACAAACCCGAGGAGTTATCCAGATCGGCTACGGCAGACCCGGACCAGACATGCCCATAATCATTCCACGGGAGGGCAATCGGGAGGCGCTTCCAATTTAGCATATCTGTACTGACTGCATGCGCCCAGGTTCCCCCGTCCTGATGGAACAGATGATATTCTCCCGCAAAATAGACCAGCCCGTTCGGATCACTGACGGAACCGCGCATCGGGGTGTAATGGTACTGCGGCCGGTATTTTTCATTATTATAGCTGGCGAAATCTGTTACATAAGTATGCTGAAAATAGGCAGTTCCGCTGTTTACGACCAGCCCCGAGTTCCCGGATACATATGAGCTGTCAGTGACATCAATAGCCGCCGGAGTATAACCGTCCACAAAAATCTGAATCCGGCTCCCCTTCGCCTGTACCTCCACCGCATGTTTGGCCCCGGCTACACCAGGGTAAGTGCGGCTTGAGGTAGCAACCACCGTCCCGTCCGCTTTGGTTAAACGGACACGGAGCTGATTGCCTGTCTTAACCAGAGCGGCTTCGTATCCGCCCGAGCCGTCCGAAGCGGACCGGAAAACAAGGCCGGCAGTGCCATCCAAAGGAAGGGAAATCTGTCCTTCATACACGAAATCGGCGGCAGGCCTGTCATAGAGCAGCAGCGCTTTGCCCTGATTGCCGGAGGAGCCCTTTTTACCGTTCAGATCCGGCTGCCAATGGCCCTTGCTGGCCAGCACCGACCCGAGATTCCCCTGCAGATCACTCACCAGAATGTTCTGGAACAATACAGCCCCATCCCAGACGTGGAGTCCAAGCTGACCGGAGGAATACGTATCGTCCTCAATATCGATTACCGGCATATACTGGTTCCCCCAATACACTTTCAAAGAGGAGCCCTGGGCCTTCACCTTCAGATGATAAATTTCGCCTTGAGCCAGAGGAACCTGGCGTTCCTCCTGCAGGCTGCCGGCTCCATGTGCCGCATCCCTTAGACGGATCACACCGGCTTGCGGCACAATCTGCAGCATATAGGCCTGTTTCCCGTCACCGCTTGAGCGGAACAGCAGCGAGGCATCGGGCTGCCCCTCTTTGATCATCACATCCGCTTCATAAATAAAATCATCTGCGGAAGCCCGCGATAAAGCCGCCACATTTTCCCGCTGGTCCGAGGTCAGCAAAAGTCCTTCCGCTGTGTTCTCCTGTTTGCCTTTTCCGGCTGTGTACCATCCCGTCAAATTAGTATTCAGTTTGGTAGCGGTTTCAAAAATACTCGTCTCCCCCTCGCTTCCTTGGCCTGTGGCCCGCTCTGCCGCTTCAGCCCTGTCTGCCTCAGAATGGAATGGTGTTACCTCTGCCGAAGTGAATATGAGTCCCGCACTCAGCAGAATTTTCAGCCCTAATTTCGCTTTACGGTTCATCCTTCTACCTCTTTTCCTCTAAATGATAGTCCATAATGAAACACAAGGCCGGCTTGCTGCTTCTGCATCACTCCGGCCTTGTCTGTTGTTATTTCAATAATAGATTGAACTACTTCAGGTTTTTGTCCATTGCTGCAAGACCCAGGGCCAGCGCACCGCATAATCCGGCCTGCTGTCCGAGACCCGGAGCCACAATATACTCATCCATTTGCGTGAGAATAGCATCCGCACTGACATATCCGTTAAGATTCCGGCTCACGGCCTCCCGGACCAGCGGGAACAGCTGGGACTGCTGCATAACGCCGCCGCCGAGTATGATTTTCTCCGGGGAGAGCAGCAGGACAGCCTGGGTTACGGACTCGGCAATGTAGAAGGCTTCAATCTCCCATGCCTTGTGCCCGGCAGGAAGCTCATGCCCCTTTGCCCCCCATCTGGCTTCAATAGCTGGCCCTGCGGCCATTCCCTCGAGGCAGTCCCCGTGATAGGGGCATCTTCCGGAATAATGATCCTCCGGATGCCGTCTCGTCGGAACATGCCCGCCCTCAGGATGCACAAGACCATGAACCAGCTGCCCCCCGGCATAGACACCGACACCGATCCCCGTCCCCACGGTAATGTACAGGCAGCTGGACAGCCCCTGGGCCGCCCCCCATTTCACCTCGCCATAGGCTGCAGCATTAACATCGGTATCCCAGCCCAGCGGAACCGGAAAAGCATGCTTCAAGGTCCCGAGCAGATCATAATTGGCCCAGCCCGGCTTGGGCGTGGTCGTGATGTAACCATAGGTCGGGCTATTCAGGCGGATATCAATCGGTCCAAACGATCCGATCCCGATGGCTTCTGCCCCTTTGTCCCGGAAATAATCAATTACTTGAGGTATCGTCTGATCCGGATGGCCGGTCGGGAAGCTGATCTGATCCTCAATCCGTCCGTGCTCATCCCCGATGCCGCAGATAAATTTGGTTCCGCCTGCTTCTATAGCTCCTATACGCATGTAGACTTCACCTCCCGCTTACTTCCTGCCGCCGGCTGCGGCAGATGAGGCCAGCTCATAAAGCTCCAGCGACAGGAATACCTGCTCTTCCTGTTCTGCAAAGGCAGCCAGACCGGCGGAGGCAGGCCCCGGGAAAATAAGTTCCGTAATAACCGCTTGACCGCCGCCCGCGAATACCTCCACCGAGGAACGGTCTACATAAATAGTCAAATCATAGACTTCAGCCGGTGCCGCAAGCTTCGCAGCATGAACCCCCGCGAACAGACTGTGGAAATCAGTCTTCCCGGAAGCACTGCGGTCCACGTACACTTCTTCCGTCTGCGCATTAATCCCGGCAACGGTATGCTCCCCCGCACCTGCTTTTAAACGGAAGCCGGCAGACGTACCGCGCGGAAGCTTCGCCTCTATGAGGTAGGCGTCCAGTTCAAGCCCGGCGCAGGCCGCATTAATTTCTTGCACCGAAGCATTCTTAAGGGACAGGACCGGGGTACGTGCTGCTTCCAGCTCTTTGGCAGGCTTCTGGATGAGCGCTGCTTCCCCGTTTCTTGTTTCCAGTGAAAGCTCACGGGGAATCGTCATTGCGCCGCGGAAGCCTTCCGTCGGTGTCTGCGGAGCATACATCCAGTTGCTCATCCAGCCGATAAACAGGCGTCTTCCGTCTTCTTCAGGAAGATCGGACCAGCTCACCCCGGCATAATTATCCCTGCCGTAATCCACCCAGCGGATGCGCTGCGAGGCTTCGTCAGGCATGAATACGGCCCCGTCGAAGCTGCCTGTGAAATACTGCGTTCTGGAGCCTTCCTCAAAGGCCGGATCAGCACCAATGCTCACAAGCATCACCCATTTAACGTTATCCTTGTCTCCATCAACCGGCAGCGGGAAGAGATCCGGGCACTCCCATACTCCATCATGCGAGCCGATCCCGGCACCGAATTCGCTGGCGAAGGTCCAGTGAATCAGATCAGGCGAGTGGTACAAGCACACCGTCTGGCCGCAGGCCACGATCATCACCCAGCGGCTGGCATCATGATCCCAGAAGACCTTGGGATCACGGAAATCGATGAAGCTGTCGTGGGTCAGCACCGGATTTCCGGCATATTTGATCCAGGTTCTGCCGTTATCCTTGCTGTACGCAATGCTTTGATACTGAACGGCGGGCTGTCCCTCCGGCATGTTCAGGTGATGGGTAAAGATCGCTACGAGCCCCGGCTTATCCCCGAAAAAGCCCGTCGTATTTTTCCAGTCCACAACGGCGCTTCCCGAAAAAATCATGCCCAGTTCATCCGGCACCAGCGCAACCGGCAGCTCTTCCCAGTTGATCAGGTCCCTGCTGACGGCATGGCCCCAGTGCATCTCCCCCATACTCATACCGTCCGGGTGATGCTGGAAGAACAAGTGGTACTCCCCTTCGAAATATACAAGCCCGTTCGGATCGTTCATCCAATTCTTCTGGGGTGAAAAGTGATAGGCACCCCGGTAGTTTTGCTCTGTGATTGCTGACATATATGATTTCTCCTTTTCTCCCGGATAGATTGAACCGGGAATTTAGAGAAAAGGTCTGGCTCAGCTCCCTTTTCTCAAGATTCCAGTTCAATCATTATTTTTATTTTGTATATACTACTTCCCCGTTGCTCTGTCGTAACCGCCCTGCTTGATCTTTAGCCATTCCTGCAGGCCAAGGCGGTCCAGCTCCTTGAGATAGTCGTTCCACTCGGCATCAATTTTGCCGTTCTGATACCATTCGGTGCGCATTCTGAGCACATAGGCGAACAGGTCGGTTTCAATGGTCGTCAGACGGTCCAGCTCGTCAATGGAATGGAATACGCTTGGCATGACGTTCTCCGCTTTCATTTTCGGAGCCATGATGTTTTTGACGATATCCATTCTGCCCTTGGCATCATCCGGCATCGTAGTGTACTTGCCATAGTAGGAATCCAGAATCGCCAGCGGTCCGCCGATGCTTGTTTTCTCACGGAGCTCAACCGGAGCGGTGCCTTCCAGCGGCAGATGCTTCAGCATCCCTGCAGCTTCATCGAATTCAAAAATGTTCTGCTGGGTATCATCCCCGTAGGTTCCCCAGTTGTTCTGTACAGACTGGACCGGATCATACAGCTGATCGACCCATTTCGCCGTGGTTTCCAGGTTTTTGTTGGCACTGGTTACGACCATTTTTCCGCGGCCCAGTCCCAGGGCGTTCGTCCGGGTTACATTCACTTCACCGTCCGGTCCGGCCAGCGGCGGCATCACCTCATAGGCATCGTTCGCACCGGAAATATTCGCCTTATCCCAGGAGAAATAAAGGCCGTACTTCTGATCCTTCCCCTTGGCCAGATAAGTGCTCCAGTCCTGGGTGTAGGCTTCGATATCGATCAGCTTTTCTTTGTACAGCTCATTAATAAATTTTACAGCAGCTTTATAGCCTTCTTCGGCAGCGGTAAAGACTACTTTACCGTCATTGCTTACCACCGCATGGTCGGGGTTCTCGCCGAGCCCGAATGATCCGAACAGGAACACCAGATCCTCCGCACCAGGCTTATTAATGAAGGAAAGCGGAATTTCATCGGCCTGGCCGTTGCCGTTCGGGTCCTGGGTCTTGAAAGCAATCAGCACCTGCTTCAATTCTTCGGTAGTCGTTGGCATGTCGAGGCCCAGATTTTTCAGCCATTCCACATTGATCCACGGCATACTGTCCACTGCCTGAATTCTTTCCTTGCCGTTCCCCAGCTCTTCAATCCAGGGGAAGGCGTAGATGTTACCGTCAGGCGCTGTGATCATACTTTTGTACTCGGGAGCTTCTTCCAGCACTTTTTTAAAGTTGGGCATGTTCTGCTCAATCAGGTCATTCAGCGGAATGATCGTGCCGTCCTTAGCCAGCTTCAGCAGCTCATAGTCACTGTAATCCGCGTTAAAAATAGCATCCGGAAGATCGCCGCTGGCTACGGCCAGATTTCTTTTTTCTACAAACACATCATTCGTGAAGTTCTTCCAGTTGATATGCACATTTGTTTTTTCTTCAAGCCGTTTATTGATCAGCTTGTCGTTCGGATCGGCCGGGGCCAGTGCAGAGCTTTGCGTAATGAAGTTCAGGGTGACTTTGCCGTCAGGGTCCTGCTGCTCACTGGCAGCACTGCCTCCCCCGCTGCCGCATGCAGCAAGAAACATGAAGGAAGCAAGGACAGAGGCAGAAGCTGCTTTTGACAAACCTTTTGTACGTGTTGAGCTTTTCATCGGATATGACCTCCAAAGTAAAAATAAATGAAAAGAAATTATCTATGTGCAGCCTGCTTCCTATTTAATGGAGCCGACCATGACACCTTTTTCAAAATACTTCTGGAAAAACGGATACATAATGATTAGCGGGAGGCTTGAAATTACGATCGCAGCGTATTTGATGATTTCTGACAGACGCTTCATTTCAGCCGCCGCCAGCTGGTCACTGATCATGCCCGGGTCCACCTGGTTCTGGATCAGGATTGAGCGCAGCACGAGCTGCAGCGGGTGAAGAGCAGGATTATCGAGATAGATCATGGCGTCGAAGTACGAATTCCACTGGCCGACAAAGGCATACAGCGCCAGCACGAAAATGATCGGCTTGGAGAGCGGCAATACGATGCTGAAGAAAATCCTCATCTCCGAGGCCCCGTCCACATTGGACGCCTCCTTCAGCTCCTTCGGCACCCCTTTGAAGAAGGTTCTGGACAAAATAATATTCCATACATTGACCGCTCCGGGGATGATGACAGCCCAGACCGTATCCAGCAGCCCCAGATTTTTAACCAGCAGATAAGTCGGGACAAGGCCGCCGCCGAAGAACATCGTGAACAGGAACAGCGTCATAAACAAGCCCTTCCCCTTCAGGCGGTCATCCGACAAGGCATAGCCCGCGCATACAGAGACCGTAACGGTCAGCAGCGCAAAGGCGGAGGCATAAAAAACAGCGTTTGCAAATCCCCGCAGCATTGCAGGATTGGTAAGGATCATCTTATAGCCTTCAACAGACCAGTCAGAAATCTTAAATGAAATGCCCCGGCTCAGCAGGACCGAAGGGTCCATGAAGGAGGCGATCACTACATAGATTAGCGGAAGAATGACCACCAGCACGGCCAGTGTCAAAAAGGCTGCGTTCAGCGCGAGCATGAAGCGATCCAGCCGCGAATGTTTAACGAACATGATTGGTTGCTCCTTTCCTAATAAAGGCCTTCGCCCTCATTCAGCTTCTTCACGGTGAAGTTCACTGTAATCAGCAAAATAACATTGATAACCGAGTTGAACAGTCCCACTGCGGCTGAGTAAGCGTAGTCGCCCGACTGCAGGCCGATTTTGTACACATAGGTTGGAATAATCTCAGAGGTTGGCAGGTTCGTCGCCGTCTGCATCAGATAAGCCTTTTCAAAGCCGATCGACATGATCCCGCCCGCGGCAAGAATGAACACAATCGCCATAATCGGCCTGATGGTCGGCAGGTCAATATGCCGGATTCTTTGCAGCAGATTCGCACCGTCCAGGTTGGCTGCGTTATGTAACTCAGGGTCCACATTGGCAAGCGCGGCTACATAGATGATGGAAGCCCAGCCCGCACCCGTCCAGATGTCGGAAAGGATGTAGATCCAGCGGAAATACTCCGGACGCGACATGAACATCACCGGCTCCCCGTTAATCCAGCTGAACAGCTGGTTGATCGGCCCTGTTGGAGAGAGGAAGATGAACAGCATCCCTACAACAACCACAACGGATATAAAGTTAGGTGCATAGAGGAAAAGCTGAATGTTCTTTTTGACCCCGGCGCGGCGGATCTGATTGAGCATCAGGGCAAGCAGAATCGGCACAGGAAAGCTTAGAATCAGGCCGAAAAAGCTCAATTTAAGCGTATTCATAAAAATAACCTCGAAGTTCGGGGAAGACAGGAATTTCTCAAAGTTGTATAGTCCCACCCATTCACTGCCCAGAATCCCTTTGATCGGGCTAAAATCCTTAAAGGCGATAACCGCACCATACATAGGACCGTATTTAAAAATCAGGGTCAGGATCAGCGCCGGGGCCAGCATAAGATACAGGAAATAATGCTTCTTCAAATATTCCGGCAAGGAGCTCTTCCTCACCGCCGTCACGCGCCGGGAATCCGCTTCTATTGAATTTTGCAATGCCTTTACCTCCGTTCATGTACATGATTTATAGTTCAAAGCTCGGGGGACATTGTTGAAAGGCTTACATTTCAGTGCAAATGCCCTCTGGTTCCTTTACAATTTATCAAATCAATAACCATCAGTCAATACATTTTGTAAAATTAATTTTGTTCATTTGAACATAATTTCATTCTTATTCCTCCCGTTTCTTTTGACAAAAAGCGAGAAAAGCTAACTTTTGTTAAAAAAACCTCCTCTATAAACCTGAAAAGCGGCTTTCTCACAGTATAACCCTTAAATTCGTCCAAATAAGAAATGATATTTTGTAAACTAATTTGTGCATTTGTAAAATATAATTTGCTATTTTGCTAAAACTATTATACATTTAAGGGAGTAGACGAAGAGAAACATTAATATAGAGGTGAGCTTACATATATGGCACGGGGAAAAGTAACGATCCAGGATATCGCCGATGCGCTGGGCATCTCCAGAAATACGGCCTCCAAAGCCTTGAACGGCACGGAAGGCCTGCCTGAGGAAACCAGAAACAAGGTCATCAAGAAGGCGATTGAGTTAAAGTATAAGCAGTTTTCATTAATAGAGCCGGAGAATGTCCTGCCCAAGAGTTCCCGGAACATTGCTCTCTTAACCGAGAATCTGCCGAATACCTCCCACTTCGGTTCAACCCTGATCAGCGGCCTGGAGAAGCACATCAGTGCGGAGGGCTACAATTTGTCCATTCACATCATACGGGAAATCGAACAGAAATCTCTGACGCTCCCTAATAATTTTGATGTGGATAATGTAGATGGTATCATCTGTATCGAGCTGTTCAATCTGGAATACAGCAGGCTGATCACGGACCTCGGCGTTCCGACGATCTTTATCGACTGCTCCGCACATGTATGCTACCCGGAACTCCAGGCGGATATTCTGCTGATGGAGAACGAGCACAGTACTTATCATCTTACCAAAAAGCTAATTGATGGCGGTTACACAACCCTCGGGTTTATCGGGGACTACAATCATTGCATGAGCTTTAATGAACGGTGGTCGGGCTTCAACCGCGCCCTTTCGGCAGCGGGAATCCCTCTACGAACGGAGCAATGTATCCTGGAGGAGGACCGCCTGTTCTTCGCAACACCTGAATGGGCAGCCGGGAAATTACAGGCCATGCCGGAGCTCCCCTCGGCCTTTATCTGTGCCAATGACTATATCGCCGTCAATATGATGAAGGCCCTGAAGCAGTCGAACTATTCCATCCCGGGCGATATCGCCGTCTGCGGGTTCGATGACGGTCCCGAGGCGTGCATCATCGAGCCTCATCTGACCACCGTCCATATTTACAGCACGGAAATGGGGATCAAGGCCGCCGAACTGCTGCTCTCCCGGATCAAAAGTCCGGAGCAGCCCTATCAGGTCAGCCATATCAGCACGAGGCCGGTTATAAGAGAATCAACGCCGGAATTTTTTTAGATTCGTCAATCATCCTAATACCGTCCGATTCGCCGCTCCTCAAGAGTCTGCTTAGCCTGCTTATACACGAGATACGTCATCTCCGTCAGATTGACCAGTCCGAGCGCCCGTTCATCCAGCACGGAGTATGTATTCGAGCCCAGATCGCAATTCATTCTGGCTCCGTCCGAATAAATCCGCTCTACCGGAGTATGCCCGTGTATGACGGGCTTTCCGCCTGTTAAGGCAAGCAGCTCCGCCCGCGGCTGATGATAGAAATCATGCTCATTCATCCACAGGATATCCCGGTTCTGCTGATCCAGCGGCTGACCGGGATTCAGTCCGGCATGGGTATATACATATTCGTCGTCCTCATAATACAAAGGCAAAGAACAGGCCCACACCATATACTTCTGCCGGACCCCTTCATCGGGAAATTCGGCAGCGAAGCTTTTCAGCGTCTCACGCCCCCCGTGGCTTAGCCAGAGCTTGTCCCCCTGCACCAGATAATCCCCCATCATCTCTTCATGATTGCCGATAACCGCATGAACATGATCCGGGTACTGCTCTGTGAGCTGCTTAACCAGTTTGACCACGCCGGCCGAATGTTTTCCGCGGTTAATCATATCTCCCCCGAACACAAGCTGATCCCGTCCAGGCGCCACCTCCGCCTTTTTAAGCAGCTGCTTCAGTCCCTTCAGGTCCCCATGAATATCAGTCATGAAAAATTTCCGCATCCTTTTCTCCTCCATCCTTATAACCCGCACACCTGCTATTTTACTTAATCATACCAAGCCGGCCGCTTGGCAGACAGCGCAACCTTTACCATTTTGCAACTACTTTGCCACACGGTTGGGATATACTAGCCACAGATACAGCAAAGGAGATTGTACCCTTATGAATAAATCAGGTTTAGGCCTCGGTGCCATTTTATTATTAACGTTAATAACGTCAGGCTGCGGCGCACCTAAAGCGCCCAGTGATCTGCTCCGCCCCCCTTCACAGGGCAATGCAGACGGAACTATTACCAGTATTGTAAAATCATTTCTTCCGGCAGGCTCCCATCTGACTGTCCCCGTTCATTCCGAGTCAGGAAGCGCCATTCAACTGCAGGATCTGGACAAGGACGGCCAGAATGAGATTATGGCCTTCTATAAAACGGATAAAACCGATTTTGAAGTCAACACCCTTGTCCTGTCACAAACCGGCGGTGAATGGAACAAGCTGACTGCCATCACCGGAGTCGGCAGTGAACTGGATTATGTGCAATTCGTTGATGTCACAGCAGACGGACAGCCCGATGTGCTGCTGGGCTTCAGCGGCGGCAAAGGCCTCAGCAAGGAGCTGGCCGTCTATAGTTTAAAGGACGGTGCCATGTCCGAAATCCTCAAGCAGCCTTATGACCATCTGGCGGTAGGCGACCTGACCGGCAGCGGGCAAACAGATGTCGCCCTGTTCCAGACGACCTTTACCACCGATATGCAGCCCAGTGCAAGACTGCAGTTATTCCGGCTGGCAGGCGGGCAGCAGCAGAGCATATCCGACCAGGCTTTTGACGGAGCCATCATTCAGGCCCAGTTCGCCAAAGCGGCTCCCGGCGCCAACGCTCTGTTCGTAGATGTGGCAATCGGCGCACATTCTTCCTATACTTCCCTTCTGACTTGGGAAAACGGCAAGTTTATTGATATACTTGCAGCAGATGATTATCATCATGAAGAGCTTTCGGACAGCGGCAATATCACACTTACGCCTCTGGCTCCCCAAGCTGACAGCAAGCTTGGCGTAAGCAATATGGCGATCAAGGATTATCCGCTGTACAGCACGGATGTGAATCGCGACGGCATAGTGGAAATCGGCTTCCTTGTTCCGCCTGCCGGCACAGAGAGTATGGCTCCGCTGGCCACTCCGTTCATCACTAAATATTATCAGTGGGACGGACAAACCGGCCTTGTCTTTACGGAAGAGCAATTCGACAGATGGGGCTTTAATTTCCATATTCCGCAGAGCTGGAAAGGCAAATATGCGCTTGAGATTGCAGAGGAGTCTCCGGAGCCGTGGAAAAATATCCGGTTCAGCTACAAAGATACCGGCTCTGGATCGCGGGCAACACTGCTTGAATTGCGGCTACTGACTAAGCAGGAGTGGCAAAGCACGGAGGCCAGGCTGAAGGCGGAGAATAGGATTTACACCATGCTCTATGAACTGCAGAATACAGAGGATGCTGCGGCACCTACCGTGCTGGTTGCTGTGCTGCCTGCGGATAATGCAGCCGGCAAGCTGAGCGGCTCCCTACTGCAGGAGTACAACCAGCTGAAGCTGTCGCTGGAAGAGGTCCGGCAGCTGGCCGGCACACCGCAGCCGCCGGTGTACTGATTAGGAGGTTGTCCATGAAGGTGCTGGTACTGGAAGACGAGAAGCCGATACGCGATTTTTTACAGGTGAATCTGAAGCGGGCCGGTTTCGAGGTGACCGAAGCTGCCACGGGCGAAGCAGCACTCGCGGCAGCGCGGGAACAGAGGGATTTTGACATTGCCATTCTCGACCTGATGCTTCCCGGAATCGGCGGTTTTGAGGTATGCGCCATGCTGCGCAGGGAATTCCCCCGGCTGGGCATCATCATGCTGACCGCCAAAAGCCAGGAAATCGATAAGGTAATGGGCCTGGATTCGGGGGCGGACGACTATGTAATCAAGCCCTTCAGCCCGGTCGAGCTGCTGGCCCGGGTCCGCTCACTGTACCGGCGCATCTATCCCGGGGAAGCGGTGCTGCAGGAAAACAGTATCCAGCTCCCCCCTTTCACCCTGATGCCCGATGAGCGGAAGCTGCTGAAGGACGGGGTAGAGATTTCGCTCACACCCACTGAGTTTTCTATTGTTAAGCTGCTGATGGAGCAGCCCAATAAGGCGGTTAACCGCGATGATATTCTGACATCGGTCTGGGGGCAATATTTTATGGGGGAGCTCAAAATCGTGGACGTCAATATTAGCCGGATCCGCCAAAAAATCGGCCAGGACGCCACGGGGCCGCAATATCTGGAAACGGTGTGGGGCTTCGGCTATTTATGGAGGGTACAACATTGCTGAGAGGGATCAGGGCACGGCTTATCACCTATATCACGCTTGTCCTGCTCCTGATCGTCCTGCTGCTGGAAGGGGTGTTTATTGCAGCTGTCCACTATTATTACCTGGGCAGTGCGATGGAGACCCTGTCTTCACGGGCTACGACCTCCGCTACCTTTTTCAACAAGTATCTGGAGGGCTATTCGATCAATGAGCGGGCAAGATACATTCTGGAGAACCTCTCCACGGAAGAGAGCAGCAAGGTCGAGGTTCTTAACACTGAAGGCAATGTGATCATCAACTCATTCGGCTTCTCCAGCTCTGAGAGGATTGATACGCCAGATGTGAGAACCGCGCTAAGCAGCGGAAAGGGAAGCTATCAGAGTCTTACTCCCGTGGGCGGGGAACGGATTATGGCCGTCTCCCTGCCGATCAAGGAAGCGGGTACCAATATCGGCGTGCTGCGGTATTCCGTTTCGGCAGAGCCCTTATACGATGTCATTGTCACGATTGTGCTGAACGCGGTATGGGTGGGGCTGCTTGTCATCCTGTTCGGCTTTGTGCTCAGCCTGATTATTGCCAAACGGATTGTCGGCCCGATCCGGCAGCTGACCACGGTAGCCAAGGAGATGGCGACCGGAAATTTTACAGCCAAGGCGGCGAAGCAGCATAATGACGAGATCGGGACGCTGGCGGTCACGCTCAATTATATGTCCGAGGAAATCCTCAAGAGCGAAAAAATTAAATACGACTTCATCTCATCCGTCACGCATGAGCTGCGTACTCCCCTGACCTCCATCAAAGGCTGGGGTGAGACGCTGCTTATGGGTGATTTGTCCGATAAAAAAGAGACCCTGCAGGGTCTCGAGGTAATGACCGGAGAAACAGACCGGCTGATCGGACTGGTCGAGGATCTGCTTGATTTCTCCAAATTTCAGGCCGGGGAGATTACGGTTGATCTGCAGCCGTATGATCTCCGGGGGCTGCTGGAGGATCTGCTGCTGCAGTTCCGGTACCGCGGGCAGACGAAGCAGATCCGGCTCTACGCCGATATTCCCGACCAGCCGCTGCCGGTTAACGGTGATTTCAACCGGCTGAAGCAGGTATTTGTCAATCTGCTGGACAACGCCTTTAAGTTCACTCCGGCTGAGGGTGCGGTAAGTATTACCGCCGCCCAGCAGGAGGAGCTGATTGTTGTAACCGTAACGGACACCGGAGAAGGCATTGAAGCCGCTGATCTGGAGAAGCTCGGCACCAAATTCTTCAAGGGCCGCTCGCGCCAGTCCGGCAGCGGTCTGGGACTGGCCATCTGCAAGGAGATCATCGGGCTCCACGGCGGGCAGCTGAAGATTGAAAGTGAGTTCACGATCGGAACATCAGTGATTGTCGAGCTTCCGCGTTATATTATACAGTAGCTGAATAGAATCAGGTCTGCTTACAAAGTCTGCTTACAAACAGGAAAAAGCCGGTTGATGACCGGCTTTTTCCTGTTCAACATATTCTTTTAGACAGGCCGTTCAATCTCAAAAATCTCCCCGATCCCGGCATAATGATTACCGGCCAGCCGGCTGACCGCCGCCAGCTTGAGCGGATCAATCCTGCCCTGATTATAGATGTCATCGGCAACATGAAACTGGACGACTCTGCCGATCAGCAGTTCGAAGCCCGGGAACTCTACCGTACGCTCCAGCACGCATTCCATTCTTACCTTCGCTTCCTGGACTCCCGGCACAGCTATCAGGGCGCTTTGGACTGGTGTCATTCCTGCAAGCGCAATTTCACTTTGATCCGGTCCAAGGGGAGCTGCGGTCATGTTGACCTGCTCTACATTGTCCCGGTCCACAATATGCACGACAAATTCCTGGCGTTCCATTATATTACGTGCCGTATCCTTCGGCTTGCCTGCCGCATGCTGAATGGACAGGGAGATCATCGGCGGATTCGATGATACGATATTGAAATAGCTGAAGGGTGCACCGTTCAGCACCCCGCCCAGGGATAACGTTGTTACAAAGGCAATCGGCCGAGGAATAATGCTGCCGACGAGCAGCTTATAATTGTCCCTTTCCGTATTGCCTGCCGGGTCTATCGCGAGCATACCCTTCATCCCTCTCTTCAGGTTAATTTAGTCAAGCTCTCTGATCTGGAACGGAACCAGAACCTGTTCAATCTGTCCTCTGTGCGGCTCATACTGGGCAGGCAGCTTCAGCTCCGTACCCATGGTTTCAGGCGTTTCGTCATGAGCAAAGCCGGGAGGATCTGTCGCAATCTCAAACAGAATTTCCCCATGCTCTCTGAAATAAATCGCGTTAAAATAATTCCGGTCCTGCACAGGCGTTACACCATATCCGTGATCATGCACATAGCTCTGCCAATCCAGCTGATCCTGATCATCCTTTGCTCTCCAGGCAATATGATGCACCGTGCCGACACCCATTTCGCCGCGCTGTACAGCGGTCATTTTGAGATCAATGACATTGCCGAGGTCAGCTGCAGAATGGTAGCGTGCGATATCATTTTCCCGTCCGATGAACGTAAGACCCAATACCTGCTCCAGCAGCTCTGCCGTTGCTTCCGGATCAGTGGACAGCAGGGTAGCCCCGCCGAAGCCTTTGATGGCAACTTCAGGAGTAACGCCTCCGAAAGTCCAGTTATTCAATTCTCCGGCTTGGCGTTCCACCAGCTCCAGATGCAATCCGTGCGGATCATCAAATTCAAGCACCTGCTCGCCGAACCGTTCCAGCTCCGTAAAAGCAATCTTGAACTTTGCCAGTCTCTCTTTCCAGAAGCTCATCGCGCCCACAGGGATAATGTACGTTGTTACCCCAACCTGTCCGCCGCCGATTTTTCCTTTGTAAGCTCCAGGCCAAGGGAAGAACGTAATGATCGTGCCCGGTTTGCCTCCATCATTGCCGAAGTAGAAATGATAAGTGCCCGGATCATCAAAGTTGACTGTTTGCTTGACCAGACGCAAGCCCAATACCCCTGCGTGAAAATCCATATTCTCCTGCGGATGTCCGACAATCGCTGTAATATGGTGAATCCCCATTGTTTGTTTTGCTGCTGCATTAGTCATTATAACCGACTCCTTTAATGGTAGTGTTAATTCAAAGGTTACATTTCATACGATATTATATTTTAAAGATTCTTAACTTTAAGATATTACCTGGAAATTATCTTTAAGTTAAGATAACTTCTTGATCTCAATTTACTCCCTTTTTATCTTAAAGTCAAGATATTTTCATTAAAATTTATAATACCAGAAAATTGCCTGCTCATCGGCAGTCGAAAAATTAGAGTACAGCATGTTATCTACCCCGCCGATGATAAAGCCGTAACGGGCATAGAAGCCGCATGCGGCAGCATTTACATCCTGCGTTTCCAGCATCAGGCCGGCCAGCTTGTGCTGCTGTGCCCATTGCACCGCCTGATCCATAAGCCGGCTTCCAATTCCCTGCTGCCTCCGGCTGCCGGCCACGCCAATATCCTCGACCATCGCATATCCGTTCCAATTAGCACGCAGCCTGATCCGTCCGAGACAATGTTCACCCTCATAATACAAAAATACGGCTTTACTCTCTTCTTCTATATAAGCTGCACCTATCTCCTCATCTGCATAACGCTTCATATAAGGTTCTGGCAGTTTCTCTTCCGTATACGTCCACACACCGTTATCATACTTGGGGAAAATCCGGCCGGTAACCGGAAATTCTTCATTCGGCTTGTTATAGTCGGCCCTATTCGCCTCTGTCATTTTGAGAATCAATTGTCAGCGCCCCGTTTCTCTTTAAAAAAGCCCCGCAACGCGGAGCCTTTTTCCTCTGCTTACTTTATTCTTTTTGCCCGCCCTGATAGACCGTTTCGTCCCGGCGGATGTCTCTTCCCTGCGTCTTAGCCTGCTCGAGCAGCTCCGCACCGTCATCCTGCGGCTTGTAGCCGATCAGCTCCTCCAGGTAAGCGATATCATAATAGTTATCGCTGTTGGCAGATGTACCATACAGGTTCAGATACTGCATGGCTTCATCGGCCTCGATACAACAGATGACCAGCTGCAGCATGTCACGTTCGGAAATCCAGATATGACCCGCACGCTCCGAATGAGGACGGTCATCCCCCGGAAAGTTGCCGATACGGATATTAAAGGAGGAGATTTTGCCCTGATCAGCATACAGGCGGCCAAGCAGCTCAATATAGCATTTGCTCAGCCCGTACAAGCTGTCCGGCCGGTAAGGGTCAGACGGGTCAACCTGCTCATTCGTCTTATAGAAGCCGGTGGCATGATTGGAGCTGGCGAAGACAATCCGCTTAACGCCGCTTTTCACTGCAGCATCGAACAGCTTGTAAGCACCGGCTACATTCCCTTGCAGCACCTTTCCCAGAAAATCATCTTCATCCTTAATCCAGGCAAAATGCAGTACCGTATCGATACCCTGCGTAAGCTCGGCAATCCGGTCTTCATCGGCAATGTCCATTTGGACGATCCCCTGTGCAGCATCCTCCTGAATATCTGTCCCGATGACCTCATACCGGACGTCATTCTTCAAACCTTTATAAATAGTATTTCCTATAACACCAGATGCTCCTGTTACAAGCAGTTTCCGTTTCACGGTTAACCAGCTCCTTTTCTCCGTTCATGGGCAATTGTGCTGTTAGTTATTACCCGCAGAGTAAAGAAACTATACCTGACGATATTCCTCCTGCTAAAATGGGTACAAAAGTCTAATAACTACTTTCGCAGAAATGTGGGAAAGTTAACAGTGATTATCTTCACAAAAGAAAGGGAGCTGCTGAGTGCTAACCTATCTGCTTCTATTCATTCTCGGACTTACTGCCGGCATCTCCGGCTCTCTGGTGGGGCTTGGCGGCGGATTTATCGTCGTACCTGCACTAGCCTTTATGTATCCGGATCTGCCAACCGCTCATTTGGCCGGGACTTCAATGGCCATGCTGCTGTTCAACTCCATTTCCAGCACTTATGTGTATGCAAAACAAAAAAGAATCGATTACCAGGCAGCCCTCTGGTTCGCAGCCGCTTCCATTCCGGGTTCAATAGTCGGGGCGCTGCTCTCTGAACAGGTTGAAGGCAGAACCTTCTTTGTCAGCTTCGGCATTTTTCTGATTCTGATTGCACTTTTGCTACTGTTCAAGCCGAAAAAGCCCCTGACCTTGCCGTTTAATCCCACGGTCAAGCGGAGCTTTATGGATGCCGGGAGCAACCGGTTTGAGTATGCCTATCATATGCCTACCGGTGTTATAATCAGCTTTTTTGTCGGTTTCCTGGCCAGCCTGTTCGGCGTAGGCGGCGGCAGCCTGATGGTGCCGACCATGACACTGCTGCTCGGCTTCTCGACGCATATTGCGGTTGCCACTTCCATGCTGCAGATCTTCCTGTCTGCAATTGTCAGCACATCTACACATGCCTACCTGCAGAATATTGAATGGATCATGGTATTATGCCTGGCGCCCGGCGCGATTATCGGCGGCCAGCTCGGCGCCCGGCTGGCCAAACGCCTGCCGGCCAAGCTGCTGCTCCGTCTGCTGGCGGTCTTCCTGATTATTGTAGCTGCCCGGCTTATAGTGAAATAAATTCCGGCCACGGGCTGGGCTTACCAGGGCAGCCGTTCCTCCAAGTAAAAGAAACCTCCCGTTGGCCCGTCCGCCGGCAAAGTGGCATAACGGACAGCTGTTTTGGCACCTTCCTCAGGCGTCAGCTCGGCTTTGTCGCCGCCCATCCGGGTTTTTACCAGACCGGGATGCACCGTATTAATTTTAAGCGGGGTATCCTTGTATTTATTGGCCCAGTATACAGTGAGCATATTAAGTGCGGCTTTGGATGCAGCGTAGGCAGGCGTTGCGATCCGCTGTGCCAGCTCATTGCTCACTTGAAACGCAATGGAACCTAGAGCACTGCTCTGATTAACAATTCTGCCGGCCTCACTTTTAAGCAGCAGCGGCAGCAGAGCCTCGGTAATGTGATACGGCGCAAATGTGTTGACCGCAAATGTAGTTTCAAAAGCATCCTCAGCTTCTGTAGCTTCCGCCAGGATTCCAGCATTGTTCACCAGCACATCCAGCTTGCCATACTGCTCGTCGATCCATCTGGCTAGTGCAGCAATATGCGCTCTGTCTGTCACTTCAAGCTCTACGCCAACTGCTTCGATGCCCTCCTCCTTCAGCTGATCTGCGGCTTCTTCGGCAGCGGCCTTGGTGCGTGCAGACACCAGTACCGTAATTCCCTGCTGGCCCAGCTGTCTTGCTACCTCGAATCCGATTCCCTTGCCCGCTCCTGTTACAAGTGCAATGGTATGACTCATTTGAATTCCTCCTGATTTATGAGAATGAACGTTCTAGTATTATCAGACCACAACCGCATAATTTCCGGCCGCATTCAGCCACCGTACAGCCTCGTTCAAGTCACTAAAGCTTTGCTGCTGATACGGCAGCTGACCCTGTGCGCTTACGGCACGGTTCACGCTTAATTTGGCGACCACACTGCCCGGCTCAATCATTGCGAGAAATTGCAGGCCGCTTTTATACACATGCTGTACAAAAAAATCTGCCATCCATGCTTTATCCTCCTCCTTGATTACCGAGCCCTGCCGGATATCCATCAGCACCTTGCCGCTTTGCTTCTTTCTTAGCAGCTCTGCTCCCTGCATCAGAATCGCCTGAAACCCGTCTCCGTGAGAAAAACCGTTCCACTCAATCTTTACGCTCTGCAGCCGTTCATCCCATGCTACCAAACCATGTACCGACTCAAAGTAGTTCATTTCCGCCAGTCCCTTCAGCTTTTTATACGGGAACAATCATTCTAATATCTGCATTATGTATTGCCTGTTCCCTTGCTTTTGAACCTATCTTAGCATAATGGGAACGATCGGTAAATAATTATTTTTACTGATCGTTCTCAAAAAGGATGGTAAAACGATTCGTTGGACAGTAACCAGCAAACGGTGATGCAAGAAGCTCCTTTACTTTTGAAAGAACGGCAGTTCGTTCCTATTCGATTTGTGGCTGAGCAGTTAAATGCTTCCGTTGAATATATGGGAAGCAAGCATAGGGTCGTGATTTTCAAAAATGAAGCAGCATAACGGGAACCGTTAGTTCAACAACAGCGACTGCTTTATATAGTCCGACATTTTATTTTCACAGAACATCAGCCTTCTTTAATCTGCTCAAACAGATTTTCGTCCGGGCTTTCAGGCCCCTGCTCTTTCTGTGCTGCCGCACTGTGCCCGGCTCCTGTACCGCTCAAGTACTTGGCCAGCAGCTCCTCCACCTGAGCCAGGGTCACCGGCTTCGCCGCATCCTGAAGCTCATAACCCAGCATCCCGTTAGGCTCAATCGTCGCTGTCTTCACATCACTGAGCCGGGAAATCCCCTGCTCCCTCAGGTTCATCTCCAGCGCCTCCAGTGTAAGTCTCAGCTTCCGCAGATTCTGATTCTGGACCCGGCCGTCTTTAATAACGATGACCGCAGGTCCCTTAATCAGCCGCTCAAACAAACTCCATTTCAACTGTAGCCACTCCACCGCAATCAGTACGATGATAAACACTGCGGCAGCCGCCATCGTAATCAGGATATGATGATCTGCGATCGGTTCCACGATAATCGTCCCGATCGAGATCATCGCAATCGTCGTCGGAATGGTCATCTGTGAGATGGATTTTCTGCCGGACAGCCTGAGCACCAGCATGCCAAATATAATCAGAACCAGAGCCTTCCAGATCTCATTCCAAATATCATTCATTATCTTGTCTCCTTCAAGATACTGCATTTAGGATTAATCTGGATATTCTTTGCTGCTCAGGCCCTGATTATGCACTTTTACAGTTACAGAGCGCTGATGAACTCAATTCCCCTGACAACCGGCTTGACTGTCCAGCCTCTATCGGAGATAATTACAGTTTGACCCAAAAAATCAATCTACCGGTAAAGGTGCATTGAAATAGAGAAGGGGCGATTGTCATCAGCTGGTTAAGTGATCTTTATAAATTACAGAAACGGGAGCAGAAGAAGGACATCGAGCCCGCTCTGGTCAATGCCATCTTCCGGATGTACGACCGGTTTCCCAGAATCGGCCTGAGGGAACGGACCGGGCAGCAGGATATGTCGCTGGATATCGCGGAGGCTTATATTAACGGGCGTAACGCTATGATCGAGGCTGGCGTCGGCATCGGTAAATCTTTTGCCTACCTGATCCCCGGTCTGTTAATTAACCATATCTCGCAGCAGCCGGTTATTATCGCCACCTCCTCCATCCAGCTCTCGGAACAGATTCTTAAGGATCTGCGGGTAATCGGGAGCCGGCTCGGATTTACTACGGTCCGTTCCGTAGTCGGAAAAGGGATGGGGCAATATGCCTGCCGCTACAGGGCCGGGGGCTTGAACAAGCCTGAGGATGCAAGCTCCCCGCTGCCGCAGCTAGTTGAGCAGATTTTAAATTATGAGATTGAAGAACGGGCGGATATTAAGGGCGGGATCAGTGATGCCGTATGGTCCGAGGTTTGTGTGAATGACTGCAAATTTGAGCAATGCCGCTACAGAACCACCTGCTCGTTCTATGATATGAGGGCAAAAATCAGCGCCAAAACCGGCGACATGGACTTTATTATCGTTAACCAGGATCTGCTGATCCGCGATCTGATCAAGAAAAAGGAAGGCACCAAGGGCTTAATCACGGAACGTCCCGCCCTGATCATCATCGATGAGGCGCATAACCTGGAGGCCAAGGTCCGGGATGCCATGACACTCGAATTCACTTTTCGGGGAGCCGGCCGTGTGCTGGATGATACGCTGCAGATTCTTTTTAAGCAGTCGAGAGAGAAAAGCCTGATGACACAGGCCAGATTTATCAAAAGCTGCCTGGGCAGCATTTTCAAACAGGTCGAAACGGATTTGCTGCACACCGCCAAACAGGATACCGACCGGGTAAAAGTATCTCAAATCTCCGGGGTTCCGTTTAACCGGGCATTGCAGGTGCTGAAGGAATTCAGTCTAAGTCTTTCGGTGTTGACCTCGCGGCATGAACGGGAAATTGACAATGCTTTTGAAGCTGTGAACGGACTTATTGAGCTGTTTGAAGTACTATCCGGTGCAGAGGATAACTATCTGATCTGGGCAAGCAAAGGGAAGCGGGAAGCCACCGTCAGCATCTGTCCCAAAAACATCAGCCAGTTCCTCAAACACACCTTATTCAACAGTAAAACCTCTGTCATCCTGACGTCAGCAACAATGTGCCAGGGCGGCGATACGCTGGAGGAGCAGTATGCTTATCTGACACAATCCCTTGGTTACAGGGGAGATTATATGGAGCGACAGCCCTCCCCGTTTGATTACGACAGCCACACCATGATGTACATTTCGGGCAGTGTTCCTTATTACAACCACGAGAACAGGAAGGATTATCTTGAAGCAGCGTACAAGGAAATGCTCAGGCTCTGCAATGTAACGGAGGGTCGGACGCTGGTACTGTTTTCGGCAAAAGAGGATATGAAGTACGTGCATGAGAAGCTGCGGTCGGAGAAGCTGGGCTGGGCGCTGCATATGCAAAAAGAAGGCTCGTCCCAGGATGAGATTATCGCTAACTTCCGGGCCAGCAAAGGCGTGCTGCTCAGCACCGGTGTATTCTGGGAAGGGATCAATATCGAGGGCTCCGACCTGTCGCAGGTGATCGTGTTCCGCCTGCCTTTTCCTGTTCCGGCCGATCCCGTCTACGAATATAAGGCGTCGAAGGCCCATAATCCGTTAAAAGAGGTCTTTGTACCGGACATGCTGCTCCGCCTGAGACAGGGTACCGGACGGTTGATCCGCAGTGAAACCGACCTTGGCGTGCTCAGCATCCTCGACTCCCGGCTGTCTGCTGCTGCCAGGAAGGATTACCGGGGAAAGGTGCTGGAGGCTTTGCCGTTCAAGCAGGTGACCGAGGATTTCCGGGTGCTGGAGCGGTTTGTGAAAGCGAAGAGAATAAAGCGCAGTATATAGTCTAAGCCCGGCGGATTAGCGCCGGGCTTTGTTTTATCTGGCTGATTCCGTCGAGGATTTCCTGCATATCCGTGTCTTTCAACAAATAGCCTGCAGCGCCTGCACGTATGCCTTCAATAACATAAGCCTCAACATCGAATGTCGTCAGCAGCACGATCCTGATTTCAGGATGCTCGCGCAGGATGCGCTGAGTCGCTAATATTAACATGCCAATGAATAGGATAGTATAACCGCGACAAAAAAGCCCCGAAGCATCAAGGTTCTCTTGATCATCAGGGCCATTCTTAATGATTGTAAATGCATTATCCCTTAACCAGCTTCGCACGCACCCGGTTCGAGAAGTATTCAATGATAAGAATAAAGACAACCAGTCCGATGAGGATCGAACCGACCTGATCCCATTTGTAGCTGCGCATCGCGAAGATCAGCGGTGCCCCGATGCCTCCGGCGCTAACCATCCCCAGAATCGAAGCTTCACGCATATTCATGTCAAAGCGGTAGATCATGACCGACATGAACACGGACAGGAGCTGCGGCACGATGCCGAAGCGGATTTTCTCAAAGGTGGTACAGCCCACAGAGGTCATCGACTCCAGGACACGCGTATCCAGCTCCTCGATCGCATCGACATACAGCTTGGCCAGCATTCCGATGGAGGTTAGGCCGACAGTCAGTACCCCGGCGAACGCCCCCGGACCGGTAACCCGGATGAACATGAGTCCGTACACCAGTGCCGGTACAGTGCGGATGACGATCAGCACAAGTCTTGTAACCCAGGATACCGGCTTCGGTACAATATTGGAGGCTGCGAGAAAGGCCAGCGGTACTGCCAGTACTGCGCCTACAATCGTCCCGAGAAAAGCAATCGCTACCGTCTCAAGCAGCAGGTACAGCACACTCTGCTTTGTCACATTGAACAGCAGCTCCGTATCCGGATGGGTAAGCCCATATACGATATTTTTGGCAATCCGCAGACCGCTTTGTTCGATTTGATTCAAATTAACCGCGGTCAGTGACCATACGAACAACGCAGCGACAATGGCTGCAATCGTCCACAGATACCGCTGATTACGGGGAGCAGCTGCAAGCTGCTTTTCTATGGTATTCATTCCTGCAACGTCTCCTTAAATAAGCTTCTTACGGAAATGCTCACTGACACTTTCGATCAGGACTACCGTTATAATCAGCACCAGAATGATCATCCCGACTGCAGAATAATCACGCCAGCCGATCCCTTCGTTCAAAATCAGCCCGATCCCTCCGGCCCCGACAAAGCCCAGAATGGCCGCATAACGCACATTTCCCTCAAAACAATACAGGGAAGTTGAGATGTAACCGGGAAGCACCTGCGGCATAACGGCAAACCGGAAGGCCTGCAGCCGGGTCATCCCGATGGACTCCATCGCTTCAAAAGGTCCCATATCCACATTCTCAATCTGCTCGTACAGCAGCTTGCCGACATAGGAAATGGTAAACAGCATGATCGCAACCGTGCCCGCCATTGTCCCCAGGCCAAACACAAAGGTAGCGATTAACGCAGATACCAGTGTCGGCAGGGTACGGAGCAGGCTGAGTACCACCTTACTGATGAAGATTATAATCTTCGACTGGATGATATTTGCAGAAGCCGCCACCGCCACGGGCAATGCAATGACTGCACCGATGATGGAGCCCAACAGTGACATTTTGATTGTATCCAGCAGCGGGGACCAGATATTAGACAGGCTACCCCAGTCCGGCGGAATCATTGCCAGCACGATCGTAAAAAACTGGTTCATCCGTGTAAACAGCACCTTGAAGCTGAAGCCTGTAAAATCCGCGGACAACAATGTACACGCCACCAGAATGAGGATAATCAGCGGTGTACGCGACCGTTTCTGCAGAACAACTTGGCCGGAAGGGAGCACGATTTTTTTCGGGGGAAACAGTTTATCGTACATAGGCCGACTGCTCCTCTATCGCTGCTTTCTCCGCTTCCCATTTTCCGCCGTAAATATCCTGCAGAATCTCCTGGGTTACCTTTGAGGTCAAGCCGTCAAAGACAACCTCCCCCTTGCGGATGCCGATAATCCGGTCCGCATATTCAAGGGCAATCTCCACGTGGTGTATATTCATAATCACGGAGATATTCATTTCTTTATTGATCTTTTTGAAGTCATCCATTACCACGCGCGCCGTAACCGGATCGAGAGATGCAATCGGCTCGTCCGCCAGAATAATGTCCGGACTCTGGGCGAGGGTACGTGCCAGGGCGACACGCTGCTGCTGCCCGCCGGACAGCTGGTCCACCCGGACGAACGCTTTGTCCAGAATACCGACCTTTTCCAGCGCCTGCAGCGCTTTGATCTTGTGCTCCTTCCGGAAAATCCCCGTCACCTTCCGCCACATTGGAAGCTCCGGCACGAAGGATACCAGGACATTGTTGATCACGCTTGTACGGGTAACGAGATTAAACGACTGAAAAATCATCCCGATCCGGCGGCGGAATTTACGGATATGCTGTCCTCTGAGACCCGCTACATCGACCTTATCAACGATGATTTTGCCGCTTGAGATATCATGTATACGATTAATGCAGCGGATCAAGGTAGATTTGCCGGCACCTGACAGGCCGATAACCGCTACAAATTCCCCCTGCTCGATTGTCAGATTAACGTTATTAAGGGCCGTAGTTCCATTCGTATAGGTTTTGGTTACATCGACAAACTGAATCATGGGGCATTCAATCCTTTAGTGAATTTTTGAAAAGCAACAAAAATGAGAGCATCATGAAATCATGATGTTCTCATTCAGATGTTCACGCCTATTGTGAAACTGTTATTTCATGCTCCGGATCAGTTCCTGTGCCTGACGTTCACCGTCATAGTCGGAAGACTGGGCAATCTTGTAACCTTCATGAGAGTAGATCGCGATAACTTCTTTGCCTTCAGGGGTTTCAGCAATTTCCATGAACGATTCCTGCAGTGCTTTTTTCAGCTCGTCATTCATGATCGGCGAGTTTTTGCTTACGCTGACAGTGTCATTGTAAATCGGCTGTGTTACGCCGATAACGTTGGTCTGATCCCAGATCGGGCCAGTGCCGCCGTACTCGGTTGTCCATTTTTCTTCATTGTCACGGCGTGCATCGGCAAATGCGACAACAATGTCAGCCTGTCCGGCAGCAAGGCGGGCAAAGGAGCTTCCGTACGAATCGGACTGTGTTACCTTAGCCAGGTCAGTCAGGCTCTTGCCGTATTTCTCCTGCAGCCACAGTGTCGGATAGATGTAGCCGGCAGAGGATGAAGTAGACATTACAGCCCATGTAGCGCTGTTCAGATCTTCCCAAGTCAGCTCTTCGCCGTTGTTCACTTTTGCAGCCAGCTCTTGTCCTTTAGCGGAAGGACCTGCGATGAGCAGTGAGCGGTAGTAGGAAGCCTGCTCTGTATCAATGCCTGTAGTCGGCTTGTTATCATTCCAGTCCTTCGGATTGTCGGAATCATTAGACAGCGCTTTGCGTGTGGATGTCAGGAGAACTTCTGCCCCGTCATCGTACAGTGTGTATGTACCGCCTGGAATCAGACCAACATCTGTTGTTCCTGCACTGAGTGCTTCTCCCACTGCTTCATACGTTGTTCCTACATCAATTTGTACATCGCCCACTGCGAAACCTTTGGTATCCAGCTGTTTCTTCAGCAGCTCTTTCAACGGTTCAGTAGCTGTTATGATTTGATCCGGATCTTTGGAAGGGACAAAGCTTACTTTCAAAACATCAATGGCTGTGCTAGCAGCAGGCTGTTCTGTTGCCGCTGCGCTATTTGCTGCTGCCGAGTTGTTCACATTTCCGTTATTAGCCGAATTGTTATTTGCGCTGCATCCTGCCAGCAGTCCGATTGCCAGTACCCCTGCAAACAAGTGCTTCATTCTTTTTTTCACTTAGAGAACCTCCACTTTTTTTCGTCTTGGAAAAAGACTGTATTTTTTTGAGTGCTTAATCACTATATAATCCAATTGTTAAATAGCTCACATAGAAATGTAATCGCATTGATAAAACTCTCAGGGTCTAGCAGATTCGTAAATTTGTGTGATAGAATAGTCCAATCTTTCTAGAAAAGCGGTAAAGGAGCGTAAAAATGTCTTCTGAGCAATGTGAAGTGGTTCTTATGGAAACCAGTGATCTGCACGGATTTATACTGCCGGGCAGCTATGCTACCCGCTGTGGAGTACCGTATGGACTGGCACGTACAGCAAGGATTATCAAGGAGATCCGCCGCACTTATCCGCATACCCTGCTTATCGATAACGGGGATTGTCTGCAGGGTACTCCTCTAACGTACTACCATGCCAAGGTGAACAGCCTGCTGCCGAATCCGGTGATCGCCTGCCTGAATGAGCTGCGTTATGACGCTGCCGTTCTGGGCAATCACGAGTTCAATTACGGACTGCCTTATCTGCGGAATGCCGTAGAAGCTTCGGACTTCCCTTGGTTGTCCGCCAATACGTTGGATGCATCTACCGGCCAGCCGGCGTTCGGCGCACCTTATCGTATATTTGAATTGGAAAATGGTATACGGGTCGGCGTCCTGGGGCTGACAACCTCCTATATCCCGGTCTGGGAGCAGCCGCAGCATATCGACGGGCTGCATTTTGAAGATCCTGTGAGTACGGCGCAGATATGGATTCCCGTCATGAAGACTGTGGGAAAGGCGGATGTGATCGTAGTGTCTTACCACGGAGGCTTTGAGCGTGATCCTGAAACCGGTCTGCCGACTGAGCCCTTAACCGGGGAGAACGTTGGCTACGCACTCTGTGAGCAAGTGGAGGGCATAGATGTCCTGCTTACAGGCCATCAGCACCGGGCCATAGAGAACTGCAGTATCAACGGGGTATGTGTAGTGCAGCCAGGAAATGAAGGCAGATATTTAGGAAAAATCACACTGCAGCTGGAGCGGCATCCGGAGGGCTGGCGTGTGACCCGCAGCAAGTCGGAGTTAATCTCCACTGCGGAGTATGAGCCGGATCAGACTATCCAGCAGCTTGTGGGCGAAATCGAGGAGCTGACCCAAACCTGGCTTGATCAGCCGTTTGGCTTTGTGGACGGGGATATGACGATTCGCTCCCATGCCGCTGCCCGGCTGCAGGAGCACCCGCTGATTGAGTTTATTCACCGCGTACAGCTGGACAGCTCCGGCGCGGAACTGTCAGCTGCGGCCCTGTTCGACAATGTATCTCCCGGCTTCGGTGAGGTCATTACGATGCGCGAGATCGTTTCAAACTATATTTATCCCAACACCCTGAAGGTGCTCCGGGTTTCGGGGGCAGATATTAGAGCTGCACTCGAACAATCGGCAGAATATTTCACATTAAACGCAGAGGGCCAGATCACCGTAAACCCGGCCTTCCTGTCACCCAAGCCGCAGCATTTTAACTATGACATGTGGGAAGGGATTGAATATGAGCTCGACATCTCTAAACCGGCCGGCCAGCGGGTAACAATGCTGCAGCGGAACGGCCAGCCGCTTGGTGCAGACACGGAATATGATGTCGTCATGAACAACTACCGCGCAGCCGGTGGCGGCAACTTTGCAATGTTCCAGGGCAAGCCTGTCGTTAAGGACATTCCGGTTGATATGGTCGAGCTGATTGCCGATTATATCAGCGGACGGGGCCGGATCACAGCCGGGGTTAACCACAACTGGCGGGTTATTGGCGGGGTAACGAGTAATTGATAAAGAAGACGATGTTACTAATGTAACCCATCAAACAAAAAACGATCTAAGCACCCAATAAGTGTCCAGATCGTTTTTTTCTTATTTTGCAGCTATCCAGTTCCGGAAAGTATAAACTAACAAATCCAATCCAACCGTATTGCTATGCTCTCCCGGATATAGCTGCAGAAACGTTCCGCAGCCGGTTTCCATCATCGGCTCATGCTGCTCATCTCCAGGATAGATACAAAGGACATTATGCACAGGGGTCCGTTCGTATCTTTTTCTGCCCTGCTCCATGCTTACATATCTGAACATAAAGTATCCCGACATCTGCTGCATAGTATCGGTATAACCCTGATCTGCATAAATATTCCGGACAGGACGATACTTTACCTCCAGGATCATAGAAGACACAAAACGTGTTTCATTGGTTGCTGAATGATGATCTGCAAATAAATCAATGCGGATATCCGGTTTGCGTCTGGTATCCGGACTAAAGAAATGGGTCTGTTTCGTTAAGGCCATCTGGTCAACATTTTCTACCTGCTGGTCATACGTAATGACGATGAGACTGCTGCCTTTTTTCAGCCTCACTGCTGTCCCCTCCTGCAGGCCGCCCATATAATAGTTTTGCTGTAACTGCTCAGTGATCGTATCATGATAAGGCTCATATCCAAGATAACCAAAGCTTTCGATCGTCTTAAAAAGCACATAATATTCGTAAAGCAGGGATGTAGGTTTAACAACGGGAACGAGCACCTCTTTGCCCTGACGCCCGTCTGACTTATTCCATGAAGCGGAACCCTTCCAGATTTCATAAATAACACCATAAGCATGATGATGGCCCAGCAGCAGCCGGCGGGGTGCCTGATCCTGGATTCCCCGCCAAAATACCGATTGAACCGTTTTTCGTAATGTACTGTAATTATACTGGCACTTCTCTTCAAACTTTTGCAACTCACTCAGCTGCTTGGCTAGTAAGGCCAGATTCTGTTTTTTTCCGTAAAGCGTATTAGCGGTTTGATCCAGATGATTCCTCGCTACCACTTTACGCTGTCTCAGCTCCTGGAGGCTTCTTTCCTCCTGCTCAATGATATTCTCCAGCCGGTCATGCTGTAAGGAAAGGAGATGGTAGTCTGCATGCAGCGCAGTGATGACTTGTCCCATCGTAGCCAGGATCGACCGCACCCAGTATTTAATCAGACGGTTAGATTCCGAATCCGCATGCAGCTCCATACGCCGGTTTAAGGTCTTAACGCCCTCATATTTTGCTCCATGACCTGCCGCGCCCCAGCGGACACTCTTTAACGTTTGCCTGCGCTGGGCCGACTCGACCAGATAGATTTGTTTCAGTTCCGCTTCATGATTCAGTTCAATAACCTTCAGAGCCTGAAGCAGCTGCTTCTTGACCCCCTCATACCAGGTAAAATATCTCCATGACGCATATTGCTTCAGCACTTCTGTATCTGCGACAGCCCGTTTCATCTTAAGATAGTCCTGGATCAGGCCTTCCAGTGTCTGGTTCAACGTATCATGCATCGAGATCAGCTGTGCTTCATCAACGTTTCTGGGCCGGACCTCGAAGGTTCCATAATACGTAAGTCCCTGATGGATAACCCGGTACTGATATAATCCGCAACGCCAGGGATATTCCTCAGTACTCCGGTTCAACAGATGCCTGTTATGCTCCCTGGACAAAATAACCGGTTGTTCCGCCGCAGTTTCATTTCGTTCGACTAATTGATCCCACAGAAGAATAACTTCATCATCTTCCCGGCCATTCGTCAGCTCCACACTTAGCTGCAGATTTTCCGTAACCCCAACAGGGCTAATGTCTGCCGGCTGCAGCATAAGATTATCCAGGGGAATCTGTTTGACGGATGCACCTTCCCCTTCCCATAAAGTCAGAAGAAACGGCAAATCAGTTGGCATAACCATGTACAGTCAGCTCTTTCGCTTTTTTCTTCAACATTTGAAGCGAATGCTCAAATGTCGAGCTTTTCTGGCTGGACACCGCTTGAAGAATACGAACCAGTTCGCCTTCCTGGTAAACATCGCCATGAAATTCCCCGACCAGTCTGCCGATTGTTGCTTCCATTCCGGAAATCTTGGATAAGACCCGCTGCTTAAACTGGATATCCAAAGCCGTCTCCCTACTTATTGCTAACGAGCCGTCAGCCAAAACAGGAACATTACTGATGTAATGGGCAATGGCACAGACTACCCTGAAGGATATTCCCAGCTGGCTGTCAGCCTGCTGCATCGTTTCATGAATTTCGTCCATTAGTGAGATCTCATCATCCGTCAAGTCAGAGATGTTTCCGTCAAGGCTCCTCATCCATCCCTCCCTGAACACCGTTCTGGAAACAGGAGCTGCCGTATATGGACCGGCGGTTTGATCCTGCTGCATGCTGTGCACCTCTCTGAAGCTTAGTTTCCGCGGTGTAATGATATTGGCCCGGTCGAGCAGCCGGTGAGAAAACGCTTTGGTCGTCTCATCAAAATTCACCGTACCCACAAAGATGACATTATCGGCGATCTTGACTTCAGGCGGATAAGCATTAGTACACTGCTTCTGCGAATGATACAAACGAAGCAGGCGTTTGCTTGCTTCTAATTCGAGTAATGAGATAAACGGGCTGAACCAGTGCTCAACCTGCGCCAGATTCATCTCGTCAAAAATAAACATATACATTTGCTCAGGATTAGCCTCTGCTTCTATCAGCAGGCTGACAAGCCCCGTTTCACTCTCCAGGTATTCACCTGTGGTCGGATTCAAGAACCCCAATATATCCCCGGGCTCATGATAAGAGGGCGAAATCGGCAGCATTTTCAGATTCTTACCGTACTCCAGACCAAGCGTCTCCCCATACAACAACGCCAGCTGTGATTTTCCAGTGCCGGACATTCCGCCGATAATCGTCAGCATGTTTGTTTTTAAGCTCAAATGTAAATTTGTAAGGTCCGCCTGGTCAAAATAGAGCCCCTCGGAGATTGCGTTATCTGCCAAGTGATCTAAAAATTCAGCTTCACTGACTTCCCGCACTGCCGTTAACTGCTGTACCGCATCATGGGCCAGTACATGAGCCGGCTCGTCAGCAGGTTCATTCACTACCGGAGCATGCTCTATATTCATCGTCTCAATTGTGCCTGTCAGCAGTTGTTTTTTCTTCCGCTCAAGCCGCTTGTCCTTAGCCTCATGCAGGGAGAAACTATTAGCCTTCATTTCTCTCTGCAGACCGGCAAGATATCCGGAGGTCACTATGTATGCCTGATCTGCCTGTCTGATCAGCACGTTATTAAAGAACTCATGGGAGACCTCCAGGCAGCGGACCTCATCCGGATTTTGCAAATAGTATGTAGTAGGATTGCCCGATGTTCTAAGTTTCAGATTGCTGTACAGCACCTTGTCGAGATAAAGGAAGGAGGGGCCTCGTAAAAGATCAGGGTGGTGCGGCAATACAAAAGGTCTTCCTTGCTTCAGACGCTCTTCAAAGTCTCCGCCTCTTTCATTCACTCCTAATAAGGGGCCCGGGATGATTTCATATTTTTCATCTGCTGCCTGCTCATCAGCCTCTTCAACCTTCAGAATATCCAGAAACAGGTTCGTACTGCTTGAAGACAGCGAGAAAAGCACCAGCTTGTTCTCCAGGCTTTGCTGCAGCCTTTTCCTCTGGTCCTCCGGATTCAAATTGCTGAAATTGTGGACGAGCTGAGACTTTATTTTCTGCAGATTGTTGGGGCTTCGGGTGCTGCCGCGGAAGATTTTGTTCTGGTAGGCAAAGTATTGGGCAATCTCATCCGGAAGATCCGACAGGCATTTAAGATGAAAAGTAATAAAATCATAACTATCCACCTTAACCGGCTCCAGCATGGAATAAGCCAGTTCTTCTTCTGTTGTTAATCTTCCGACAAAAACCGCCTTCTTCAAGCGTGCATCAATGTCACTTGTAAGCTCACGTGTTAATTTCATTTATCATTGCTCCTTCGAAATAATAGATGATTTGTCTTGTTACCGCGCTTACGCCGCCGCTTACCGATTTAAATGGACGCTCATAAGCTTCAATAAGCTCATCCAGGTAAAATTGCTCTTTTGACGAAAAGCTGTCGGAATGAACAAATATATATTTAATGCCGGATTCCAGTTGATGCTCCAGCAAATCCTGCGTATCCCGGATCGTAATAATCTGCTCTGCAGGGAGCAGGTTAGCGTAGTCCTCCCGGTCAGAACGGGTAATCAGTACAAAATCCGACTCTTTAACAAGCCGGTATTCATCTGCTCCCCGGGCAGCGGCAGCCTGTGTTAAGGAGATTTGCTGCTGCATGAGTGAATCCTTTTCCGCCTGCATTGACGTGCGCGTCTTTTCCAGTTCAGCTTCAGCAGCCGTCAGCTTGCTCTCAAGCCCGGAAATCACCTTTTTGAATACAGCTTCAGCTTCTTCTCTGTCCGTGTTCAGCTTTTCCAGCCTTTTAAGCTTGCGCTCCTTGGCCTTGTCTTCCCTTTCCAGATCACCCTTTTCCTTCAGCAGGTCGGTCATTATTTTCCAGACTGCCTTCTGGCTGTCATGAAAAGCCATCTGAAAAAAGGCAGCCTTTTCACCCTCCGTCCATTTGCTGATCTCGCCCATTTTAGTAGATGCTAGCGAGGCAATTTCGCCGCTCTCCACTGAGCCCTTTTCCTGGAGCCAGTCCTTCAAACTGCCCTCTATTTCCGGATTCAGATCCAGCGCTTCTTCCATAAGAAAACGGACGGCATCTGTTGCCGGAGGATCTTCCCAGGCCAGGGCTTTTATTTGCAGCTGCCTTTTAAAGGCCAGCTTTTTTGTCCCCAGCTCTTCCAGAGGATGCTTCTTTTCTTCTATGTTCTGCTGCATTTTAACCACATTCTCATTAAAGAGCGCCGGGAATAATATGCCGGTTACTGCAACAGCTTCTGCGGGAGAAACGGTATCCCCGATCCTGTATGTATGACAAAATTCTTCAAAATCTATTTTCGCTTCCTTTACCTTCATTACATTGGGGTCATACCATTTCTCCATCCAGGAAACCGGATTGGTGAATTTCTTTATTTTCTCCACTGTTTTTTTGCGCAGCATGGCTGGCGGGGCCTTTACCGGATTTTTGAAGCCTTGTATTGGCGGCTGAACGATTGCAGCCATCCGGCGCACTTCATTTTCACTCAGCAGCTTATAGATCATTTCCAGCCAAATCTCTGAATCAATAGTTTCTTCAACGTTTTCTTGAGCTTCTGTGGCCATAGTGGATCTCCTTTTGTTGGTTTCTACTTGTATATATTAAATCATAGCAGTCAGTCACTTATTTGCCAGGGAATGTATGTTCTTTTCTCCATAGATAGCTTCGACTATATAAACCCGGATATATGATAATAGGCCTTCCTCAGATATTTTGAGTCAGGCCTATCCATTGATGCTCTATAAGTAAAATCCTAGATTTCTGAAGCTAAGGCATGGTTTATTTTCTCTGTGACTAGTGATAGATCAGACAGGACTTTAAACTTTAGCTCCTTTAAAGACAATGAAGATATATCTCTCTTCTTCAGTTTAGCTATTTGAAGATAAGTATGACTTAACGACCAATTTTCGGGAAGAACTAATTTCTGTTTAACGTTCGTTTGAGCATTTCTATAACTGGACAAACGGATATCCGGCATTTTCTTTTCCACCAGATAGGGGGATGGTATCGTTTTTATCTCTAGTGAAAAGTTATCGAACCATGAAAAATAAATGCCAATATCAAATTCTCTTTCCGGTTTGCGCCATTCAGGTAAATAGAGGATGTATTCGTACAGGATGCCTGCCTTTTTGTTCTCGACATTCCGCTGTGTTAGATACCCTGTTATTGGGCCGCCAAAAATATAGTCAGTGATCCGGTCAAATAAAATTTCTTTGGCAAGCCGGTTTGATCTCCACTGTGCAATCGATCCTAAAACGTTTTGTAGAGGAACATCAAACGCCTCCTGAATGGGCAAATAGAATGTTTCCTGAAAATATTCCCACCATGAAATTAATATCTGATTCTGCGGATCAATATGATCCTTCATAAGAGTGCAAATATCCCGATGAACAACAGTGACAATTTTACGGTTACGTAGCTCGTTAAGTTTCTTGTCCGAAACATATCCTGTTTTGAAAAATACGGGGATTACTTTCATTTCGGGATCCATATCCTTAAGCTTTGCCAGATAGTACTCAAGCTGTTCAAACCGGTTCTCTTCCCCCCAGGTTTTATCCTCAATTAATACTTGAAACTGCCCGCCGGTTATTTTAGATGTAAAAGTAAGTAAAATATCGATATCCTTGATCTGCTGTTGGATAGTAAGCGTATAGCTGTCCCATGATTCAGCGGCGAAATCATTCTTATTCAATTCTCTGTAGTTTTGTATGATTTGGTCCAACAGCTTTCTTGAAATCGTTCTGACAGATGATTCAGCCTCAATGTCCGCATGCCGGAAAACCCAGCACAGAAAGGCATCCTGTGCTAATTCCTTCGTTGCAAAATGAAATAAGTTAGCCATTTGATTGATCTCCTTAAAATTATAATATCAATACCACATTAACTGCTCCCCGTTTAGTTTACCTCTATTTCCCATTATTCGTCATCCTATGTACAATCACCATTCATCCGGCTTGTATAGGATTCAATTGTATAAGCCCATACCGTATCGGCATGGGCACTGTAACAGCTAATAAAGGAACCTTCACTCCTCCTTCTAAGGTGCATGCAGGTGTTAATTGTCGTGCCTAAAGAAAATAGTAACCTGTTGAAATTAAGCCATAAATAGAGAAAAGAACCTACTTTTCTAAAATTTGAGCTTGCAGACCCCGCTGCTCCAGAATTTTTTTAATAATCAAAATTGTATAGCTACAATTCAATGGAAGATGTGTCGATATACATACAGACGTATATATTTTGCAACAAGTTGAGGAGTGGGAAGATGAATAACAAAAGGGGAACTGTATTAGAACGATTGAGGCTTACGATTCGGATGAAATTGTTGGCTGGATTTCTGGTTGTGGCTGCATTGCTTGCCTTTGTAAGCATTTTTGCCTTAACCCAGATTAATGAGATGGCTGAAACTGCCGAATCAATTGATCAAGAGTCGATGCCGAGTGTAAGTTTACTTGGCATGATGAACGGTGATATCTCAGATATAGAGCGGCTGGCTCTTGCAGTCATCGTTGAGACAAAACAGGGTGAAATTAAGAAATTTGATGATTCTTTGGATCAGCTCCAGGTCAAGATAGAAGATGAGCGCAAAGAGTTACTTGCTTTTGCTGAGGGCCGTGACGATACAATGAAACTGTATACTAAATTTAGCACGAACTACGATGCTTATTTAGAGAAACTGCCTGCATTTGTCGAACGAGGCCTGGCTAACGATTATGAGGAGGCTAGCAGGCTGCATGGAGAGGCTTACCCCTTATGGTCTACAGCTAATGATACAATCGCCCAACTGATTACATTAACCAATGAATTATCAGGACAGGCTACATATGATTCAATATCAAAAGCAAACCGTGCATTTATTATTATTTTGGCGGTAACGATTATTTCCTTCCTGATCGCCTTATTTATTGCCTTCTTCATTGCAAGTATTATCTCAAAGCCTATTAAAAAAATGAATGCCTCGGCAATGCTTATTGCAAACGGTGATCTGACCGGCGAAACCATTACGCTTAAAAATAAGGACGAGCTCGGCACATTGGCTGCTTCCTTCAATACCATGACAAGCAACCTGCGCACGATGATCCATTCGGTTTCCATGACCTCCGAGCAGGTAGCCGCCTCTTCGGAAGAGCTGCTGGCGAGCGCAGAGCAGAATGCAAAGGCATCTGAGCAAATCTCAGAAACCGTTGAGCTGCTGGCGGCGGGGACCACGGAGCAGGTAAACATAGTAAAACGTTCTTCTCAATCCATGAACGAAATGTCGCTGGGTTCAGAACAGATTGCTCAGCTTGCCCAGAGCGTTTCCGTATCTGCAGTAGATGCTGCCAACCAGTCGGCTGAAGGAAACAGAATTGTCCATCAGGCAGTAGAACAAATGAGTTCCATCCGTACTTCCATTGCATCACTGACAGAGCTCGTTACCGGGCTGGGAGAGCGCTCTGCAGAGATTGGCAGTATTACCGGGGTAATCAATAATATTGCCCGCCAGACTAACCTGCTTGCATTGAACGCAGCTATCGAGGCTGCACGTGCGGGTGAGCATGGCCGGGGATTCGCCGTTGTGGCCGGAGAAGTACGCAAGCTTGCCGAGGAATCATCTATCTCTGCACAGAAGATTAGCGATCTGGTACAGCTCATTCAAAACGATACGAACCATGCTATTGAGGCTGTAAAAGTGAACAGCAGTGAAACAGAAGCCGGAATTGAGATCGTGACTGCAGCGGGACAGACATTTGGGCAAATCTCGGAGGCAGTGAGCAAGGTCGCGGGTGAAATTCAGGAAGTTTCTGCAGGCTCGGAAGAAATGTCAGCCAGCACAGATGAAGCAGTCCGGTATATGAGTGAGATCTCCAGTATTGCAGAAGAATCATCAGGCGGGGTTCATAATGTATCTGCTGCCGCTGAAGAACAGCTGGCTTCCATGGAAGAAATTGCTTCATCAGCAAGCGCTCTTTCCAAGATGGCAGAAGAGCTTCAGAAAGAGATCAATAAATTCAAAGTATAAATCATTCGCAGTAAGTTAGCGGAATTATATCGCAAGGTATGCCAGCTGAGCCGGGGAGAAATCCCCGGTTTTGTGTTGCCTGATGCAGAAGGTTTACTTTTAAGCAAACCTTCTGAACAAAGCAAAACTTCAAAGCAAAACAAAAAGCACCCCTTTAAGGGATGCTTTGTTTGTGCTTGGCGGCGTCCTACTCTCCCAGGACCCTTCGGTCCAAGTACCATCGGCGCTGGAGGGCTTAACGGTCGTGTTCGGGATGGGTACGCGTGGAACCCCTCCGCTATCGCCACCAAACAGGTTTTTCCGGTCGTGTCACTCCCTGAAAACCTTCAGGAAAAATAACCAACCTTCAAAAAACTAATCGTCCTGCAGAGGACCAAGCTTAAGGTTGTTCAGGAACTTGATTCCTGAAAACTGAATCCGAAACAAATCTGCGTTTGTAGATATTGGATAAGCCCTCGACCGATTAGTATTGGTCAGCTCCATGCATTGCTGCACTTCCACCTCCAACCTATCTACCTCGTCGTCTTCAAGGGTCTTACATACTGGGAAATCTTATCTTGAGGGGGGCTTCACGCTTAGATGCTTTTCAGCGCTTATCCCGTCCGTACGTAGCTACCCAGCCATGCTCCTGGCGGAACAACTGGTGCACCAGCGGTACGTCCATCCCGGTCCTCTCGTACTAAGGACAGCTCCTCTCAAATTTCCTGCGCCCACGACAGATAGGGACCGAACTGTCTCACGACGTTCTGAACCCAGCTCGCGTACCGCTTTAATGGAGCGTAAACAGCCCAACCCCTTGGGACCTCTTCAGCCCCAGGATGCGATGAGCCGACATCGAGGTGCCAAACCTCCCCGTCGATGTGGACTCTTGGGGGGAGATAAGCCTGTTATCCCCAGGGTAGCTTTTATCCGTTGAGCGATGGCCCTTCCATGCGGTACCACCGGATCACTAAGTCCGACTTTCGTCCCTGCTCGACTTGTAGGTCTCGCAGTCAAGCTCCCTTATGCCTTTGCACTCTTCGAATGATTTCCAACCATTCTGAGGGAACCTTTGAACGCCTCCGTTACTCTTTAGAGGCGACCGCCCTGAGTCAAACTGCCCGCCTGACGACGGTCCGTACCCGTTTAGGGGGTACCAGGTTAGAACCTAGATACGATCAGGGTGATCCCAACGGCGCCTCCACAGAAGCTTGCGCTCCTGTTTCTACGGCTCCCACCTATCCTGTACAGATCGTACCCAAATTCAATATCAAGCTGCAGTAAAGCTCCATGGGGCTTTCCGTCTTGTCGCGGGTAACCTGCATCTTCACAGGTATTAATCACCGGATCTCGTTGAGACAGCGCCCAAGTCGTTACGCCATTCGTGCGGGTCAGAATTTACCTGACAAGGAATTTCGCTACCTTAGGACCGTTATAGTTACGGCCGCCGTTTACTGGGGCTTGGTTCATCTTCCGGTTGCCCCTAACCACTCCCCTTAACCTTCCAGCACCGGGTGTCAGCCCGTAACTTCGCCTTGCGGCTTCGCACAGACCTGTGTTTTTGCTAAACAGTCGCTTGGGCCTTTTCACTGCGGCCCCCTCGGGCTATTCACCCTACCGAGGCACCCCTTCTCCCGAAGTTACGGGGTCATTTTTGCCGAGTTCCTTAACGAGAGTTCTTCCGCGCGCCTTAGAATTCTCTTCTCGCCTACCTGTGTCGGTTTGCGGTACGGGCACCTTCTCCTGGCTAGAGGCTTTTCTTGGCAGTGTGAGATCACTGACCTTCGCTACTATAATTTTCGTCACCCCCATCACAGCCCAGCCTTAACGATGTGCGGATTTGCCTACACATCAGCCTCACTGCTTAGACGGACATCCATCAGTCCGCGTCACTACCCTCCTGCGTCACCCCATCGCTCATAGCGGATTACGGTGGTACAGTAATTTCAAACTGTTGTCCTTCGACTACGCCTGTCGGCCTCGCCTTAGGTCCCGACTTTACCCTGGAGCGGACGAGCCTTCCTCAAGGAAACCTTGGGCTTTCGGCGGATCAGATTCTCACTGATCTTTTCGTTACTCATACCGGCATTCTCACTTGTATGCTGTCCAGCGCTCCTTACGGTACCTTCAACCCACATACAACGCTCCCCTACCCCCTGATGCAAAGCATCAAGCCATAGCTTCGGTGGTGTGTTTAGCCCCGTTACATTTTCGGCGCAGAGTCACTCGACCAGTGAGCTATTACGCACTCTTTTAAATGGTGGCTGCTTCTAGCCAACATCCTGGTTGTCTGTGCAACTCCACATCCTTTCCCACTTAACACACACTTGGGGACCTTAGCTGATGGTCTGGGCTGTTTCCCTTTTGACAATGGATCTTAGCACTCACTGTCTGACTCCCGGCAAGAAGATAATGGCATTCGGAGTTTGACTGAGCTTGGTAACCCTTGCGGGCCCCGCCACCCAATCAGTGCTCTATCTCCATCACTCCATTCACCGAGGCTAGCCCTAAAGCTATTTCGGGGAGAACCAGCTATCTCCGAGTTCGATTGAATTTCTCCGCTACCCCCACCTCATCCCCGCACTTTTCAACGTACGTGGGTTCGGGCCCTCAGTGCGTGTTACCGCACCTTCACCCTGGACAGGGGTAGATCACACGGTTTCGGGTCTACGTCCACATACTAAATCGCCCTATTCAGACTCGCTTTCGCTGCGGCTCCGGCTTCTCACCTTAACCTTGCATGTTAAACATGTAACTCGCCGGTTCATTCTACAAAAGGCACGCCATCACCCATAGATCGGGCTCTGACTTTTTGTAAGCACACGGTTTCAGGTTCTATTCTCCCCCTTCCGGGGTGCTTTTCACCTTTCCCTCACGGTACTGTTTCACTATCGGTCGCCAGGTAGTATTTAGCCTTGACAGATGGTCCTGCCGGATTCATACGGGGTTTCACGTGCCCCGCACTACTCGGGATCGCCCTGAGAGAACACAGTTTAGGCTACAGGGCTTTTACCTCTATCGCGGGCCTTTCCAGACCTCTTCGCCTACCATATTCCTTTGTAACTCCATGTGAGACGTCCCACAACCCCAAGGAGCAAGCTCCTTGGTTTAGGCTGTTCCGCGTTCGCTCGCCGCTACTGACGGAATCACTATTGTTTCTCTTCCTCAGGGTACTAGATGTTTCAGTTCCCCTGGTCTGCCTCTGCACATCCTATGTATTCAGATGTGAGTAACCTGCGAATTACCACAGCTGGGTTTCCCATTCGGACACCCCGGATCAAAAGCTTGCTTTACAGCTCCCCGAGGGCAGTTTCGTTGTTCGCCACGTCCTTCGTGGCTCCTGGCGCCTAGGCATCCTCCGTGTGCTCTTATTAGCTTAACCTCGATTTTCTCCGGAGGAGAAATATCGGACCATTGAATGAATTCAAGATCTTCATTTCCTTCACAGAAAAAAATTCGTATCAACTAATAACTATTTCAACTTGCTTACACAAGTTTCAGCTAAAAGATGTTCTAAAACGCAAATTCGTTTCGGTATCCAGTTTTTCAAGGATCAAGGTACTGCTGAGAGCTTAAACTCTCAAAACTGACCAACGAGTGAGTAACAGGCCTAAACTCTGAGTTTTGGAAGCTTAGCTTCCGATTTGAATGTCATCATTGCAGATGACGATTCTCCATAGAAAGGAGGGTGATCCAGCCGCACCTTCCGATACGGCTACCTGTTACGACTTCACCCCAATCATCTACCCCACCTTCGGCGGCTGGCTCCCTGCGGTTACCCCACCGACTTCGGGTGTTGTAAACTCTCGTGGTGTGACGGGCGGTGTGTACAAGACCCGGGGAACGTATTCACCGCGGCATGCTGATCCGCGATTACTAGCAATTCCGACTTCATGCAGGCGAGTTGCAGCCTGCAATCCGAACTGAGACCAGCTTTGCTGGGATTGGCTCCACCTCGCGGCTTCGCTTCCCGTTGTACTGGCCATTGTAGTACGTGTGTAGCCCAGGTCATAAGGGGCATGATGATTTGACGTCATCCCCACCTTCCTCCGGTTTGTCACCGGCAGTCACTCTAGAGCTCCAGTTTAACCTGCTGGCAACTAAAGTCAAGGGTTGCGCTCGTTGCGGGACTTAACCCAACATCTCACGACACGAGCTGACGACAACCATGCACCACCTGTCTCCGATGCTCCGAAGAGGGGCACTATCTCTAATGCTTTCATCGGGATGTCAAGACCGGTAAGGTTCTTCGCGTTGCTTCGAATTAAACCACATACTCCACTGCTTGTGCGGGTCCCCGTCAATTCCTGAGTTTCAGTCTTGCGACCGTACTCCCCAGGCGGAGTGCTTACTGTGTTAACTTCGGCACCAAGGGTATCGAAACCCCTAACACCTAGCACTCATCGTTTACGGCGTGGACTACCAGGGTATCTAATCCTGTTTGCTCCACCACGCTTTCGCGCCTCAGCGTCAGTTACACAGAAAGTCGCCTTCGCCACTGGTGTTCCTCCACATCTCTACGCATTTCACCGCTACACGTGGAATTCCACTTTCCTCTTCTGTAAGCCACCCAGTTTCCAGTGCGACCTCAGGTTGAGCCCAAGGTTTAAACACCAGACTTAAATAGCCGCCTCGCGCGCGCTTTACGCCCAATAATTCCGGACAACGCTTGCCCCCTACGTATTACCGCGGCTGCTGGCACGTAGTTAGCCGGGGCTTTCTTCTCCAGGTACCGTCACTCCGGTAGCAGTTACTCTACCGGACGTTCTTCCCTGGCAACAGAGCTTTACGATCCGAAAACCTTCATCACTCACGCGGCGTTGCTCCGTCAGGCTTTCTCGCCCATTGCGGAAGATTCCCTACTGCTGCCTCCCGTAGGAGTCTGGGCCGTGTCTCAGTCCCAGTGTGGCCGTTCACCCTCTCAGGCCGGCTACGCATCGTCGCCTTGGTGAGCCGTTACCCCACCAACTAGCTAATGCGCCGCAGGCCCATCCCTTACCAGCAGATTGCTCCGCCTTTCATTCTCTCCTCATGCGAAAAGAGAAATATCCGGTATTAGCTACCGTTTCCGGTAGTTATCCCAGACTAAGGGGCAGGTTGCCTACGTGTTACTCACCCGTCCGCCGCTAAGCTTACCCCGAAGGATAAGCTCCGCTCGACTTGCATGTATTAGGCACGCCGCCAGCGTTCGTCCTGAGCCAGGATCAAACTCTCCAATAAGGTTTTTCCGAGCAGCTACTTCACCCGAATGACTCGAGGAAATAACCATCCGAAAACTATCGAAAAAGAGCGATTGCTCATTTTGAAACATCTGACGAGAATTTACATTCTCAAGATGAATTTCTAAAGCGTACAAGACGCTGTGAAAATCATCACTTTTGGATCTCACCGAAGTGATTTCCGATACTCACTCGTTGTTCAGTTTTCAAAGATCAAGCTCGTTGTTGACTTCAATGTTCTCGTCGTCAGCAACTCTTATACTATATCACGTCCAGCCGTTCGATGCAAGCTTTTTTTAATTTCTTTTTCCGAGCTTGGCGTCGATGCTTTTCAGCATTTCTTGGCCGGATTAATAATATACCATACTTTCGAAAGGATATGCAAGACTTTTTTTAATGATAATCTATGAATCATTTAGGCAATATTGAAACAGGTAGAGTTACAGGATTAAATGAATGAAATAAAAAGGGATATACCAGATTGAGCTGCAGGAACCTCTGAGATCTGTTACAGAAATGGCGCTCGGCCAAATCCATCAGGAGCTGGAAGAACAAAGGTTGGGCTACCATGAACCGTTAAGCCTCTCTCATGTCAGCTTTTACTGCCAATTAACCGGCATGTCCAGTCTATCCGCAAACGCAATGCCCCGATCGAAACCGGCGTAGGCCCCACCTGGTGAAGCAGGTGCTGCGTGACATTGATGAGCATCCCGAACGAGAAGCTTCCCTTGCCAGGCTCTCAGAAAATGCGCAAATGTATCCGCACCTCAATTCTCACGCGTTTTTCGCCAATTGACCACTATGAATGTTACCCAATATGTGAACGCCAAACGGATTATCCGTGCCAAGGAGCTCCTGATCCGCTCAGATCACAAGATCGCTGATATTTCAGAACAATGCGGATACGAAACACCAACTCATTTCTACCTGATGTTCAAAGCTTTGACAGGAATAACGCCTCACAAATATAGACAAAATCAGTCCAATATGTAAAAGAAGTCTGAGGAGTATTCAGTGACTAAGTCGCTGCTCCGCAGACTACTTTTTAGTTTCATTTTTCCGTATCTATTTGTCCGGCCCGAACGCCGAAATAACAGGAATTTCGAAGCAAAACCAAAGGGCAGCGAAGATTTACCCATCTCCACTGCCCTTTGGTCTTTTAATTAAATTGCCAGCAACTCAAGCTGAGGTTCCCATACTGATAGCTCCGGTGAAGAAGTTTGGCCTTGCGGCTAGCATCACCAGTGCCCATGGCCAGCAGCAGCGGGATGAAATGCTCGTTTGTAGGAACGGCTTCCCGCGCATAGGGGGCAAGCTCGCGATATTGAAACAATGCTTCGGTATCCCATGTCTCCAGCTTACGCTGAATCCAGTTGTCAAACTGTTCAGCCCACCCGTCAATCCCCTCGGACGACCAGTTCAATCCCCTTAAATTATGCACGGTTCCTCCGCTTCCGATAATGAGCACATCCTGCTCACGAAGCTCAGCCAGTGTCTTGCCGATCTCATACTGCTGTTCATTAGACAAATGACGGTTCACGGATAGCGCTACGACCGGGATATCTGCATCCGGATAGAGCAATTTTAGAATCGCCCATGCCCCGTGATCCAAGCCTCTTGTCTCATTCCGGGTGTTCTCAACACCATACTTGGTAAACAAATTCTGGATTTGATCCGCAAGTACCAGGTCACTCTGCGCCGGATAAGTCATCTGGTACAGCTCGTCCTGGAATCCGCCAAAATCATAAATCGTTTCATACGCCTTAGCAGCGCCAACCGTCTGGACTGCTTCTTCCCAGTGCGCGGAGAAAAGAACAATCGCTTTCGGCTTTGGCGTATTGTCTTTAAACTGCTTCAGCAGCTTCGTATAGTCATTATCCTCAAGCACGATTGAGGGTGCACCGTGTGCAAAGAAATAGGAAGGTATCATCTTTTGTTCCACTCCTTATTTAGATTGAGTTGACATCTTTCTTAAGCCACTCTAACAAATCAATTTGGTTCTCTTCAGATACGCCATGATCAGTCGGATACACTTTGAAAGTCACGCGCTCCGTTTGTTCTTGCAGATAGGCAGCTGTCTCGTGCCCGATGCGGACCGGAAATACAGAATCATATTCCCCGTGCGAGGCAAATATAGAGACGTCCTTAATGCTGCGAAGGGAGTACTCTGTTTTCACAAAATCAGGAATATATCCGTTAAGCGCTACTATCCCCTTTAATTGTGATCCCATCGTAAGGGCAAGTGTCATGGACAGGATCGCCCCCTGGCTGAAGCCGAGCAAATAACGTTTATCCGGATCAACCGGATACTTCTCTGTAGCATAATGAATGAACGATTCAAGCTCTTTTACCGCCTGGTCGAACATCTCCCGGATCGGGTTACCCAGGCTTTTCAGATCGTAATACTGGTATCCGTTACCGAGCGGCAGATTGCCGCGAATGCCTATAATGATGAAGTCATCAGCCAGCGGAGCAACCAGACCATACATATTGCGTTCATTCGAACCTTTGCCGTGAAGCGTAAAAATCACCGGATACTTCTTGTCTTGCTCCAGATTAACCGGTAAGTGAACGTCATATGGATATGCGGTATTCATCCTTGACCCCTCCTTGCTGTTCGTTATCTACTGCTTTGCTTATAAAAATATTAGTAATAAAAATATATTTTCTATATGAGTAATTTAACGCGTCTCACATTGACTTGTCAACCCGAAAATTGATAATATAAATTTAAGTTTTGTATTACAAATATCCCAAGGGTGTGATCAGATGGATATTGGCTCGACGATCCGGGCAATCCGGAAGCGTAAAAATATAACGATTGCCCAAATATGCGAATTGACCGGCCTATCCCAAGGCTTTATGAGCCAGGTTGAAACGAATAAAACCTCGCCATCTATTTCTACATTGGAAAATATAGCCCAGGCGCTAAAAGTCCCGCTGGCCTATTTGCTTCTAAAGAAAGAAGAACGAATGCACATTGTTCGTAAGGACGAACGGACCATTACCACCAGCGGACCGGAAAACCTGAAAGTGGAACACTTGAGCTCTACGAAGAACGTACGTATGAGCATTGTAGAGATCCCTCCCGGTGCCATGACCGGCGAGGCGCCGCATGCGCACGAAGGGCAGGAAGTGCATGTAGTCATTAAAGGGAGGATATATGCAGAGCAAGGAGAGGATGGAGCCGAGTTTACGGAAGGTGATTCCTTTAGCTGGAATGCCTGCACCCCCCATCTGGTAAAAAATATTGGAGAAGACACAGCCATCGTGCTGATCTCCATCTATACCGAGAATGAGAACGCACAAGACTTAATCTAAGACAAAGCCCGTACACGAGCCATTAGGCCGGGTACGGGCTTTTGTGATCATTTTCAGCTAAGAATCCTTTATACCATTCAGTATTGCTAGAAGGTAGGGGCAGGAGACTCGGCTATTTTCATACGTAATAAGCTGTAAGGCTTCTGCCGCAAGTCATTTCCATAGTGAAATCTTGACTGCCGGTGTAATTGGTTCACGATGAAATACAAGCATTGATCTGGACCAATAGAAAAAGTATCCGGCCATAAAATTCTCGGATCATGTGCGATGGTTTCCATTACTCCAGTCGGCAATATCTTTCGGATACTATTGTTTTCATAGTCTCCAGCGTACACGTTCCCTTTTGCATCGGTGATCATGCCATCTGAAGCGCCTTTTTCTCCCCAATACTTCACGTAATCCTGTAGAGTCATATCCGGTATGGTCCGGTCTCTTAAAGCTTCCGTTGAAATCGAGTACAGATGACGGCTGGAGAGCGGGCAGAAATACAACATCTTGCCATCCGGAGAAATGGCTATACCATCGGATGCCAATCTAAAGGGTGAAGTAGACCCGTCTTTGTTTCGATTCATCAGGATCTTACCTTCAACTTTTGGTATGAAAAAGAGATCGGGCGAAGTGGAATTTGCCCCGTTTAACCGTCTCCAGGCATAACCGGTTTCTAAATCAACGACAATAATGGCTCCAGGTCCTCGGGAAGACGAATCCGTGATATATGCATAACCTGCTTTACCAACACGAAAATCAAATCGGACATCATTCAGATAGGTAGTCGGCAATACAACATCTTCTGTAAATGTATATATACTTCTTATGGTGTTTGAATTTAAATCTACAGCGACTAACTTCGCCCCTCCTTTGATAGGCTCTGAGAAATTAGGAGCTCCTGTATCCAGTACCCAAAGCGTACCCTTTCCATCGGCAACGACACTTTGGACACTAATGAATGACGTTGTGATGTTCGATGGGCTTACCACATTGGCTTCTAAGCTAGGGTAAGGCTGTAATGTACCTTGAACGATTTCAGCCACCGTAAATTTAACGTCATCTCCCCACTTTGGAAAGCAAATGAAAATACGCCCGGTCTCAGAAACAGTAACACCTGTAGGCATGGCCCCGTTAAATAAAAAAACCGACTCAAATTCACCAAAATATTTTTCACCCGGTAACATCACTTGGTTAAAGTCCTCCTCAACTGTTCGAACTGCTATCCCTTATTTATATGACCGAACAGGGTTCAATTGCCCGGATAAAAAAATAATTTTACAGCCTGAAAAAGCCTTCAAAACCACTGCTAAAGTGGAATTGAAGGCTCTCTGTAAAAGCTGCCAGCGTTTTATTGTTGGTCCGGCAGACGTAATGCGTTTGCTGAAGTCTGCGCTTGGTCTAAAAATTCCTCTGCCCGGGTCAATTGCTGCCGGGCCGTCTCCAGAGCTTGTGAATTTGTTGCCGCATTAGATTCATTTATCGAGCTTATCGCCTGATTTAATGCCGTTTGCACCTCAGAGACCGCGTTAGATGCATGCTGCTCCAGCGTATTGCCGCCCGAGTTAAGTGCACCTTCTGCCGGTTTTTTTGCATTTTCAGTGGCTAGATCAACTTTCTTTCCATTGGGCAAGGTGAGTCCCCCTTCCGTGAGCAAAGATGAATAACTTAAAACACAAATCAGTATGCGGTTTGGATTATGTTTATATTCTTACAACCGGCATGGGAAAATCCGGCCCCCGGCTACTTTTATTAGTATAAGATCCGATGAAGTCGGAGAATTTAACGGTGAAGTTAAAAGGAGGGAATCGTTCTCAATGAATACGCCAACGCTAGCGCCGCACGAATCAATGGAACTACATGAAGCATTAAACTTTAAAACGCTCTGCCTCGCAAAGTCAAAACTTATGCAAGGCTTGGTCTTTGACCAGGAGCTAAAAGCGTTAATGCAGAAAGACGTAATTCAATCCATCCAACAGATCGCTGAGCTTCAAACAATCTATGCAAGAGCTCCTTTCCAAGCGCCTGTTCCGAATAGCCCGACACCTATAACACACTAAAGGGGAACCCCAATGAATACCGATTATTTAGACCCGATTAATTCATTAAACATGCCGGAAATGGCAGATACGACTTTTGCCATGGACTTCCTTCTTCGTGCCAAGGAAGGTGTACGTAACTTGTCCATCGCCCTGACGGAAACAGCTTCTCCCGATGTAAGAGCGCTGCTGCGCACTCATCTTATGCAGGGGATCGCACTGCATCAGGAAATCTCGGAGCTTATGATCCGCAAAAAATGGTTCCATCCTTATGAGCTGAACGAACAGTACCAGCTCGACCAGCTTTCGGCGAAAAACACGGTGATGATCGGGCAGATGAATTTGTTCCCGGGTGATACGTCGCGTAAAGGGATGTTTGATCGAACTCCAGATGAACATATTGGGGGACATGAAGCATGAAGGCTGTAACATATCAAGGAATTAAAAATGTCGTGGTCAAAGAAGTACCCGATGCTAAGATTGAGAAACCGGACGATATGATTGTAAAGATCACCAGTACCGCCATTTGCGGTTCAGACCTTCACCTGATTCACGGCATGATCCCTAACCTTCAGGAGAATTACGTCATTGGGCATGAACCGATGGGGATTGTAGAAGAAGTAGGCCCTGGCGTGACAAAGGTAAAGAAGGGCGATCGAGTGATCATCCCGTTCAACATTGCATGCGGAGAATGCTTTTTTTGCAAAAATCAGCTTGAAAGCCAATGTGACAACGCTAACGAACACGGGGATATGGGCGCATATTTTGGCTACTCCGGAACAACAGGCGGATACCCTGGCGGGCAAGCCGAGTATTTACGGGTCCCGTTCGCCAACTTTACCCACTTCAAGATTCCCGAAAACTGCGAACAACCGGACGAAAAGCTAAGCTTGATCGCCGATGCCATGACAACGGCTTTCTGGAGCGTCGATAACGCCGGCGTCAAGAATGGAGATACGGTCATCGTGCTCGGCTGCGGTCCGGTCGGACTTCTGGCCCAGAAATTCTGCTGGCTTAAAGGGGCTAAGCGTGTTATAGCCGTCGACTATGTCGATTACCGCTTACAGCATGCGAAGCGAACGAACAACGTCGAAATTGTAAACTTCGAACAGGATAAGAATATCGGTAACACTCTCAAGGAAATGACCAAAGGCGGCGCCGATGTCGTGATTGATGCGGTAGGTATGGACGGTAAGATGAGTGATCTCGAATTTCTGGCCAGCGGTTTGAAGCTGCAGGGCGGCACCATGAGCGCATTTATCATTGCGTCCCAGGCTGTCCGCAAAGGCGGCACCATCCAGGTCACCGGGGTATACGGCGGACGCTATAACGGGTTTCCCCTCGGCGATATCATGCAGCGCAACGTGAATATCCGCTCCGGACAAGCCCCGGTCATTCACTATATGCCGTATATGTATGAGTTGGTTACTTCGGGCAAAGTAGACCCTGGAGACATTGTTACGCACGTCATTCCGCTCAGCGAAGCCAAGCGCGGCTATGAAGTGTTCGATACCAAAACCGATGATTGCATCAAAGTCATCTTAAAGCCTTGAATATGGCAAATACCCGGGAGGACAATTCCAATGAAGAATTCCAATTACGCTTTGCATGAGATACTGGAGGTTCATGAAATGGCTGCGTTCAAGGCGGTTTGCTTAACGAAATCTACGACCATGCAAGCTCTGGTAACCGACCCGGAGCTCATGCAAATTTTGCAGCAAGATGCGACATTATCACAGCAGCAGCTTCAGGAACTCGGTGGAGTTTTATCTAAAGTGACTGTATAGGAGATAAAAAAATGAACCCAATATTAGAACACATGACTGGTCTTCATACGCTGACCGATGACGTGATCGCAATGGATCTTTTGATGAACGCCAAGAGCGGAGTCAGAAACTACGCCATGGCTGTGACTGAATGTGCCACCCCCGAAATCAGGGAAATATTGATGAAACAACTCGGCGAGGCTATTAATTCACATGAAAAGATAACAGACTATATGATGCAGCGGGGCCTTTACCACCCCTACCATATTCCAGAGCAAATTCAGCTTGATCTGAAAAATATTCAGACCGCTACGAACATTCCGTCCTGACAACATATTCGCCAACAAAATGCGCATAATCACCATGGTTCAGGCGCTCGGGGGATAAAGTCTTATGTGACTGCAACAAGAGGCCGTCCCAAAAGCCATGAAAAGGCTGCTTGGGACAGCCTTTTGTTATTCTTGCTTAGCTCCTTCCGCGTGATGGGTTCCTGATTCGCAATTGCCCCCCCTTCGTCCTGCTCCAAATCCTCTTTCTGTCCTTAAAGTCTGCTTCCTCCGGTAGCATCAATGAACTGCCCCGTGATCCACCGCGCTTCCTCAGAGGCTAGAAATACAACGATATCTGCAATGTCCTCAGTAGCACCAATTCTTCCAAAAGCAGACATTGAAGCCGCCCCAGCGTAAACTGCCGGGTCAGCGAGCCAATCCTTGTTCATATCCGTAGCCGTAACTCCCGGCCTTACTGCATTAACCGTAATACCCTTTGCTGCAAAAAGTGGAGCCAAGGCCAAGGTAAGTGTCTCAATGCCCCCCTTGGAAGCCGCATAAATGGAACGCTCTGGACCAGCAACACGAGTAAAGCCAGTTGATATATTAATAATCCGTCCATCATTCCGTATAAAATTGCTGGCTGCCTGAGTAAGGAAATAGGGAGCTTTAAGGTTCACATTAATGACAGCTTCAAACGTTTCTACTGACGTTTCTTCAAAGGGAATTTCCGGTGCAATCCCTGCGTTATTGACCAGGATGTCCAATTGCACAGAACCCATCTCAGAACGGACAGCCTCTTCAAAAGCACTGGACGCAGCACTTTGCATGTTTTGGAAAAAAGGGTACGAAGGCACGTCGTACACGGACCTTACGCAAGCTACGGGTGTAGAACGCCCGGCGCTCTATTCCGCGTTTGGCAACAAGGAGGCGTTGTTCCTCCGGGTTCTTGATCGCTATTACAATCACTACCATACTTTCTTTCCGGCTGCACTGGAGCTGCCGACCTCGCGGGAGGTGGCCGCACGTATCTTTCGCGAAGCGGCCGAATTGCAGACGCGTTACCCCGATCACAAGGGGTGTCTATATGTACACGGTGACTTGGCCGGCACAGATGAGTCCGAACCGATCCGACGTGCATTGGTTGATGCACGTGCGGAAGGGGAAACTTCGCTGCGTGATCGTTTCGAACGGGCGAAGCAGGAGGGTGATCTTCCGGAGAATGCGAACTGTGCTGCGTTGGCTGCATTCGTGATGGCTGTACTCCACGGCATGGCTGTTCAAGCCACGGCCGGCTTCAGCCGCAACATGCTGGAGGCTGTTGCCGAGCAAGCGCTCTCCACCTGGCCTACCGGCAGTTCTGCACTGTCCGGAAAGTCTTCCTAAGCAAATTTCAAAAAGGCTCCCGCTAAATGGGAGCCTTTTTGTTTGCAGCTACTTTAATTTACAATGAAAGTTAATGAGGCCGCTGCATTTCCTGCAGCGGCCTCTGGCAATCAGAAGATAGTATTTTGCTGAAAAAATAATATTATGCGGTCATTACTGGCGGTTGCAGCTACAAACGTATGAGCTTAATCCCGGTCTCAAAAAGGGGCTCCATATATTATAGCTGAGCGATTCAATCTCCCTTAGACTATAAGCTCCCCCCGTTGGAAGCGATAACCTCCTTGTACCAGTCGAAGCTCTTCTTCTTGATTCTCTGTAAGGTGCCGTTCCCCTCATTATCTTTATCTACATAGATGTAACCGTACCGCTTCTTCATCTCACCTGTAGAGGCACTTACAATATCAATCGGTCCCCAGCTCAGGAAGCCCAGCAGTTCAACGCCGTCTTCAATGGCTTTTCCCGCCTCAATCATATGGTCCCGTAAATAGGTGATCCGGTAATCGTCATGGATGCTCTGATCTTCTCCAACAATATCTACAGCGCCGAATCCGTTTTCGACAATGAAAAGTGGCTTCTGATAGCGGTCGTAGAGCTGGTTCAGCGTGAATCTCAGGCCCGCGGGATCAATCTGCCAGCCCCAGTCCGAAGCTTCCAGATAAGGATTCTTGACACCCATTGCCAGGTTGCCCGATACCATCTCCAGTTCACTCGGATTGGCACTGGCACAGCGGCTCTTATAATAGCTGAAGCTGATGTAATCGACGGTATGCTGTCTCAGCAGTTGTTCATCCTCTGCCGTCAGATCCAGCTCGATATCATACTCCCTGAACCATCGTTTCACGTAAGTAGGGTAGTATCCTCTTGCCATAACATCCGTGAAGAAGTAGACTTCTCTGTCCATTTCCATGGCTGTGAGAATATCATCCGGATGGCAGGTATGCGGGTAATACGGCCCTGCGGCGATCATACAGCCCATCTGCGAGCCCGGAATGATCTCATGGCAGGCTTTCGCCGCCAGGGCGCTGGCTACATGCTGGTAATGCGCCATCTGATAGATGATCTGCTTCTTATTTTCGCCTTCCTGAATGACCGTTCCTCCGCCGACGAAGGGAATGTGGAGCAGGACATTGATCTCGTTGAAGGCAATCCAATATTTCACTTTTTCCTTGTAGCGCTTGAATACGGCAATCGCATATCTCTCAAAGAACGCTATCAGCTTGCGGTTTCTCCATCCGCCGTAATCCTTAACAAGTCCAAGCGGCATCTCATAATGGGAAAGCGTCACAACCGGCTCAATATTATACTTCCGCATACAATCGAATAATTGATCGTAGTACTGTAAACCAGCTTCATTGGGAGTCTCTTCGTCCCCATTCGGGAATATTCTTGTCCAGGCAATGGAGGTACGAAGCGCTTTGAAGCCCATCTCAGCGAATAAAGCGATATCCTCCTCATATCTGTGATAGAAATCAATCGCCTCATGGTAAGGATTCTTCTTATCGGGATGCTCATATGGCGGGTTAAAGATCCCGTTGGCCAGGATGTCAGCAATCGATAACCCTTTACCATTCTCCTGATAGGCCCCTTCCGCCTGATTAGCCGAAATCGCGCCCCCCCATAAGAAGCCTTCCGGGAATTGGATGTCTGTCTGTTTCATTCTATAATCTTCCCTTCTGATGTTTTATACATTAAGTTTCAATAGAGTATCCTTTTCTTTCACGGTGGTCTGGCTGACAGCGGTAATGCCTGCGTAGTCGCCGGTATTAGAAATAATTACCGGAGTAATGATATCGAAGCCCTCCTGAGTAATGCTGTCCATATCGAATTCAAGAATCAGATCGCCGACACTCACCCGCTCGCCTTGATTAACATGAAGAGTGAAGTGTTTACCGCCCAGCTTGACCGTGTCAATCCCGACGTGAATCAGAACCTCTGCCCCATCGTCGCTGGTAAGGAGGACCGCATGTTTCTTTTTGAAAGCCACCGACAGCACACCATTAATTGGAGAGACAACACGGCCCTCGCTAGGCAGGATGGCAATCCCTTTCCCCATCGTCTCCTGCGAAAAAGCGGGATCGCTGACTTCGCTCAAGCTTTTAACTTCGCCTGCTATGGGAGCATAGATTTCTTCGTTTTGCAGTTTTTTGGCAGATTGGGGCTCATTAGCGGGCGGACTGGAAGGATCTTCATTGTTCTCTTCCACTGCCTCTTCTTGAACATCCTTGAATCCCAGAACGTAAGCAACAACAGCAGCAACGACAAAGCTGACACACACCGCCAGAACCATCAGCGAAAATTTATGTCCGATATACAGCGGCAAGGACGGCAAGCCGACTTTACCCAGCGCATAGGCTGCCACTTGGAAGATACTTAAGATGAATGCACCTGCCGCACTACCGATCAACCCGGCAATAAAAGGCTTTTTCAATTTGAGGTTCACACCATAAATAGCCGGCTCAGAAATTCCCATCAGCGCACTGATAGTTGAGGCTCCAGACAAGGACTTCATACTGTTATTCTTGGTTCTCAGGAATACAGCGAATACAGCACCTGCCTGCGCGATATTAGCAACGGTCATAATCGGCATAATATAGTCGAAGCCGTTCTGGGCAATCGCCTGAAAGACAAGCGGAATGAGGCCGTAATGCAGTCCGGTGATGACCATCAACGAGAATGTGGCTCCAAGCAGAGTGCCGGCGATCACACCGAAATGCTCATAGAAATACATGTAGCCATCGGCAATGGCATTACCCGCATAAATTCCTAACGGGCCAATCACGATTAATGCGATAGGTGCCACAATTAACAGGATCAGCATCGGTTCCAGGATGGTCTTCAGTACATTCGGTACAATTTTACGGACAAAACGTTCTACATAAGACATGATCCATACGGTAGCAATAATAGGAATGACAGACGAAGAATAGGATACCAGCTTGACCGGCAGGCCCAGGAAGCTCATCGACGTTATACCGTCGGCCATAAATTTGGCAAAGTTAGGATGGAGCAGCACGCCCCCTATAACAACAGCCAGATACGGATTGACATTGAATTTCTTAGCAGAGCTGAAGGCGAGCAGCATCGGCAGGAAATAGAAAACGGCATCCGAAATAATATTCAGAATTTTGTAGAGATCCGTATTCGCCGCTGTGGCATTGAACATGACGATTACAGCCAGCAGCGCCTTGATCATCCCTGCACCCGCTATAGCCGGAACAAGAGGATTAAATATCCCGGGTAATATATCTGCAAAAAACTTGCCAATCGAGCCCTTGATGCCGAGCTTCTGCCCTTTATTGTTACCTTGATGTTCAGCGTTCTCCCTGGTAGAGCCAGCATTGTTTTTGGCTATCTTGCTTAACTCCCCATACACCTTGGACACATCGTTTCCGATAATCACCTGAAATTGCCCGCCGTTAATGTTAACATCCATAACTCCAGGCAGCTCCTTTAGCTTCGCCCGGTCCGCCGCCCCATTATCCCGCAGATTGAAGCGAAGTCTGGTCATACAATGGGTATAATCCTGTATGTTGTCTTCCCCGCCTACTAATTTTAGTATTTCTTTTGCCAGCTTTTGTTGATCCATGATACAGCTCACTCCTCTTCATTTATAAGAAAAACCTAAACTAGTGAAAGAATACCCCTGAAAAACAAAGGGATAGTCCTTTACCAGTTTAGGTTTTGCCTGCTCCGCAGTAGCAACCCCAAACAAGGGTTATTTTAGATGTACGACTCTTTCAATATGAATCGTTAAATACATGACTTCTTCATTGGTTAGTGTGCAATTGTACGTTTTTCGGATATAGTCTTGAATCTTTTGTCCACACAAGAAGGAGTCCTTATACTGCTGTCTGACCATCTCGTATAACTCACTGTCGGTATTCTCGATATGCGTTCCGTTTAATATTCTTCGGGCGAAGAATTTGAGATGGGTGATGAACCTGTAATAGGTTAGCGACTCTTCTGCATAATCGATTTTGAAGTGATATTTCACGATATTGAGAATTTCATGCACAATCTTCGTGATTTTGACTACATTTGGAATCTCTTCATTCATATGCGCATTCACCAGATGAAGCGCAATATGAGCGGCCTCGTCCTCCGGGAACATAATCCCCAGCTTCTCATGGATGAGCAGCAGCGCTTTCTCTCCAATTGCGAACTCATCCTTGTAGAATTTCTTGACCTCCCACAGCAACACATTCTTGATATGATGTCCCTGCTTGAATCGTTCGATCGCTGAATGAATATGGTCTGTTAGACTAACATAGATGCTGTCATGCAATCGCTTCCCCAGATTCATTTTAGCTATCGTGATAACGCTCTCCGATATTTCCATGTGCTCAAGAGGGATTTCAGACAGAAGCGTCTTCATTTGTTCCGATATACTCTCGTTATCCATGAAGATTTTCTCAATTTTAGCTTCTTCGATCAGGTCTCCTGATTTCTTCTTAAATGCAATCCCCCTGCCTATTACCACCACTTCTTTATTCTGGTCATTCACAGTAATGATGGCATTATTATTCAACACCTTTGCAATTCTCATAATAACCACCTTTATCACAAAATAAAAAAGGCAAGACCACAAACTTCACCATATAAATATGGCTCTGTTAATGGTATTGCCTACATACGTAGTAACAATCCACGATATCTACTTAATTTAATTATGAACCGATTATATCATGGATTTTTTGGTTCAACAAGACTTTCTTGCAACCCTTTTCATGGGAAATGTTGCTTCCCTGCGGGAGCATTCAGCCGATTAATGCAGGAGCCCCCGGCTCGGGCGTTTCTCATATTCTTTTCCATACCACATCTTGCAGATGGCAGTATTTGAAAGAAACATTTCTGTCGATTTAATCAAATAATCAAACTATACTATTAGAGAAAGATAACCTGATTTTGCTTTGGGGGTGTGTGGACAAGTCTATGCTCAGATCCAAGCCTTTTTACTATCTGTTATTACTGTCACTCCTGACACTGGCAGCCATCTTCCTCTTGAGCACCCGTTCGAATGAACGCGGGTCTGGAAATGAAGCAGCCCAATCAGCGTCGCCGCTCTCCGGCCGTCCCGACCAGATCAGCATTCTGATCGAAAACTCCTATCTGCCATATATCAGGAAAATAGCCACGCTGTATGAAGAGCAATATGGGATCAAAGTCGATATCCGCTCCACCGATATCAACTCGCTGCATGACCAGATAGAAGGCAGCATCCTGCGGGGAGGCACCGATTTGGATATTATCCTGGTCGATACAGTCTGGACCACCGGATTTGCCAGAACCGGCTTGCTTGAGCCTCTGCGGAACTATGTCACAGGAAGCGTAATTGATAAATTGGTACCCATTGCTTATAACCAGCGGGTTATCAGCAATGATTTATATGCGCTTCCTGATTTATATGCCTTCCCGGTCATCATGGAAGAGAAGTTCCTCTACTATAATGAATCGATGCTGAAAAGCGCCGGCATTTATGCTCCTCCAGGCACCTGGGAGGAACTGCAGGACATGGCGAAGTATATTCAGGATAAGGGACTTGCCAAGTACGGCCTGATCTGGAGCTGGAAGCCGGGCGAAGGCCTGATCACCGATTATACGCTGTTGGCCAACGCCCTTGGCGTGCAGGCGAAGGATGCCAACGGCCGCTGGGTATTCAATGAGGGCGGCGGCGTGCAGGCGCTGGAATTTATGGTGGACACCCTGCGGAGCAGCGGTTTATCCGATCCCGCTTCCCTGACTGCAGGCGATATGTCGGCTATTGAGACCTTCGCGGAGGGCAAGACGCCTTTTTTGATTAGCTGGGCTTATGCCGATCCGATCCTCAGCCGTAAATCCGGCTTTAAAATGGCGCTCGTGCCCGGTTTCCAGGGATATCAAAGAAGCTCCACCGTTACCGGAGGCGGCGCACTCGGCATTACCCGGACTTCACGTCATAAAGACTGGGCCTGGAAATTTATAGATTTGACGATCAGCTTGAGAAACGAAGTGTCTGCCAAGGACCAAATTGGAGGCCTTTCAGTCTGGAACGAGCAGATCGACCAATTCGGGAATGAAGAAAAATACCTGAACCGGAATCTGATGACCGAACAATTTGAATATGCAATCAACAGGCCGAGCATGTCATCTTACGTAGAGTGGTCGGTTGTACTGCAGGATGCCATCACCTCGGCGCTCACCGGCAGCAAGACAGCCGGGCAGGCGCTGAATGAAGCCAAGGCAGAAATCGAAAAGCAGGGCATCAAATAAAAAATCTCTATCCCCGCTTGTTTGCCAAACCGGCCGGGGATAGAGATTTTTTGCTATACGCCCTCCTGGCGTTATAACGCATTGCAGCGGGGGCCGAACAAGGTTTCTTTATATTCCGAGGGTGTCATTCCATAATATTTTTTGTATACCTGCCCGAAGTATTTCCCGTCCGCGAACCCGACCCGGCGGGCAACCTCCAGTACGGTCAAACGACGGCTGCCGGCCAGTAATTGCTTGGCCTTTTCCACCCGTTTGAGCGACAGATACTCGTTAAAGTTAGTCCCCAGCTCTTTTTTAAAAATTCTGCTGAGATGGCTGGCGCTCACATGGAACAAGTCTGCAACCAATTGAAGATTCAGCTCGGGTTCGTCATAATGATCATCCACATACCGGGCGATCCGCTCCGCCAGGCTTCTTCCCATCGATTCTTCCTTCCTCCATAAGGCCTCCTCGCAGGCCAGGGCTGTAATCCGGCTTAACAGGTCCTTATATTCTTCGAAGGTCCGCAGTCCGGTGATTCCCGCAATGGCTTCCGTGATTTGGTCCTTTATCCTCCATTCCGGTACATGCTTGGACAGGCCGAGCAGGAAGTCAAGACAGCTGTTCAGGGCGATGCTTTTATTCCTGCCGGCTCTTATGCCGGCCGTGAATTTGTCCAAATACCGTTTCGCTTCCGGCTCGTTGCCGTCACAGATTGCCTCAAACCATTCATCATCCATACGGCTCAAAGGCGGATTGCCAGAGCTGCACTGAAGTGCATCCTGCAGCTTTGGCATCAGATTTCCCCAGAACAATTGGGTCTCGAGCAGCTTAAGCGCATACTGGAAGGAGCTGTACAGCTCGCTGATCTCCTGAAATTGGGTACCGATGCCGACGCTGATTTGCTTTTTTAAATACATTTCGATGTTCTCCAGACATTCGGTTGTCGCTTCTACCACTCTTTTGCGGATAATCACCTGCTGCAGGGCGGGGTCAGACTTGACGACGACAACGCTCTTTCCTTCCATATCCACGATGGAGGTCGCCATTTGGAAACGGTGGTACGTTTCATTCACTATATTGTTGACCGCATACTGGTACAGGGAGGCATACTCTTCATATGAAAGATCCGAGGGATTATACATCTCAAACACCACGACCACTCCGCAGCCAAGCCGGATACTGTAATCCTCCAGCTTTGTGCGCATAGCGGCAATATCCTTATTGCCGTTCACAATCACATTCATGAGGATGCCCGCCTCCACGATGTCCGCGTTCTCCCGCCTGGAGTCACTGGCCGCCTGCAGCAAAGAAGCTCTACTGCCGTTGATCCTGTCCACCGCCTTAAGAATGCAGGCATTCAGGTCCGGAATCTTGATCGGTTTGAGCAGATAATCGAATACTTGATGCCTTACTGCGGTACGGGCATAGTCGAATTCACTGTATCCGCTCAGGAGAATCGTGATCATCCCCGGATAATGACGCTTGATATGCTCGGCCAGCTCCAGCCCGTTCATCCCCGGCATCTTGATGTCGGTAATGACGATGTCCGGTTTAAAGCGTTCAATGACTTCTATGCCTTCCAGTCCGTTGGCGGCCGTCCCGCATACCGTGCAGTTCAGCTTGCTCCAGTCTACCTTCTCGCTCAGTCCCCGGCTTACGATGTCTTCATCATCCACAATCACGATCTTATACAATATGCTTCCCACCTTCATCCGCAGTATTGGGAGACGCAGTTACAGTCTCCATTACAGGCACTATAATATCGACAATGGTGCCGCTGCCCGGCATGCCGTTGATCGTCAGACCGTAGCCTTCGCCGAACAGCATTTGAATCCGTTTGTGTACGTTTCTCATTCCGTTGCCTGTCCCTTTGGCGCTGCCGAAGTCCACCTCCCCCGTGAATTCCAGCAGCCGGTCCCGCTTCTGCTCCTCGATCCCGACACCGTCGTCAATTACCCGGAATCTTACGTTCCTTCCATCCATGATCCCGATTATGCTCAGGTTGCCCGGACCGACTTTATTCTCCAGCCCGTGCACGAATGAATTTTCCACAATCGGCTGCAAAATAAACCTAGGAATCCATAGCTCCGCAATATCGTCGTCCATGTGGATTGAAACCGTGATCCGGCTCTCAAAACGGGTCTTCTGAATAGCCAAATAAGCATTGATATATTCCAGCTCCGAGCGGACCGGCACCATTTCCCGGTGATCGGCCAGATTGGCCTTCAACAGCTGCGCCAGTGAGATGGTCACATTCTCGATCTTGTCATTCTCACCGTACATGGACAGCCAGCGGATCGTATCCAGCGTATTGTACAGAAAATGGGGATTAATCTGGGCCTTAAGTGCCCGGTATTCTGATTCACGCTGGGCCAGCTCCTTCTGGTACACCTCGGAGATCAAATAATTGATCTTACCCATCATCTGGTTGAAGCTGCGAGCGAGCCGCCCGAACTCATCCCTCCGGTTGATTCTGACCTGCTGATCGAAACGGTCTGTCTCCACCTGATCCATAACCTTCTTTAGCGCGTGGAGCGGAGCAATTATGCGGCTGGCCGTGAACCAGGTCAAGAGGATGCCCACCAGCACGCCGATTACTCCGATCGCGATGATCCAGCGTCCGATCAGTTCCGTGCCTTTGGAGATTTCCTTAAGCGGAACAAGTGAGACTACTCTCCACCCTTCCTGGGCGGATATGAAGGTTGTGAACAGCATTTTTCCGTACGGCTCCATATTCAATACAGAAGGCTTCTCGGCGGACTGCAATTTCGCACGGCGGAGCAAATCCTCCACGCGGATATCCGGAACCTCGCTGCTGCTGACAACGACACGATCCTGCTCGTCAAATACGTAGCTGTAGCGGTAAGGCTCTGACTGCAGGCGTTGCTTTAAATAATCGTCCCTCAGCGAAATGGTTATATAGCCGAGCATCTTGAGCGAATCCCGTTCCCGGATGGCTCTTTCAATATAAATAACCCCTTTGTTAACCCTCCAGGTGATTCTTCCCACCGTGTCATAACGCTGTTTCTTCAGCTCGGACTGCACGTCGTCCTTATTATTCACGCTCCCGGAAGTGTTATAGTTCAGCTTGACCAGGAACTGCTGCGTATTGAAGAGATAGACGGTTTCCAGCTTGTCGGTGGAGTAAAGGATTTTGGAAACGACCAGCTGTTCCAGCGCACTTAACTTCTCATAGGTAAGCTGGTTCGTCTGCAGTAGCATAGACTGAATTTCTGAATCCTCGGTAATACTATCCATCAGCTTACCCATGTAAGAAATGGCATCGTCCATATTCTCGCTGATAAATTGTACCTTCTGGGTATCATTTGCCTTGGCATCGTTCAGATGAAAATTAATAGAAACGGCGTAAGTGACAATCTCGATGATAGCGATTACAAGAATCAGCATGACTACCACCATCAGAATCATCTTACGCTTTACGCTGGAAGACAGGTAGGTTAGCAGTGCACGCTTCAATATCCAGCAGCTCCTTCAAACATAGGTTATGCCTATACTACCAAGAATCCTTTTACATGTTAATAAGCAATATTAACCTGCCTGCCGCGTATCCAGCATGAATTGCCATTATTCGACATGATGAAAACAGCCGAACGCCCCATGATGCGGACTGTCCGGCCATTACTCTTTTGCACATTCGCTATGCACCTTTCGCTCATGAAGCTTCCGCAGCTGCGGATTTCGATTTTACCATCCGGGAAATTGCCAGGGCGGCCAGGATAATGATCAGTCCCCGCACGATCGGCTGGACAAAGGATGAGATGTTCAGCAGATTCATAATGTTCATCACAACAGCGAAAATGAGCAGTCCGATGAAGCTTCCGCCGATCGTACCGCGGCCTCCTGTAAGGCTGGTTCCCCCGACAATCACGACGGCGATGGCCACCAGCTCAAATTGAAAGCCCGAGCGCGGTTCACCCATGCCGATCCGGGAAGTAATCAGCAGCCCGGCCAGAGCGGCAAGAACGCCGCTGATGATATACACGATCACCTTGACGCGCTCAACCTTGATCCCGAACAACCGGGATGTCTCTTCCCCGCCGCCGACAGCCAGCACATGTCTGCCAAACGGTGTACGATTCAGAACAAAATATCCGAGGATGAACACCACTACGACATAGACGGCGGGAAGCGGAATGCCCAGCAAGCTTCCGTTCGCTATATTCGAAAACGCAGGTGTCACCGTACCGATAACTGGCCCGCCGTTGGTGTACCAGAGAGCAACGGCCCGGAAGATCGCCATCGTAGCCAGCGTCGCCATAAAAGGCTCGACCCGGAATTTCGTCAGCACGACTCCGTTGAGCGCACCGACAAGAGCGCCGATCAGGATCACCACCGCCAGAATACCCCACACGCCCAAATGCTGCGTATTGGCGCTGACGACCGCCGTTAAAGCCACAACGGATCCGACCGAAAGATCGATCCCTCCCGTAAGAATTACAAGTGTCATACCAACGGCAATGAGCGCACTTTCCGCACTGTATTGCAGCAAATTCATCAGATTGGCGTACGTCAGGAACTTATCGGACAGGAGTGAACCTACGATCATTAACAGGATGAGGGTTGCCAGCGGGAGATAGCTTCTCCATTTCGCCATATTCATTTCATTTCACCTCCTGCAGTGCGTATTCCATGATCTTCTCTTCGGATGCTTCGTTCCGCTGCAGCTCGCCGGTAATCGTTCCGCCGGAGAAGACAAGAATCCGGTCACACATTCCCAGAAGCTCGGGAAGCTCGGAGGAGACCATGATGAGAGACAGGCCCTGGCTCAGCAGTTTGTTGATTTCCTGGTAAATTTCCATCTTGGCCCCGACATCCACACCACGGGTAGGCTCTTCGAGAATAAGAATTTTATACTTGTCCAGGAGCCAGCGTCCGATAAGCGCCTTCTGCTGGTTGCCTCCGCTGAGAGAGCGGATCGGCGCCTTAATGTTCTTCGGTCTCACCGACAGCTGCTGCACCAATTCATTGGCCTGCCTGCTTTCCTTCGGCTCACTGATCAGACCGAATGTTCTGAACTTGCGCAGCGAAGTAATGGACATATTGGTCCGCACACTTAAATTCAGAAATAACCCTTGCGTCTTACGGTCCTCCGGTACAAATGCAATCCCGTCCGCAATGCACTGCCGCGGATTTTTCGGAACGAACGGCTTGCCGTCCAGCACCATCTTGCCCGAGTAGCCTTTGACCAGCCCGAACAGCACTTTAGTCAAAATATTACCGCCCGAGCCCGCTAATCCGGCAATGCCGAGAATTTCGCGTCTGTTCAGGCTTAAGCTCACATTATGCAGCAGCTCCGGCACATTCAAATCAGAAATCTCCAGCACTTTGTCACCGATCTGTTCCGTATTCACAGGATAATATTCATTCAGCTCCCGCCCGATCATCAGCTGGACGAGCCGCGCTTCATCCGTATCCTTGATATCCATCGTTTTTACATGCTGACCGTCCCTCAGAACGGTAACCCGGTCAGCCATGGCGAAGATTTCCCGCAGCCGGTGAGAGATATAGATAATCGTTACCTTTCTTTTTCTGAGCTCGGCAATCGTCTTGAACAGCACAGCCAGCTCGTCTTCGTTCAGGTTCGCGGAAGGTTCATCCATAATCAGCAGCTCCGCGTTGAACGAGACGGCTCTCGCGATCTCGACCATCTTCCGTTCCGAGATGCTCAGCTCTTCCATTTTCTTATAAGGGTCAATCTTGATGTCAAGATTGTTCAGCAGCTCCCCCGCTTCCTTATACAGCGTCTTCCACTGCAGCAGGGAACCCTTTTGCGGTTCTCTCCCAAGATAAATATTCTCCGCCACCGACAGCGCGGGAATCTCCTGAATTTCCTGAAACAACGTGCTGACCCCGCTCTTCTGCGCCATATAAGGCGACAGGAACTTGACGGACTGGCCTTTAAAATGAACGTTGCCTTCCGAGGGCAAATGAACGCCGGACAATATTTTGATCAGGGTGGATTTGCCGGCCCCGTTCTCGCCGACAATCGCATGGAACTCCCCTTCGCTTATGTTCACGTTAATATCTTTCAGCGCATAATGATTACCGAACTGCTTGGAGATTCCGTCTAATTTAAGGATGACATTATCCATATCGTTCCCTCTTTGTCATATACATGGATTTGTAATTACTTGCGGTTCTTGGAAGCGGAAAAGATGACGGCAGCCAGAATGATGATGCCCAGAATGAACTGCTGAATATAAGGATTCATGTTCAGGAATACGAGCAGATTAAACAGCAGCCCGGCGAGCAGAGCACCTAAAAATGCTCCCCAGATTGTGCCTTTTCCGCCAGATAAGCTGGCTCCGCCTACCACGACGGCAGCGATGGCGCTCAGCTCCATGCCTGTTGCTCCGCTGTTGCCGGACATTGGCTGATAAGCGCCGGTTCTGGAGGCAATCAGCAGGCCCGCTATCGCAGCGAACAATCCGGACAGCGCATAAACGCTCAGCTGCACTTTTTTAACGTTGATGCCCGAGTTATAAGCCGCCACCCTGTTGGACCCTACACTATATATCTGCCGCCCAAAGATCGTTTTGTTCAGCAGAATGAACCCGATGATGTACAACACCAGCATGATAATGACAGGATTGGGAATAGCCCCGATGTACCCCCCGCCAATGGAAAGGAAGCTGTCGCCCGCATCTCCGCTGATGCCTTTGCCTTTCGTCATAAACAACGTGGTTCCGTCGATAATTACCTTGGTTCCTAGCGTTACGATAAATGGCTGCAGCTTGCCGAAGGTAATCAGCATGCCGTTAATGAGACCAAGGAACAAACCCAGTGCCAGGACAACAACCACGATTACGCCAGTCGGCGCCTGCAGCTGAACGAGCATAATGGCCGTTAGACTTACCGCCTGCATCACGGACCCCACCGACAGGTCAATGCCGCCGATCAGTACCGTCAGCAGCATCCCGATTGACACAATCGCCGGATAGGAGATCTGCCGCAGCAGATTTGCGAAGTTATAAGAAGTGAAAAACTCCGGTGAGAAGATTGGAGAGATTAATGTGACTATTACGATAAACAGCAGCAGCAGCGTCTCTTCCTGTTTCAAGAGCGTACGGGCTTTCTGAATGGTTTCCATCTGCCTGATTCCCCTTTATTTAGTGGGACAATGATGGCTTTGCACACTGACGCTTAACTGATGCAAAGCCATCATTGCTTATCTCAAATTTTAATCCTGGTACCAGTTGCAGACATACGGATGATTGGTCAGCGACTCCGGTCCGTCTTTGCGGATTACAACCGTATCTTCTACACGGGTACCGGCATATCCGGGAATGAGCAGAGTAATTTCAAAAGCAATCGTCTGGTTCTCGACCAGAATATCCTGGCTGTCCGGGCCTACTACCGGAATTTCCTCCTCCGGATCCATGCCTGTGGAGTGGGCGCAGCCGCGGCCTTCACCGGCCATATGCGGATAGCCCTCGCGCTTCAGCACTTCGTTGGCAGCCACATCGGCCTCCGCGCCGGTCATGCCCGGTCGCAGAGCGGACATTCCCGCTCTCCATGCTTCCAGGCAGGTATCGAGCAGGCGCTGTTTCTCCGCATCCACCTTGCCGTAAGCTACACCACGCGCCATATCGGACGAATATCCGTTATAACGGCAGCCGATATCGATGAGGATTGTGTCGCCTTTGACAATTTCGCGGTCACGCGGGCGGGCCAGGAAGAAGTCCCCGGAGTTCGGTCCCGACTGGACCATCATGTCGAACGAGACGGTGTCCGCACCGTTCGCGAACATGTGCGCCATCGCTTGACGCGTTACTTCTCTCTCGGTCAGACGTTCGGTGGCGAGCAGCTCGTGGATTTTTTCAATCCCCATGTCCGCCAGCCGGCCGGCTACTTTCATATTACGGATTTCCGTTTCGCTCTTGATCGACTTCAGGTACTCGATAATATTTGTCTTCTGCAGCACTGAGGTTGGATTCAGACTGTCGCGGATCGTCTCATAGAATTCAAGAGCACAATATTTGGAGCCGCTGAGGCCGATTTTGGCGGAATTTCTGCCTTTCTGGAAATCCTTCAGCACATTACCTAGCTCCTGGCGGATGCCTCTTACATCTGAGAACCATGTCTCGTCAGCCGCATAGGATACCAGACTGCCTTCCGCGAACAGCGTAGGTTCGCCGTCAAGCGGGATAAACACCATTGCCGGATAAGGGAACACCCCGTCAAATGCGCGATAGTTGGCTAACCAGCGGACATTGCTCATACGGTACGAGTCTGAATAAACCAGCAGCCCGTCCAGGCCTTCCGCTTCCATTTTCACTCTTGCCTTCTGCAAACGTTCCTTGTACTCGGTTACCGGAATTTCCTGCAATGTGTCTTCAAAACCCATGATGAATTCCTCCTGAATTTATAATTGGATTGGTGCTCTCGGATATGTTTCTTTTAGAACGTTGAATTCGGATCGTAGAAGTTATCAACATTCGACTTGTCGATTACAGGAGAGTCCAGAATCACTCTCTTCTGGATCTCTTTGCCGTTCGCCGCATCGATTGCGAGCTTCACAGCCGTTTCGAAGCTCCATTCATTTTTCACGGACATCATCAGCTCATCTGTATTCTTGATCTTCTCCAGCGCTTCCTTCTGGGAGTCCATACTGACCACCTTGATCTCGCTCATCCGGTTTGCTTTCTTGATGGCTTCAATTGCGCCGAGCGCCATCTCGTCATTCTGGGCGAACACGAAGTCAATCTTGCTGTTGGCCTGCAAAATATTCGTCATCACCTGCATCGCCGGCAGCCGCAGCCATTCTCCGGATTGCTCCGCCACGATCTTGATATCCGGATACTTTTGAATCTCCGGCATGAATCCCTGCGTACGAAGCTGGGAGTTGGTCGACTCGACGACACCGTTGAGGATAACCAGATTGCCCTTTTGGCCCATCTTGTCGGCAATGTACTTCGCTGCCTGCTGGCCCATCGTCACCTCATCCGAAGCAACGAATGTCGTATAAGGAATGCTGTCATCGTCCGGTACGCCGGAGGCCGCGATAATCAGCGGGATGCCCGCTCTTTCCGCTTCCTTGTATGCGGGGTAGATCGCGTTGCCCGACAGGCTGCTCACGATAAGGGCATCGACATTGCGGGCGATCAGGCTCTCGATGTTGGCGATTTCCTTGTTCGCGTCCCCTTGTCCATCTGTCACAATGATCTCAACCCCGAGATCGGCGGCTGCTTTCTTGGCCGTATCTACGTTGGCAATCCGGAACGGGTGATTCATGACCGTCTGCGAGAAACCGATTACAATTTTTCCGTCTCCCGATTTCCCGGATGAATTGGAGCCTTCGGATGTACTGGCCGCTTCTGTCGTGCCTGCATTACCAGCCCCTCCGCCGCATCCAGTAACTGCTATCAGGAGCACTAACAACAATGCCAGTACCGAAGTTTTTTTCTTCATCACTATTCCCCCTGTCATTAATGTTGACCTAACCGCCGTCCTCCTTCCAATGTTTATAGCTTGTTGCCTTGGATTGATTATATAATTAATAACCGCCCGGTTATGGTTGAAAAAAATGACATCAGGGTTGAAAGTTTTGATACCGGAGCGTAAAAAGAGCAAAGCCCAAGCCGTAACAAGGCTTGGGCTTTGCTCTGATGCTGTCTTGAACCTTATCTGCTTGCTCCTGCGTGGGAGTTTTCTCTCTGTAATGGTTTATCATCTACTTCTTCGGATAAACGCCGAAATTACGCATTCACCTTGCCCAGGGCGAATATCTTAAAGGGAAAGTACATTTTTTAAAAAATGAGGCGATTCACTTGGGATACTTTGTTACTGTGGAACCGGGCGTAAGAGTATTTATAGAGGACATCAATCCGACGGGAAATAAAACGATACTTTTTATTCATGGATGGCCGCTAAACCATAACCAGTTCGAATATCAGTTCAATTTCCTTCCTAAGCTCGGATATCGTTGTATCGGAATGGACTGGAGAGGATACGGGAATTCGGATAAACCATTTGCCGGGTACAATTTCGACAGATTAGCGGATGATGTCCGCATGGTCATCGAGGCGTTACAGTTAAGAAACATAACACTTGCAGGACACTCTACCGGGGGCGCGATATCGATTCGTTATATGGCCCGTCACAAAGAGTATGGGGTATCTAAACTCGTCCTGATCGACGCTGCCTCTCCATCTAGCGTTCCGAAAGAATTTACAAATAAAATTATCGAAGATACAAATCATGACCGGCCGCAAATGCTGCAGGACCAAACGGGAAGTTTTTTCTTTCAGTATATTTCCGCACCGAAATCTGATTGGTTCGTTTCAATGGGATTACAAGCCGCGAATTGGGCAACTTCCGCCATTATGGCCACGCTTAGAGATGAAAATGTCTACAACGATCTCGGTCAGATCAATGTACCCACATTAATTATTCACGGAATTCATGATAAGGTCGTTCCGTATACCAAAGCTGAGGAAACAAATAAGCTGATCAAAAATTCGCAGCTGGTTCCGTTCCATTACAGCGGTCATTGCGCCTTTTTGGAGGAGCGCGATAGATTCAACCAATTATTATCCTCTTTTGCATAACGACTCAGATTAGCCGGACTATCGTTCCCATAAGCCCAGTGATTGAGCATGTCAGCCCGTGAGCTTAATGTCTTACAGCCTATTTTCAATATAATGTCCGCCTCAAAAAAAGCCCTGATAATCAAGGTTTTCTTGATCATCAGGGCTAAAATACTTGTGACAAAAAATCGTTACAAACCTGTGCCAAATGACGTTTCAATCGGTGACAAAGTGAGTTACAACTCACATTGGGATGGGTTTATTTGCGGTGGATAACCCCGCTGCCGCATCCCCTCAAACAGCAAAATCGTCGCCGCCATCGCCGCATTCAATGACTCGGCCCGGCCGGCCATCGGGATGATGATGCTTTTGTCGACGAGCGCTGCGGTCTGCAGGGAGATGCCCTTGCCTTCGCTGCCGATCAGCAGCCACTGGCTGCCGCGGAAATCGTGCGTGTAGCAGGAGTCTTCCCCGGTCAGCGAGGTGCTGACCAGCAGCGCTCCGCGCTCGCGCGCCTGCGGCAGAACAACGCCCAGATCTCCCTCCACAACCGGGAGATGGAACATCGAGCCCATCGTGGAACGGATGGTCTTCGGGTTGTACAGGTCGGCGCAGCCTGCGCCGAGAATCACACCGTCTGCGCCGGCGGCATCCGCGCTGCGGATGATTGTACCCACGTTGCCGGGGTCCTGGACACCATCCAGCACGACAACCAGACTGTCCGGCTTCGCCAGGATGGTCTCCACGCCCTGCTGCTCCTTGCGGACAACCGCAAAGACGGGCTGCGGGGTGTTCGTGCTGCTGCATTTGGCGATGACGGCCGCCGAAACGCCGATGACCTCCATGCCCTGCACAGTCTGCAGGTGATCCCGCAGCTCAGACGGCATACCCTTGTCCAGATCGTAGGCGAGTATCTCTACATCCGCTTCCGCCAGCAGCGCCTCCTGCACCAGGTGAATGCCTTCTACAATATATTTACCGGTCTTATCACGGTGCTTTTTCTCCTGCAGTCCGGCCCATTCTTTAACCCGCGTATTTTGCGGTGATAATATTTCCATAAGGTTCTTTCCTTTCACACTTCTCTTAGTTCTTTAATGATAAGCCATCTCCAGCTTCGTGAGGTTATCCTTGTGCCCGACAATAACCAGCACATCGCCGTCAGCCAGCCTGTCCTCAGCTCTTGGGGTAATGTTCATGTCATCGCCCCGGCGGATGGCCATAACGTTGCAGCCGTATTTGGCGCGGATGTCCAGCTCCAGCAGGTTTTTGCCAAGCATCTGCTTCGGCACCTTCATGTCCAGAATACTGTAATCCGGGGATAGCTCAATATAATCAAGGATGTTCGGTGAAGCCAGATGGTGGGCGACCCGCATCCCCATATCCCGCTCAGGATAGATAATTTTATCTGCGCCTATCTTGCTTAGCACCTTGCCGTGCAGCTCATTTTTGGCTTTAACCAGAATCGCCGGCACGCCCAGATCCTTCAGGATCAGCGTGGTCAGAATGCTGGCCTGAATATCTTCCCCGATCGCTACTACCACAACGTCGAAATTGCGGATGCCCAGCGCACGCAGCGCTTCCTCATCGGTGGAATCTGCGGATACGGCATGGGTTACAATACCGGAGATTTCCTGGGTGCGCTGCTCATCGGCATCGATGGCCAGCACGTCGTATCCCATGCCGCTGAGCGCCTTGGCTACACTTGAGCCGAAGCGTCCCATTCCGATAATCGCGTATTGTTTTTTGGCCATGTCCGTGTACCTCCTGCAGCATTTTTCGTCTCAAACAGTATAGCATACGGGCGGGCAAACTTGAATTTTCACTGCAGCCGCAGGGCACATTAGTACAGGGCATTTTGGATGGGGTTCTGCCTGGTGCAGACAGCCTGCTCTGAAGATTGTGCCCCTGAAGCTTTTCATTCTGCAGAAAAAAGGAGGTGCACTATGCCGGTAACCATTGATTTACGCCAGGCGGTTCTGCATAAAGTGCACGGCCAGTCCGAGGAAGACCTGCGTTCCATGATTGAAGGCTCCGTAGACGGGCCGGAAGCCGCGCTTCCCGGACTTGGCGTCGTGTTTGAAATGGTCTGGAAAGATATCGGCAAGGCCAAGCAGGATCATGTCATCGGCCTGCTGCACAGACATCTGGAGGAGATCACCCCAGGATCAGTCACCACTGAGCAGGGCTAGACAGCCAAAAAACCTCCGCATTCCGGCCGTGCAGCGCACAGCCAGAGGCGGAGGTTTTTACCATAATATTAATCTTACCCGGTTAATTTCCGTACACTTAAGGAGCGGTCTCCAGGAACTTCGCAGTCGGATTCTTCTCCATAGCGGTACGCATCGCGTATTCATTTTCGAACAGCACGACATAGTTGCCCTTCTTGTCTGTTACCAGTGTGGAGTTGATCCGGAATTTGCTTGGGTCCGGCTTGTTCTCATCCACAATCCAGCGTGCGAACTGGTAGCTCATCCGCTGAAGCATAACATCCACGCCGTACTCGCCCTTCATCCGGTACTCGAACACCTCGAACTGCAGCTGACCGACAACGCCAAGAATAATATCGTCAAAATTGACCGTACGGAATACCTGGATCATCCCTTCTTCCGTCAGCTGGTCAATCCCTTTTTGGAATTGCTTCGATTTGAGTGCATTTTTGATGCTCACTTTGGAGAAAATCTCCGGTGAGAACGTCGGCAGCTCATCGAACTCCATCTCACCCGCCTGGCTGAGTGTATCGCCAATCCGGAAAATACCCGGGTCAAACAAACCGATAATATCGCCCGGATACGCCTCTTCGACAATATCACGGTCCTGGGCCAGGAACTGCTGCGGCTGGGACAGCTTGATATCCTTGCCCGCCCGCACATGCTTCACGCTCATGCCGCGCTCGAACTTGCCGGATACGATCCGCAGGAATGCGATACGGTCGCGGTGGGCCGGGTTCATGTTGGCCTGGATTTTGAATACATAGCCGGTAAATTTCTGATTGGTCGGCTCAATGGCACCAACCGTACTGCGGCGCGGCTCCGGCTTCGGTGCCAGCTCCAGGAAGTTGTCGAGGAACGTCTGCACGCCGAAGTTGTTGATCGCACTGCCGAAGAAGACCGGAGTCAGCTCGCCGCGCAGTACTTTTTCATAGTCAAAAGCGTCACCCGCCACATCCAGCAGCTCCAGGTCCTGGCACAGCTGGTCATGCAGATATTCTCCGGCCATCTCGCGGATAATCGGATCGTGGTAGCCTTCTACCTTTTGCACCTTGATTACAGAGTGGTCGTCACCCTGGAACAGCTCCACCTGATTCTTCATCCGGTCGTACACGCCGCACAGCTCGCGGCCGCTGCCGATCGGCCAGTTCATCGGTACGGAGCGGATGCCCAGTACATTCTCCAGCTCTTCCATCAGATCGAACGGGCTCTGCCCTTCACGGTCCAGCTTGTTAATGAAGGTAAAAATCGGGATACCGCGCTTGGCGCAGACCTGGAACAGCTTGATTGTCTGTGCCTCCACACCCTTCGCTACGTCAATCAGCATGACCGCACTGTCCGCCGCTGTCAGGGTACGATAGGTGTCCTCACTGAAATCCTGGTGACCTGGAGTATCCAGAATGTTCACCCGGTGATCCAGATAATCAAACTGCATTACGGAAGAGGTTACCGAGATTCCGCGCTGCTTCTCTATTTCCATCCAGTCACTTGTCGCATGCTTGCTTGCTTTGCGGGCTTTAACCGTTCCCGCCAGCCGGATCGCGCCGCCGAACAGCAGCAGCTTCTCCGTTAGTGTTGTTTTACCCGCATCCGGGTGGGAAATGATCGCAAACGTTCTGCGTTTGTCCACTTCCTGTTGCAGTTTCTGATCCGGTGTCATTGCACATATCCCTTCATATATAAATTCATGCTTTACGCTCCTAATACCCGTTCCCTTTCCAGAAAGCATCCTTTAAAGTATATCAAAATTCAGCAGACTTTATCTACAAAAAAGCGGCGGAAGTGAAACAAGTTGTACAAATTTGCTGTTTTTCTGCGTATCCCTTATCTGCTTGCCGTTTCAGCTTCTGTGCGGGCCGTGTCTGTTATAGTATGCCTTCTGCTCAAAAAGAGCAAAACCGCCAGCGAAACCATCAGGCTCACCGCGCCCATCACCCAGATAACAGTATAGCCCAGCCGTTCTGCAGCCAGACCAAGCAGCAGGGTGATTGCGAAGCCCGATAGCGATTTGAGGGCAGATAGCCCTGAGGTGAACGTTGCTCTTTTGCCCCGGGGAATGAAATCCTGCACCCAGGCACTGAATAAGGAGGACTCCAGCCCAAGCCCGAATTCATACAAAACCAGCCCCGCGATGAACACAGCCGGATGTGCAAACAGTCCTGCAAGCAGCAGACCGGAAGCCGAGAGCAGCAGACCGCCGGAAATAATCCGTACCGCCTGCACTTTCCTTTTTGCCAGAAAAGAGCTGCAGAACGAGGACAGGCTGATTACAACCATGAACAAAACCAGCATTCCGCCTAAATAACCCACGGGCAGCCCAAGCTCATTTACACCATACACCTGCCAGCTGAGCAGAAAAGCAAGCAATGCGGCATGGCTAAAGATGCTTTTGAACAGGATAAACCGCATCAGCTTATTTTTCACAAATTCGCCTGTGGTCACATAGACCTCTTTAAAAATACTATCCTCCGTCCGGACGCCATAATTATCGCTGAACCGCAGCCAGGTATACAGACCTAGCCCCATTGCCGCTCCACCCGCTATAGCCACCGGAAGGTATAGATGTATATTGCTGCTTAATGATGCCAATAGTGCCCCTACTACTGCAAAAGCGGACACATATCCGTTCAGTCGCGGCAGTGCAATATTTTTATACTCCTGCATGCCCAGATCCTCAAGCTTATCCAAATACCAGGCCTGCGGCGAGCCGGAAATCAGCGCAACTCCCAGAGACATCACAACCGCAGAAACAATAAACGCTGCCAGATTACCTGCAAAAGCAAATATAGACAATCCCGCCCCCCATATTATAAAACCGATAGCCGTCAGCTTTTTCCTCCCGTACAAGTCCGACAGATTGCCGCTGGGATAATCAAACACCGCAAGGGACAGCGAGGATACCGCGAATACAATACTGATCTGCATCGGGTCAACCCCTCTCATGCTCATCAGAACGATATATACCGCACCATACAGCTTATCAGCCAGATTATAACCGCATAACATCGTTCCCAGAAAAAAACTGTACTGCTTATGCGCCTGCTGTGTCCTTTTCATCAACGAGTGCCCCATTCCTCCAACAGATTTTGTAGGCCTTCAGGCGGCTGACTGCGATCCCCGGATCTTTTCTCTCTACAGTTAATGGGATTATATAGCAAACACGCAGGATTGAAATCCTTTTATTGTAATTTTCATTAAAAATACAAAAAACAGCGATCCCCCTCACCGAGGAACCGCTGTCTGTAATTCTATATAGCTGGTACTAGCTGTTCACACGCCATACCACGTTATCTTCATCCTGTCCATTCACCGGCCACCAATGGAAGCCATCCTGGTCCAGCAGCTGGTCTGCTTCTACCGGTCCCCATGAGCCAGCCGGATAGGAAGCCAGATCACTGTTCTCTTCCTTCCAGGCCTGTGCGATCCGGTCAACAAATGACCAGGCCGACGATACTTCATCCCAACGGGTAAAATAAGTCGAATCGCCGCGTGCCGCATCATGCAGCAGACGCTCGTAGGCTTCCGGTGAATTGATGCCGATCATGCAGCTCTGGCAGAAGTCCATGGCAAGCGGCTGAATTTCCGATTCCGAACCCGGCTTCTTGGCGTTAATCTTCACGTAGATGCCTTCCATCGGATTGACGCGGATCACGAGCAGGTTCGGCTCAAGCTTATGCTTCTGGCCCAGGTATACGTTAGTCGGCATACCCTTGAACTCCACCACTACTTCCGTAGTCTTCACAGGCAGACGCTTGCCGGTACGGATGTAGAAAGGAACGCCCGCCCAGCGGAAGTTGTCTACAAAAATACGCGCTGCAAAATACGTCTCAGTATTGGACTCAGGATCTACTTTATCCTCCTGGCGGTAAGCCGGCAGGCTCTTGCCTTTGTAGAGGCCTTGGGTATACTGTCCGCGCACCACGTTCTCACGTACTTCTTCCGGGGAGGAGTACGGGCGCAGCGAACGGAGAACTTTTACCTTCTCGTCACGGATATCTTCAGCCAGCAGACGGCTTGGCGGCTCCATTGCAATCATCGTCAGCAGCTGCAAAATATGGTTCTGCCCCATATCGCGAAGTGCACCGGCATGATCATAGTACCCGCCGCGCTCTTCTACCCCGACAGTCTCACCAAGGGTAATCTGAATGTTCGCAATATGCTTGTTGTTCCACAGCGGCTCAAAGAACGCATTCGCAAAACGGATAACCTCAATGTTCTGCACCATTTCTTTGCCCAGATAGTGGTCAATCCGGTAAATCTCCTCTTCCTTAAACACCTGGCGGATCTGCTCATTCAACTGCTCTGCAGATTCCAGGTTATAGCCGAACGGTTTCTCGATAACCAGACGGTTCCAGCCTGCACCCTGCAGCATGCCGCCGGCTTTGAGGTTGAACGATACGCTGCCGAACAGCTCAGGAGCCAGAGCCAGATAGAACATCCGGTTGCCCGGAATCTGGAACTTCTGTTCAAGCTGCTCTGTCTGCGCACACAGCTCACGGAAGCCGTCTACATTGTTAATATCCAGTGATTTATATTCGAAATGCTGTACAAAATCATTCCATTCCGCAGCATCGGCTACCTGATAACGGCAGAATTCACGGATGGATTCCTTCACATCCTCCCGGAACTCCTCCTGGGTACGGGGACGCCGAGCCACGCCAATTACCGCAAAATCATGTGTCAGCTTGCCTTCGCGGTACAAGCTATATATCGCCGGGAAAAGCTTGCGCCGGGCCAGATCTCCGGTTGCCCCAAAAATAAAGAATACAGCACCGGGTGTATGCAGTTCATCAAGGGTTTGATTTTCAGCCATGGCTCCTCATCTCTCTGTATGTAATATAGTTAGTTGACAATCATTCTCATCGCGCCGTAGCACGGCGTGATGTCATTTTATCATATTCACCGTGAGGATGCTATCACATTCCTGACAGTTTTTCTCGGGATTTCGTAATTTTCCATTAAACTTTCTTATCGTTTTTCATACCGAAGCTTATAGGCTTCTGCCGAAACAGTAGACGCCGCCACACTTCCATATTATACCTTCCGGTAAAAAGCTCCGCAAACCGGAGCCCGGTTTGCGGAGCTTTTTGTTAGTATATGCGGAATTACAGCGAATTATGACTATAACTGGACGGACTTCATTAATATTCAATCGTAATGAGCGGCAGCCCGATTGTCACACGGTTACTGCTGTCATTGCTGTTCTGGTGAACGGCAGCCTGCAGAGCTATTCTGTGCTCTCCGCTGTTCACAACCCTCTGCGCGTCCTTAACGCTGTAGGTACGGCTGTAAGTCGCCACATCCCCGTAGCTTTCCGCTGGCTCTAATCCGTTCAGCCGCTCAGCAATTGTACCTTGCACCCGCTCAAGTGCCTCCCGGGGGGATCCCTGCAGCGATGACATGCCTTGCAGTGAAGCATTCCACTGCGGCGTGATGCCAGCAGCCAGCACCTGTGCTCCGGCATACGCGGCCGCTGCTTGAAATCCTGCTGCCTGCAGCAGATCCTGCGTCTCCACAGTCACAATTACATAGCTTGTGCCCTGGCCCATTTCACTCCAGAACAATGAATTTGTACTGGCTGAATCCAGCGGACGGGAGGCTCTGTAGGTGACATGGCCGTCTTCTTCAGCGGTCATCAGCTTACCGAGTCCGAGCTGGTCTGCCAGCCGCGCCGCTGCTGCCGATGGATCTGCGGAGGTTGCCGGGGACAATGTCTGAGCTTCCGCTGTGGCTTCTGCATTAGATACGGCTGGGGCCGCAGTAGTGGCTTCTGTAATAGATAAGGCTTTAGTGCCAAAAGCAGCATCTTCATTTAAGGAAACTGGGTCACCGGAGGTAACATCTTCATTAAATGCGGCTTGGGCGCCAGAAGTAATATCTTTATTTAGCAGAGCTTGGGCCGAAGCTGCGGCGTTAGTGCTATCTGTCCCTGCCGCTTCATTGCTGTATTCTCCCTGCCACTTCACAACTAGCCTCAGCGGAGAGCCGGCTGCTGTTACCTCCCGGCCGGCCGAAGCCAGGAGATCCAGGGAACGGCTCAACTGCTCCGGGCTGGATGCAGAGAGGGCAGTGTCTGCTGCAGGCTCATTTGCACTATTGCGGCCAGCCCCGCTTGCGAATCCGGCCAGCAGCAGTACCAGCAGACTGAGGCTAATCATCATCAGTGTTACCTTCCCCATCCCTTGTCCATGTTTCCCCTGCCGCATTCCGCATCTCCCTCTCTCATCCAATCTATCAATCTACTAGAAAGGATAGCCCGATTCGGGAGAAGATATACATACTTGCCAGGTACTCAGCTAAAGTTCGAAACTTGCAGGGTAATACGATTTAGTGTGCACCTACACACTGCGGGGTCTAACCATGAATCGAGAGTATTGAAATGTGCCTATTTATTCGTCCGCAGAAGCCTATACCCCTCTATAAACAAATAGCCAACATAGAGGGAGTAATCCCTTTATGTTGGCTTTACAAATCTGAGGCACTTCTGCCTCTCATTTCGCACATTTGGCCATCGAAGCCGAATTCAGAGGCATTTTTGCCTTTCATTTCGCCCATTTGGCTGCCGATGCCGAATTCAGAGGCATTTTTGCCTTTCATTTCGCCTATTTGGCCACCGATGCCGAATTCAGAGGCATTTTTGCCCTTCATTTCGCCGATTTGGCCGCCAAAGCCGAAATCAGAGGCATTTTTGCCTCTCATTTCACCAGCAAGGGTTGTCCGCCCCGCCATAGCGCTCCCGTTACTCCGCCAGCCCGTTCTTGTACGCATAAATAGCCGCCTGGGTCCGGTCCTCGACACCCAGCTTGGCAAGAATGTTGGTGACATGGAATTTCACTGTCTTGATTCCGATGATCAGCTGGTCGGCAATATCCTGGTTGGATTTGCCCTGGGCCAGCAGCTTCAGTACTTCCATCTCGCGTTCGGTAAGCTCCTTGTAGGCCGGAGCCTCTGCTTTGGCATTGTTGCGAAACCGGTTCATCATCTTGGATGCTACCTGGGATTCCAGCACAGACTGTCCACGGGCAGCAGCACGGATAGCATCCGCTACTTCACTGGCCCGCGAGGTTTTCAGCAGATAGCTGAACGCTCCGGCTTCAATGACAGGATACATTTTCTCATCATCCAGATAACTGGTCAGCACGATAACCTTGCAGTCCGGATACAGTTTGAGCAGCCGCTTGGTCGTCTCAATACCGTCCATGCCTTCCATTACCAGATCCATCAGCACAACATCCGGATTATATTCCTGGGCCAGCCGGATACCCTCTTCACCGCTTCCGGCTTCGCCTACTACTTCAATACCGTCTTCCGTACCAAGTACTGCGGCAAGTCCGATTCGTACCATTTCATGATCGTCCACCAGCAGAACCTTAATTTCTTCTGTTTCCATGGCTGCCCCTGCCTCCTTATTCATTGACCAGCGGTACAGTAATTTCAATCCGCATCCCTTTGCCGGGCGCCGTAATAAACTGTATGGAACCGCCGGTTTCTGCAATCCGCTCCTGCATATTCGACAGACCGTATGAGGTCAGCTTATTGTCATCGATTTCAAAGCCTACGCCATCATCGCGCAGTGTCAGTCTTACTGAGTCGCCGCGCCGGTGCAGCCGGATTTCCATCTTCTCTGCCTTGGCATGCCGCAAAGTGTTCGAAATCGCTTCCTGGACAATGCGGAACAAATGGTTCTCGACCCCTTTAAGCAATTGTACATCCGGGTCCATCTCAAAAATAATCTCCATCGGCACCTTGATCTGCAGCTCTTTAATCAGCTCCTGCAGTCCCTGCTCAAGTCCCTTGCCTTCCAGATACACCGGCCGCAAATGCAGCAGCAGCGCACGCATCTCCGACTGGGCCACCGCAGACATCTCCTCAATCAGGGCAATCTGCCGCTGGGCTTTGTCAAAATCCTTCTCCAGCGTCCGGCCTACAGCCGTCGCCGTCATCGAAATGGCGAACAGCTGCTGGGACACGGCATCATGCAGCTCCCGGGCCAGGCGCTGCCGCTCCTCGATAATCGCCGACACCCGTGCCTGCTCGGCCAGCTTGGCATTGTTGGTCGACAGCCGCTGCAGGGTGTTGACCTGGTTCTCCCACTTGCCGCTGATCCGGCCAAGCTGTTCCCCGAGCCGGCCCAGCTCATCACTGCCAAGCACTGGCATGGCAGGGGTGAGATTGCCCTTCTCCCAGGCAACCAGTGTTCCCCGCAGCCGCTCCAGCCTGCGTTTGAAGCGGAAGCTCTGGAAGAAGCCGAAGCCGACCCCAAAGACCATCGGCAGGAGGATTAGCGTCACAGCAGTGCGGATTCCGATCTCCCAATTCTCAAAAGGCTGCAAATAACCGTATGTATACATAATGTACAAGAAAACCAGCAGCATGACAAAAGAGAACAAAGCCCCTTCACCCATGCTGCGTGTCACCATGCTGCTGTTCTTTTTATCCACGTGCAGGAGCCTCCCTTTCTCAATCCATGCCATGCTGCGGTCAGGATTTGCTGATATCCAGATCACCCATCAGATAAGAAATGCTGAATTTCACTTTATTCGGGCAGGTATCGTAGTTGGCAGATTTCCAGTTCAGCCGGTTCATCATCCCCGTGTCGCGGTGGCTGCCGAACTCAATCGAGCCAAACAGCACGAACGCTTCAATCTCTACGCCATAGTCATCGGACAGGTGAATATCCATATCCCCGAATATCCCCTGAAACAGCATGATGGTCTCTTTATCCTCCGCTATTGCCAGTGAAAGATCAACATCGGCTTCGCCAAGCACATGCCATGCGCTCAGGCAGCGCATGACCCATGGTGACAGATCCCAGTCAAACCGGGAGGAGAAGCCCTGTTTCTGCATAAACACTTTTCCTTGCTGCAGCCGTTTCGACTTGACATAAAAAACGCCAAGTGAGATCAGGCAGACGCCCAGCACCAGCAGCAGATGATCCAGCAGCAGCAATACTGCGCCGATTCCCAGCAGCTTATAGCCCTGTTTGACCTTGCCTGAAGTCGTGCGGTAAATTCCCAGCAGCAGGAACAGGAGCGCAACAACGGAAAAAAATCCGATCCATTTGCCAAATATCATCAAGCAGCCCACGCCAATCAGTCCGATGGCAATCAGACGGTTCCGTTTATCCATAGCGCACCTCCTCAAAGTTTTGCCAAGCAAAACTATCTTCGTAAGCATGTTCTCAGTTTTGCCGGGCAAAACTGTCATCGTAATTGTCAATTATATAACAATAACAGAGGAATCAGATTCCTCTGCTTTATTTTCAAATGTTAAAATGCATAAATTCCGCAAGTTGTGTTCGTATAGCGCATCCCGCTACAAAAGCCATAGCGGTATGGAGACCCATACCGTATGGCTTTTACCTTGTTCAGCATATCATATCCGCCTGCTTTATAGGAACAGGGATTAGTCTTCTTTTTTGTCCAGGGACGGTGCAGAAGGAGGATTCAGTTTATTCTTCAGGGCTGCAAGCTGCTCTTCCACTTTGAGCTGTTTCTCTGCATCAACCGGCTTGTTGTACAAGCCATTAGACGGGCTGTAAGGGGCACGCATAACATCAGCTTCAGCTTCGAGCTGCATAATCTTTTCTTCCATGCGGTGGAAGCCGAGGGATGCGCTGCCGCTCTCAATGGAATGCACGCTGCTGATCTGTGACATCTGCTTCTTGGCTTTGGCCATCTGAGCACGGGATACCAGCTCGTTGCGCTTGTTGCGCAGCTTGTAGAATTCATCCTTCATATCATGCAGCTGCTGTACCAGTTCTTTGGCCTGCACTTCTGCCTGAGCGTGAAGATCGCCGTATTCGCTCTGCTTCTGGTCGAAGTAGATCTTTTCTTCCAGCAGCTTGCGGGCAACCTCTTCCTGTCCGTTCTTCAGGGCCAGCTCAGCCTGGGCTGCGCGCTGTCCCGACATTTTGGCAGCCTCCTCAACACGCTGCTTCATTCGGCGCTCGTTAGCCATCTGCTTGGCAACAGTAACCTCTGCTTCGTGGATTTCAGCCTCCATATCGCGCAGGTACTGGTTCAGCATTACGATCGGGTCCTCTACTTTATCCAGCAGGTCGTTTACCGACGCTTTTGTCATATCCTTAATCCGTTGAAATACTCCCATAATTTACACTTCTCCCTTCTCGTATTTAGCAAGTTTTTGTTTCAGCTCTTCGACTTCTTTCTGCAGTGCCTTCTTCTCGATATCCTTCATCATGGCATCCAGACCGGAGTCTTGGCCGGGGTAGCCGCCGGCTTTGTCATAACCCTGATTCGGGTTATAGCCGGGCTGTCCGCTATGTCCTCCAGGTCCGCCGTAGCCTCCCTGTCCGTGCGGGCCGTGAGGTCCTTGCGGACCGCGTCCGTACCCGGGACCGCCGGCATAAGGGCCGCCGTATGGACCACCGGGTGCTCCCGGTCCGGGACCGAACGGATTATAATGTGTCGGCTCCTTTGGAATGATCAAAGCTGCAATGAAATAGACAAGTATGGTCGCGCCACCGGTAAAGGGAATGCTGACAAGCAGCAGAATCCGGAACAGGGTAGAATCAATGCCGAGCGTCTCGGACAAGCCTCCAGCCAGCCCTGTCATTACCTTGTCACGGGTTGAACGATACAACCGGGTCATAGAACTACTCCTTTCCGCCATTGTTAAGCTTCTCCTTGAGCTTAGCCATTTCTCTTTCAAGTACAGTTGCTACTGTCTCGCCGGCCTGCACTGCGTATTCCTGGCCCATACGGCGCAGATCACGCAGGCTCTTCGCTTCCAGCTCCCAATCGTTCATCCGGTCTTCAAGCCGTCCGAACATTTTGGGAACGTCGCTGCCGTTGCCGTAAGCAGTTGCTCTCTGGTTCATGCGCTGCTGAAGTCTCAAGGACTCCATCCGTGCTGCATAATACTGACGCTTGTTATATACCGTTTGGTATTCAACCTTCAGTTCGTTCAGCTGGCTTTCCAGTTCATACAGCGATCCTTGGCTCTGTTCCAGCAGCCCGCTGTATTGCTCCAGCTTTTCCTCGTGGATAATTTTCTCCTGCAGGGCCATCTTTGCCAGATGATCCTCTCCGGCCTTGAGCGCCAGCAGCGCCTGTTCCTCACGTTTATTTCTCATGGCCGTTGCCTGATTCACCTGCACCTGCAGCTGCTTGGTATGGGCAGCAACTTGCTGGTACAGCCGCTCTGCTTCAGCGATCTCCTCACGGGTCGAATGTAGGAACTGATCGATCAGCTTCACCGGGTCCTGGCTTTGTTCAAGTCGTTCATTTAGATTAGCTACGGTAATATCCCTCATGCGGCGAAAAACACTCATGATTTCCTGCTCCCTCCCTGCTTCTTATTAAGTAATCATGTACAGCTTATATTCTTAGTATGTTCTGCCGCTTCTGCCTCTCAGCACCGAGATGCCCCAGACAACCAGCGCTACTCCGAGCAACGGCCCGATGATCCATGAAAGCTTCGAGATCAAAGCCATAACACCGATGAACAATACGATCCAGCCGATAATTTTACGTCCGCTTTTAATTCCGTAGTATCCGAGAGCTACCAGCAGTACCGGGAACAGGATTCCGAAAATTCCGTGTATCAGGTGGGGCAGTACCCCGAGCAGCATAACCGCTCCGATCACGATCAGGACGATAGCAAGTCCGTTACCTTTTCTATTCTGCATTTTTTCTCACCGCCTTTCGTTGACCTCGTTTCTTATAGCTTTATTCTAGGGTAATTTGCAGACTTTCAAAACAGACCGCGGACGGTTTTACGAACTGGACCTTAGTCGGGGAGGATACCGGACCGGAGAATGCGAGGAAAAAAACTATTCTGCTTAAAAGCTGCTTGATGTACAGATATTTGTGCAATTAATTATTAAAAATCTTCGAAAAAAAGTGCAATTCTCCGGATTACGTCGATAATTGTCAAGAGTTTGTTCAGAATCTAGTGGTATATTGTGATCAACATCATATTATTCCATTGTTGGAGGGACAAAATGCAGATCTCGATAATTGTTCTGGCCCAGCAGCTTCCGCTGCTTAAATCGTGCCTTGCCAGCATTGACCTCTTCACTAATACCCCCTATGAGCTGATTGTCATCAATGATGGCGGGAATAAGGAAGTAAGCAGCTATCTCACCCTCTCCAAAAAAGCCCGCTCTTTTGCAACAAATGAACGTGTGGGTGTAGCTGCCGGATTCAACCTCGGTGCTTCCATGGCTCAAGGGGAGTACCTTATCTTCATGCGCGATCACATGATTGTCTCTGAGGATTGGCTGGCCAGTCTGCTCGGCTGTGCCCGCAGGCATCCTTCAGCTGCAATGATTGGCCCGGTCAGCAATGATGTGAGCGGTCCGCAAAAGCTGCCGGTTGTATGCACTGAAATGGATCAGCTTGATCATATCGCCAGATCTTTCGCCCTCTCCAAAGCCGGACAAGCCAAAACAACCACTCGTTTGCTCAGCCACCTGCTGCTGGTACGCAGTGAAGCTTTCCACAAGCTCGGAGGCTTCGATGAGCAGTTCGGGCTGGAATGCTATGAGGATGATGATCTCTGCTACCGCGCGATTCAGGCTGGATACAGTCTGCACATCGCTTTGGATTGTTTTGTCCGTTATATCCAGCCTCCTCCTCTCTTTCCGGAAAACCCCGCATGGTACAGTACACAACTGGCCGCCAACCGGGAAAAGGCCCGCAAAAAATGGGGAATAGACCTCACAAGCGCTCTATATGAAATGAAACGCAGTATTACTGTAAGCCTATGCATGATCGTAAAAAATGAAGAAGCCACCCTCGAACGTTGTCTGGACAGCGTAGCTGGACTCGCGGACGAAATCATTATAGTAGATACAGGTTCTACTGACCGCACCAAAGAAATAGCAGGCCGTTATACAGATAAGGTCGTGGACTTCACCTGGGTGGACGACTTTGCCAAAGCCCGGAACTACGCCTTCAGCCTCGGGACACAGGAATATCTGTTATGGCTGGATGCCGACGACGAGTTTCTGCCTGCTGACAGGGAAAAATTCCTGGCACTGAAATCGGCTCTGGACTGGGATACCGATGCGGTCTCCATGAACTATAATCTGGCCTTCGACGAACACGGGAACGTAACCTCCAGCCTCACCCGCAACCGTCTGGTCAAGCGGGAGAACGGGTTCCGCTGGTTCGGCGTTGTTCATGAATATCTCGAGGTCAGCGGCAAGGTTCACCGCTCTGATATCTCTGTTACCCATGGCAGAGTTCACGGCAATTCTGACCGGAATCTGCAAATATATGAAAAGCGTCACACCGCGGGCGAGATTTTCTCTACCCGTGACCTATATTATTTCGCTAATGAGCTGAGGGAGCATAAGCAGTGGGAAAAAGCTATTTCCTTCTATGAAATGTTCCTTCAGCAGGTAGACGGCTGGGTCGAGGATAAGATCAATGCCTGCGGCAGTCTCTCTGACTGTTTCCGCGAGCTTGGCAACCTTCAGCAGGCAAGAGCCAAAGCCCTGTATTCCTTCTCCTTCGATCTGCCGCGCGCAGAAAATTGCTGCCGGATCGGCAGCCTTTACATGCTGGAGAACGATTATGCCAAGGCCATCTACTGGTACAAGACGGCCAGCGAGCTGGCCAAGCCGCTGGACAGCTACGCCATACTCCAGCATGCCTGCTGGAGCTGGCTGCCTCATCTTCAGCTCGCCGTCTGCTATGATCGGATCGGCCAGTACGAACGTGCCTGCGCCCATAACGAAATGGCGGCGGAATTTATTCCAAATGACAGCAAAGTGCTGGCGAACAGGGTGTATTTTGAATCCCTGGGCGTTGCAAGACAAACATATATTTTAGGGGGAAACAACCGATGAGCAAGAAGCAACAGATTAATAAGTACACTGAGATCCTTCCAGATCAGGTAAACACGAAAAAGGATATCAAGCCCGTACTAATGAAAACATCAATGGCGGTAATGGTGCTAAGTCAAACCGCAGGACTGTTGCCAAGTTTCGGACTCGGCGGCACGGGTGTTGCTTCAGCTGCAGAGAACAAAGGCTTTAATGATGTAAGCAGCAGCTCCTGGATGTATAAATATGTTATGAAAATTGCTGCACTTGGCTTTGCAGAAGGAGATAACGTCGGTAATTTCAATCCAAAAACCCCGCTCACCCATCAAGAAGCGGCAATTATGGCACTCCGCTTCCTTGGTGTCGATGCCCCATCCTCCCCTGCATCTGCTTCTTCATTAGAAGTAAGCGATTGGGCCAACGCCTGGGTCAAACTGCAATCAGCGAAGGATTAATCAAGCCGGAAGAAGAATTGGCCCAGGGCTGGGGAACCAGCAATGCCAGCCGCGAATGGCTGACACGGCTTGTGATCCGCCTGATTGACAAAGAGAATGAAGCCCTTGCCTTGACCAGCGAAGCTCTTCCTTTCAATGATGAGAACCAGATTTCAGCCTGGGCGACCGGTTATATTAATGCCGCTTCACAGCTGAAGCTGATTCAGGGCTTCGAGGATAAGACCTTCAGGCCTTCCGCCGATGTAACCCGTGCCCAGGCTGCAGCCATTTTCAGTCTGGCAGAGCGGTATGCCCCGGTCGAATCAGGCACAGTGGCCCGCGGTAAAATCATCAGTGTGTCCGGCGGCAAGGTCAGTGTACTGACAGAGGCTAACCAGACAGTCAACCTGACTATTGATGGCACTACACTTATTTTTGGAACAAATGGAGAAACGGCTTCCGCCTTGGCTGTCGGCCAGCCTATTACAGCTATTTACAGCAACGGCGTTGCTTCCTACGTGGAGATTGCCGATATCAGTAAAGCGGAAATCACACTGCCAAAAGGAGCTACCGGTGCTACAGGCGCTACTGGGGCCACTGGGGCCACTGGGGCCACTGGGGCCACTGGTGCTACCGGCAGTGCAGGGTCCTCCGGCGGACAGGGTGCAGTAGGTGCTATAGGTGCTACAGGTGCGACTGGGGCCGCCGGTAATCCAGGGCCTTCCGGCGAGGTGGGTGCGACTGGGGCCACTGGCGCTACAGGGGCGACTGGGCCTGGGGGTGAGGTAGGGGCTACTGGAGTCACTGGCGCGACCGGTCCTGCCGGTCCGATTGGTGAGACTGGGGCTACTGGAGCGACTGGACCTTCTGGTCCGATTGGTGAGACTGGGGCTACAGGGGCGACTGGCGTTACAGGGGCGACCGGCGATACTGGTGCTACAGGGGCGACCGGCGATACTGGTGCTACAGGGGCTACTGGCGTTACAGGGGCGACCGGCGATACTGGTGCTACAGGGGCTACTGGCGTTACAGGGGCGACCGGCGATACTGGTGCTACAGGGGCTACTGGCGTTACAGGGGCGACCGGCGATACTGGTGCTACAGGGGCTACTGGCGTTACAGGGGCGACCGGGGATACTGGTGCTACAGGGGCTACTGGCGTTACAGGGGCGACCGGCGATACTGGTGCTACAGGGGCTACTGGTGCTACTGGTGCTACTGGTGCTACTGGTGCTACTGGCGCTACCGGGGCAACTGGCGCTACCGGAGACACAGGCGTTACCGGAGCTACTGGCGCTACCGGAGATACAGGCGTGACCGGGGCTACCGGGGCTACCGGGGCGACTGGCGCTACCGGAGATACAGGCGTGACCGGGGCTACTGGTGCTACAGGGGCGACTGGTGCTACAGGGGCTACCGGTGCTACTGGGGCCACTGGAGGAGCTTCAACAACACTTATCCCGTTCTCTTCAGGCAAATCCGTCTCTTTGAATACAATTGCAGGCGGTTTATCTGGAAACGCAGGCCTGATCGGCTTCGGCAATTCGGCTACCGTTTCATACTCCGGAGGCTCAAGCATTGATCTGACAGGTTCTAATGATCCAAACAATAGCATCAACTATGCTTTTTCAGCACCAAGCAATGGTACCATAACCTCCCTTAGCGGGTACTTCTCCACAACCGTTGCAATGAGCCTGGTAGGAACTAGTGTTACAATTACCGGGCAGCTCTACTCCAGTACTACACCAGATAATACCTTTACTCCAGTTCCGGGTGCTACTGTAACTTTAAGCCCGATTCTGACAGGAATCATCTCTATAGGTACTGTTTCCAGCGGAATAACAACAGGCTTATCCATTCCGGTCACTGCCGGAACCCGATACCTGATGGTATATTCAGCTACTGCAGCCGGAATTTCACTTATTAACAATCCTCAGGGCTATATCAGCGGAGGTCTTAGCATCAGCAGCGCACCGATTATTCCATAAGGTTTAATGCTAATTTGAGGCTGCCCTGTCTGCAGAAATTTCTGCAGACAGGGCAGCCTCTTTGCTGTGCCGGCATCCGGAATGTGATAAAAGCGGCTTGCGCCATCTTAAGCAGCTGTACATAATATTGAGATAAACCTTCACTTTCCCATTCCCTACTATAATAAATTATATTTGCCCAACCCAAAGGAGCAACGCCCTTGAAAACCCTATTAATCGTCGAAGACGACCGCAGCCTGAACAAAGGCATCGCCCTCTCCCTCGCCCAGACCGGACTGCAAATCGAGCAAGCCTACACACTGGCTATGGCGGAGCAGATTTTCAATACAACCAAAATCGACCTGATTCTGTTGGACATTAATCTGCCTGACGGAAGCGGCCTGGACTATTGCGAGCAGCTGAGGAGAAGCTCGCAGGTGCCGGTTATTTTCCTGACTGCCAACGACATGGAGCCGGATATTGTTACCGGATTCGCCATTGGCGGGGATGATTATATTACGAAGCCGTTCAGCCTGATGGTGCTGCGGGCCCGGGTAATGGCTGTACTCAAACGGACTGCCCCTCAGGCTGACGAGGTCCTTACGTTCGGTGCACTGAGCCTTGATTTCGGAAAGCTGGAATTTTATAAGCATAGGGAGCCATTGGCTTTTAGCAAAACAGAGCTCAAGCTGCTGAACATCCTGGTCTCGAATCCCGGCAGCATTTTAAGCAGGGAGCAGCTAATTGATAAAATCTGGTCGCAGGATGCAGAATTTGTGGATGAGAACGCCCTGACCGTGGCCGTAAAACGGCTGCGTGCCAAGCTTGAGGACGACCCTGCCTCGCCCCAATATATCAAAACTGTCTACGGCCTCGGGTACATGTGGGCAGAAAGGCCGCATGTATGATCAATAAAAGCATTGTCCGGCATGACGGACGGCTCCGGTTTATTTTCGCTGCGCTCTTCTTGCTTCTATTAATAGGTTATGCCGGAACCGTGTTCTATCTGGAGGGGTTCAATCCGGCACTCCTGCAGCTCACTCTACTGTTCCTGATTGCCGTGCTCGGTGCAGGTGCGCTATATAACCGTATGCTGCAGCGGCAGACTACAGGCTTCATGGATACGGTGGATGAGATGGTGGACCGGGCGATTCACGGACGGGAGCAGCTGACCCTTTTTGACGAGACCCGGCTGTCCTCCCTTGAACATAAGCTGCTGCGCTATATTGAAGTGGGGAAGGCCAACGAGCATAACCTGGCTGCCGAAAAGAACATGATCAAGGAGCTGATCTCCGACATCTCCCATCAGACCAAGACACCTCTCTCCAATATCCTGCTCTACAGCCAGCTGGTTGCCGAAACCCCGGACCTGAGTCCGGACACCCGGCAGCTGCTGCAGCAGATCGAGGCCCAGTCGGAAAAGCTGGAATGGCTGATAACCTCGCTCATCAAGCTATCCAGGATGGAGTCGGGCATGATCCACTTACAAAGTGAAGTAAGGCCGGTTGCCGCAACCATTACCAGCGCCCTCTCCCACCTGTACACACGCGCCGGCAACAAAAATATCATCATTACCATAGACTGCGACCCGCTTACGGCAGCCCGCCACGATTATAAATGGACCAGTGAAGCGCTGTTCAATCTGCTGGAGAATGCAGTGAAATATACGGAGCCGGGCGGCAGTATCCGGATTACAGCGGAAGGCAATGAGATGTTCACCAGGATCGAGGTAGCGGATACAGGAATCGGAATTGCGGAGGACGAGCTGGAGCATATATTTAAACGCTTCTATAGGGGGCATATCGCCAGGGAGTATGAGGGGATCGGGATCGGACTTTTTTTGGCGCAAAAAATCATCAGTATCCAGGGCGGCTACATCACAGCAGCATCGCAGCCAGGGCAAGGAAGCAGGCTTACCATCTATCTCCCCCAGCTCTGAATGTGTCAATTCCGTCAGATTTCAGACACTGTCCGGTTAGAATGGTCTGTTATCTTAGAGGACAATCACGAATGATGGAGGAGATACGCAAATGCCGATTCTAAGCACCTTAAATCTGAAGAAATATTACGGCAAAGATCCGCAGACTACGGTAAAAGCACTGGATGATATATCCCTGACGGTAGAAAAAGGGGAATTTGTCGCCATTGTCGGCACCAGCGGCAGCGGAAAAAGCACTCTGCTGCATATGCTGGGCGGTCTGGACCGGCCTACGGGGGGCAAGGTGACTGTGGATGGTAACGAGCTTTTTGCGATGAGTGATGAGAAGCTGACGATTTTCCGGCGCCGTTCGGTCGGGTTCGTTTTCCAGAGCTATAATCTGGTACCGATCCTGAGTGTACTTGAAAATATTACGCTTCCCATCGAGCTCGACGGCGGCAGAATTGACCGGATGTATCTGGATCAGGTGATTCAGGCGCTGGGCCTGCAGTCCAAAATCCATTCCCTCCCTTCTAATCTCTCTGGCGGACAGCAGCAGCGGGTCGCTATTGCCAGAGCGCTCGCTACCAAGCCGTCGATCATTCTGGCGGACGAGCCGACAGGCAATCTCGACAGCAAAACAAGCCAGGAAGTGCTGATCCTGCTGAAGCAAATGAGCGAAAAGTTCAATCAGACCATTGTCATGATTACGCATAACGAGTCCATCGCCCAGACAGCCGACCGGATTATCCGTATCGAGGACGGGCGCATTGTATCCGGGAACGCAGCCTCGGCCGGAGCTAAGACATTATGATTGCCAATAATAACGGCAAGATTGTAACCCGGCTCTCCATCAAAAGCCTGCGGGTAAGTCCGCTGCGCAACCTGGCCGTCATCTCCGCTGTGGTGCTGACGACTCTGCTGATAACCTCGATTTTTACGATGTCGCTCAGCCTTAACAAGTCGATGGAATTAACGATGATGAAGACGGTCGGGACAGATTTTCACGGCAGCTTCAAACGGGTAAGCCCTGAGCAGATAAAGATATTAAGGGAGCATCCGAGCATTAAGGAATACGGTGTTATGCTCCATGCCGGGCTTTTGCGGAACGAGGTGTTCCGGGACAGTCCGGTAGAGGTTAAACGGATTGATGAGGCTTCCGCTAAACATAGCTTCATTCATTTAATAGAAGGAGGCCTGCCTGAAGCTGAGAACGAGGTTGTGCTGAGCACCTGGGTGCTGGATAAGCTTGGTGTGAGGCACGCCTTAGGTGAAAAGATACAGCTGGACATTGATATTACGGAGCGTGTTCTCAAGCAGGATTTTGTCGTGTCAGGCTATTATGAAGCGGATAAAAATCTGGCGATCGCAGGGCTGGCCTTTGTCTCCGATGCATGGGTGCAACAACACATATCAGGGATCGATCCGGCAGAGTCTGAAGCCAGCGGCTCCTATGTAAACACCGAAGAGATGAGCGTAATGTTCAAGAATGCCGTCGATATTGAAAAAAAGCTGGATAAAGTGCTCGCCGATACAGGTATAGATAGACCTACTGGGGTCAACTGGGCTTATACGACATCTTCCCTATCCGACAATCTAATTGAATTTGTGCCTTATGTAGCTGTCATCTTCATTATTATGCTAAGCGGGTATCTGCTGATTTATAATATTTTTTACATATCAGTTGTGCGGGATGTGAAGTTTTATGGTCTGCTAAAAGCGATCGGGACGACACCGAGGCAGCTCAAACGCATGCTCAGAGTACAATCACAAGTATTATATCTGATCGGGCTTCCCTTCGGCCTTGCTGCAGGCTACGTAATCGGACGGCTGCTCACGCCGATGCTGAACACTTTTTCCAGTGAGCCTATGGAAGCCGCTTATTCCGCCAGCCCGTGGATTTTTATCGGAGCCGCCCTGTTCGCCTATCTGACAGTATGGATTGCCGCTGGCAAGCCCGGCCGGATGGCCGCGCGGATTGCCCCTGTCGAAGCAGTCAGGTATACGGGAGTGCAGACAACGCGGCGGATGAACAAACGCTTGAAGCGCGGAGGCCGGCTGCATGTCATGGCTTTCACGAACCTGTTCCGCAGCAAAAAGAAGCTCACCCTCATGCTGACCTCCCTCTCCTTGAGCATAGTGCTGTTCAGCATTATTTTTACGGTAATAGGTTCGCTGGATGTGAATAAGTATCTTAGCACGTTTCTTTCCGGGGATGTGGTGATCCGCAATGAGAAAATTGAAACACATGAAGGTGAGCGCCCAGGTGATCCTTATAAGCTGTCGGAAGCATTTAGCAGTGAATTGGAGCGGATCGACGGCGTGGAGAGTGTGGAGAAGGTTTACTACTATTATGATATTCATGATATGGATGAGAAAATACGTGCTGTATTGCAGCCTCTGTCAGAGACAGAGCCGAAGGAGCCTTATCTTACCAGCCTGCTGGAGCGAAACTCCATTTATCTGCAATTGTACGGCATCGATCCCGGGTGGTATGACCTGGTGCAGAAGGATGTAATTGAAGGGCATTTCGACCGGCAGAAATTCGCTTCAGGTGACTATGTGCTGGTGGCTCAAACTCTTATGTTTGGCGAGGACGAATACACTAATTATCATCATCCCGGTGACATGATAGAGTTCAAAAACCTGGGCAAAAGCTATGAGGTTATGGCTGTGATGAATTACGATGCACTCTATGCTGCCACGACCCAGGCTTTCTCAACGTACGGGTTTAATGCGTTTTTCCCCTCATCGGAATTAACCAGAGAGCTGCCTGCGGGGACCAACCCGCCATGGGCGCTGTCAGCAACCCTGCATATTGACCCGGACAAGCTGGACAGTGCGACACAGGCAGCCAAAGCTCTGGCCGCTTCCAGTGATGAGCTGGTGGTTAAATCTAGAGAGGATTACCGGGAGGAGCTGGACGGATTTATCCGGGTTTTTCAGATTATCGGCTATGGCCTTAGCTTCGTTATTGCGCTGATTGGTGTCTTGAATTATATCAATACAGTCGTTACCGGCGTTATTATGCGGAGGAATGAATTCGCTCTGCTGGAGAGCATCGGTATGACCAAACGCCAGCTCAAAAAAATGCTGATCTATGAGGGGCTGTACAATGTCCTTCTGACCACAGCCATTACCTCAACCCTCGGTGTCTTTCTCACTTATAACATTGCCAAGAGCATCGCGGGCAACACGGCTTTTACCTTATTCCGCATGAGCTGGCTGCCCTTTGTGCTGGTCGTCCCGGTGCTGGCTGTCATTGCTTACACGGTAACCCTGAGCTCGTACAGGATGCTGAGTAAAGATACGCTGATTGAACGGCTGCGGCAGACGGAATAGCGAAAATAATGGAGCAGGCAGATCCGTATGGTTACGGGTCTGCCTGTTGTTATTTGATGAAATTCCGGCATATTCAAGCCGCCCAGATTAGACGGTCAGGTCATTCGGCCATTTATCCGAAAGTCCCATCTGCGTGATCCCCGCCTGCCCTCTCAGCCTTGCAATGTTACGCCCTACCTTGGTCATATCAAACGTTGCTTGAGTTGCTATCCTGCACCTTTACCGGCCGGCCGCGGAACACCGTAACTACCGCCACCGAGGCAATAATGATAGCGGCTGATATCCAGGTCCCGGCCGTCAGCTGCTCCCCGGCCAATAGCCAGCCAAGCAGAACGGCCACAACCGGATTTACAAAGGCATAGGTTGAGACGAGCGTGGGCTCGGCATTTTTGAGCAGCCAGATGTAGGCGGTGTATGCAATAACCGAGCCGAATACAACAAGATAGCCAAAGGCGAGGTATGAGCGGCCTGTAATTTGTGCAATATTCAGCTGGCTCCAGTCTCCGGTGAACACGGAGAAGATCATCAGCAGTACTCCCCCGGTCAGCATTTGCGCCGCCGTGGACATCAGCGGGGAGCCTGGCAGCCGGGCGCCGCGAGAGTACATCGAGCCCGCAGCCCAGCTGATGGATGCCGCCAGCAGAGCAATGATTCCGATGATGTCAAGGCTCGGCCCTCCTCCGCTGCCCTGACCCGGCTGCAGTACCAGCACCGCTATGCCCAGAAAGCCCAGCACAATGCCGGCGATAACTCCGGCCCCGGGCCGTTTGCCGCCCCGGCCGAGCCAGCCTATCAGCAGTATCCAGACAGGGACTGCCGCTACGATCAGCGAAGCCACAGACGAGGACACTCGCTGCTCCGCCCAGGCGACAACACCGTTGCCGCCAAGCAGCAGCAGTGCGCCGACAATCGCGGCCGAGCGCCATTCCTTAAGCATCGGACGCCGTGCACCGCCCAGCCTGGAGAGGAGATACAGCACAACACCTGCTGTGAAGAATCTGGCTCCGGCCATCAGAAAAGGAGGCATGCTCTCAACGGCCACCTTCATTCCGAGATAGGTGCCCCCCCAGAACAGGTAGACGGCCACCAGGGCAACGCCGGTTAAGTAGAAGGCTTTGCCGGGTTTGCCTGGCGTATGTGCCGCCTCTGTCTGCATTTTGGCTGTAGGTCTCATTATTATTACCTCCCAATTTTTCTGAATTTGGTATGTAAGAAAAATCCTGCTGCAAGTGTCTGTGCAAAAAAATCCGGACTTACACAGCTTAGTGCATTCCCCAGACTAGGCTGTGAACCCGGATTATTTAATAGATAAGGCTGCTACAGAGGACTTCTATTCCCCCTTCAAGCCATCTTCATAAATGGTGGATAACACAAAGGTGGTTGACGTTTCCTTGACTTCGGGAATTTTGACCATTTCATCAATCAGCTGAGTAATCTGCTCCGGCGAGCCTACCCGCACTTTTAGCATCATGCACCACTCCCCGGCCATACGCAGACACTCTATCAGCGTCACCCCGGGAATCTGCATGGCCACTATCTGCTCGGCTACCTCCTGGAAGTGGCGGCTGACCACTTTGACCGAAATAACCACCTTGATTTTCTGATCCAGCCTGCTCCAGTCGACAAGCCCTCTGTAGCCCTTAATGATTCCATTCTTTTCAAGCTTCGCCACCCGCTGATGGACCGACGGACGCGAAATATGCAGCAGCTTGCCGATCTCCTCATGGGACAGCCTGCCGCTCTTCTCCAGCAGCTTCAGAATACTGATATCCATTTCATCCATTACGTCAGCCTCCTGGCCAAATTATAGCATGAATTATTCCGGCGTAAACGTATCGTAGGCATAGTCAAGCAAACTCCAACGATTCGAAAGATACAATTCCTAACGGATGCTATATCGTTATCAGAACATCCATAATCCTGAGGTGAAATTACGATTCGTCAGCACGCTGAATAAGTGTTTTTTGTGCATTATAGTTGTACAAAGTGAAGCTAACCTGCAAAAGCAGACTGGGGACGGTTCAAATTCCCGCAAAAAAACGGACACAGCATGCCGTGACTCAACGCAGCTTCTCGAGGTCCCGGCTGCAGGACAGCCGCTCCTCTTCAGGCGTATCTTCCGCATGTGCCAAAATCTCCAGCTGCGGAATGTTCCTTCCGATCTGCTGGAAGCAGGCGAGCTTGACGGGGCCGGCGCTGTGCAGAAATTCTTCCGGATTACCGTGCCGCTGATTTCACCAACCACCCTGTTTCTGTTCGTGGTGCAGATGGTCCAGGCGCTGCAGGTCTATGATCAGATTAACGTACTGACACGGCTGAACAGCTCCAGTGGCTGGAGTTGAAGCTTGGCGGACGAGCTGAAGCGGAGCAGCCCGTCTTTCTCTTCCTGCATCAGCCGCTGATCAACACCGTGGCCGGCTCGCTTGAAGCGCAGAACTGGTACGGGGTTACACAAGACAAGGAGCTGCGCTCCATTCTGGACAAATTCCCGCAGACTCTGCTGTGGTGCGTGGACGCGATTTTACCACTGGAACATGGATTGATGCGGCTTGCTTCGAGGTTCCTGCTTTGCTGAAAACTAACGGTTAATGCCAGCCGCTTACAACGACATGACTAGAGTAATAAAAAAACAGCGGTCTCTCCTTTCCTTAATGGAGCAACCGCTGCTTTGCATTGTATCCTGTAACACCCGGCTTAATATAGTACAGCCGCAGCTTCCGGTGTAAACGGCTTAATCTCGTCCAGCCTGCCTTCATGCACCTTCTTCGCCCACGCCGGATCGCCGAGCAGCGCGCGGCCTACAGCCACCAGATCGAATTCCTGCTGCTCCAGCTTCTCTTTCAGTATGCCGTAATTAACGGAGCTGTCCTCCCCGTCACCTGCTATGCCTACGGAGCCGACAGCAATGGTCGTCTTGCCGCTGAGCTTCTTCACCCAGCCTGCCAGGCTGAGCTCTGATCCGGCAAACGCCGGCTCGTTGATGCGGCGGGTTGAAACATGAAAAATATCTACTCCCGCTTCAACCAGTACCTTCAGGAACTGCTCCAGCTGCTCCGGCGTTTCCCATAGCTTCGCAGTGTAGTCCGCCATTTTCCATTGCGACAGCCGTATCGAGACCGGATACTCCGGCCCCACCGCAGCACGTACAGCCCGCACTACCTCCGCCGCAAAGGTGGTGCGCTGCAGACCATCGCCTCCGTAACGGTCCGTGCGCCGGTTTGTTTTTGCCCAAAAGAACTGGTCAATCAGAAAACCGTGCGCCCCGTGCAGCTCGATCCCGTCAAAGCCGACCCGCTGCGCATGCTCAGCCGCTTCCGCAAATGCCCGGATCACTTCGGCAATCTCCGTTTCAGTCATCGGCTCACTCACTTGCTTGCCTTCAAGATCAAGCCCTGAGGGTCCGAGAGACCTGGCGTGCGGATTAGGCCCCGTGCCTTCGGGCCGGATCATCCCCATATGCACCAGCTGCGGGAAAATCGTGCCCCCCGCTTCGTGCACCAACCGCACTACTCTGCCCCAGCCTGCCAAAGCCGCCTCCCCGAACATATCCGGTAATCTGGACTCACTCGCCGCTGCCGGGTGGCCGATAACCGCCCCCTCTGTAATCACAAGTCCGACTTCATTCTCCGCTCGACGGCTATAGTACGCAGCTACATCCTCTCCCGGCACTCCGTCCGGCGAAAAAGCCCGCGCCATCGGTGACATGACAATCCGGTTAGGTATCGTTAATCGCCGAACCTTATAGGGCTCAAACAAGGCTTCCAATGCTTGTGTCTGCTGCTCATTCCTCAATTGCAACGCCTCCCAGAACTTCCGGGTCCTCGCCCGGGGTATTTTCCCAAGCCGTTTACGGCGGGATCTGTAAGCAAGCTTACCAATCAGACAGCCCCCCAACAACCGACAATCCCGCCGGAATGTTGCTTAAGCGAAGCCCTTGGACAATTGTCGGAAAAAAAGAAACGTTTGTTGTCACACTGGCTCATGATTATAATTAGAAGAATCTTTTGACACCAGAAAGGAATGTTCATTGATGGCTAATGTACTATCCCCTAATCCGACCGATCCGCGTGTGATCCGGACACGGCAGCTGATTCTGGACGCCTTCCTCCGCCTGCTGAATACCAAGGATTTCAACCAGATTACGATCAGTGATATAACCAGTAACGCAACTATTAACAGGGCTACGTTCTATGCCCATTTTGCCGATAAATACGCGCTGCTTGAAGCTATGCTGTCCAGTGCTTTTACAACCCTGGTCGTCCAGAAGCTGGAGGCAGAAGCCCCGCTGACCGGGCAGACCCTTCTGGAGCTTATTGTGGCCCTGTGCGCTTACCACGAATCAAGCCAGCATTGCGTCAAGAAATATGATTCCGTGGCACTGCTGATTGAAGAAAATATTAAGCTCCAGCTGGAACAGCTCCTTCTCCGGCTGCTTGGCAGAACGGCGGGCACACCGGTCTCATCCAAAGAATTAGGCTCCGCCGCAACGCTGCTAAGCTGGTCCATCTATGGGGTCACCTACCGCTGGAATCAGGATGGCCGGACAGAAGCGCCTGCCGAGCTGGCCAAGCGCGTTAGCCCGTTTATTATCGGAGGAATCTCCCATTTGCATAGTATCACATAAAAAAAGGCCCCCGGTGATGGTTCACAGGGATAGCCTCTTTCATTACATGTTATTTAAAAGCCGGCAGAGCGATGTCTGCATAATTATCCTCCAGGAACTTCTTCACCTCAGGGCCGCTGATGCGTTTTGCAAGCTTCTGGATGGCATCGGAACCCTGGTTATCTTCGCGGGCTACAAGCGTAATGGTGAACTCGGAATCCTCACGTTCGGTAATCAGCGCATCCTTCTTCGGAGTCAGGCCAAGCGGACTGGCATAAGCCGGGGTCATTGCCACCAGATCGCCGTCATCCAGCATCCGGGCCAGCATCAGCAGATCGACTTCCTCGAACTTGAAGTTCTTCGGATTTTCCGTAATATCCGCCTGGGTTGCTGTGATGCCTACTCCATCCTTAAGCTTGATCAGACCGGCATCGGCAAACATCTGCAGCGAACGTCCGATATTCGACGGGTCATTGGCCATTACCAGCTTCGCGCCTTCCGGCAGCTCCTCGATGGATTTGTACTTTTTGGAATATCCGCCGTAGATCGCATCATACACAGGCTGTACCGGAACGAGGTTCGAGCCCTTACTGTCATTGAACTGCGTCATGTAAGGCACATGCTGGAAAAAGTTCGCGTCCACTTCCTTGTTCGCCAGCGCCTCATTCGGCTGTACATTGTCGGACAATACGACGATCTCCATATCCACCCCATCTTCAAGCAGCAGCGGTTTTACAATATCAAGAATATCGGTCATCGGGGGAATCAGCGTTGCTACCTTGATTTTCACGGGTTCTGAACTTGCAGCTGTTGCCGCCGGTGCCTCTGTAGCTTCAGTAGTATTTTGAGCATTGTTAGTGTTGTTACCACAGCCTGCAGCAATCAGGACGAACAGCATCAGCATCGCAATCATGGACTTTTTCATTGTTTTTCAATAACCCCCATTGTTTATATTTGGATTTCAAAATAGTACAGCCTGCACATTCCGACTTCAGTCTTTCCTTAAATCAGCGCTTATCCAGCAGTCTTGCCACGGTACTTCCGGTGAACTGGATCAGCTGCACGAGCACAATCATAACGACGATGGCGTATACCATCACTTCTGTCTCAAACCGCTGGTACCCGTAACGGATGGCAAAATCGCCCACACCCCCGCCGCCAACCACACCCATCACCGTTGAAAAAGAGATAAAGCTGATCGTTGAGGCCGTGAGTCCGAGCACCAGGCCCGAGCGCGCTTCCACATACAGAAACTTGAAAATCAGTTCCAGCTTTGATGCCCCCATCGACAGGGCCGCCTCAATTGTACCCCTGGGAACCTCCAGCAGGGACTGCTCCACCAGACGCGCATAGTAGGCAACGGCGACCACGGATAGAGGCACCGTCGATGCGACTGTTCCGATAGCGGTTCCAACCAGAAAGCGGGTTACCGGAATCAGCGCCACCACCAGCAGCAGGAACGGGAAGGAGCGGACCACATTGACGATGCTGTTCAGCACCAGCGACAGGCTGCGGTTCTCATAAAGCTGTCCCTTGCGGCAAAAATACAGCAGCGTCCCCAGCGGAAGCCCGACCAGCAAAGCCGCCAAAATCGAAATTCCGACCATGACAAAGGTTTCACCGATGGACTCCCACATCAAATCCTGGTATTTCAGCATGCTTTCCCACATTATCGCCCACCTGCCTTGCCGGTAATCTGCTCGCGGTAGGAGCCGGTATGCCCCGAAGGCGGAAGGAACCCGTTCTCTTCCCGGGAAAAGGAATCCACGATCCTCCCGCCCTCCATGACGGAGACCTCAGTGCAGATACTGCGCACCACATCCAGCTCATGGGTTACGATAACGATCGTTACGCCGAGCGCGGAGTTAATATGCTTCAGCACGCTGAGGATATCCGCCGTGGTGACCGGATCCAGCGCAGAGGTCGGCTCGTCGCACAGCAGCAGCTGCGGGCTGTTCGCCAGGGCGCGGGCAATCGCTACCCGCTGCCGTTGTCCGCCGCTGAGCCGGGCGGGATACTGCTCCGCTTTATCGGACAGGCCGACAAAATCGAGCACCTCGGCCACCCGCTTCTGCCGCTCGCCCTTGGGCACGCGGGCCAGCTCCAGCGGAATCGCCACATTGCGGCTGACAGTAGCATTGGCGACAAGATTGAAGTGCTGAAAGATCATGCCGATCTTCTGCCGCTCCCGGCGCAGCTCTTTCTCTGTTAATGCTGTCAGCTCCTTGCCGCCTGCCGTCACAACGCCTTTGTCGGGACGCTCCAGCAGATTCATCAGGCGCAGCAGCGTCGACTTGCCGGCTCCGCTGGCCCCGATAATCCCGTGGACTGAAGCCGGTTTCACCGAAAGCGATACGTCCCGGACCGCATAGTGACTGCCTTCCTTCAGTTCGAAGCTTTTACTTACTCCGCTCAGCGCTAAAATCGTATTCCGCCCCTCTCCGGACTTACTGATAATAAAGCTTGTTCCCCCGTAAAGTGTACTACAACTATTTTAAAACTGTTTTATTAAAAATCTCTTTAAATAATAAGGCATAACCTTCACTGTGTCATCATTTATTTTGAAAATGATATATCAGACCTACTGGAGGAATACCTTCTTCTAAGGATGTGCGGCTGGAGTTAAAATTATCCTGCTGCTTTGAAGTAGGTCAAACCTCGGTGCGCGGTCAGCTTTATTGGTGGTGGCTGCTTTATAGCCGGGGGCCGGCAAATTAAAGGGGGTTTTCCTTTGATGGCGGGCTTGAGGCGGGATTCTGGGGTGTATTAATGGGATTTTTCCCTTTAACGACCGCTCCCAGCCAGCTTTAGGCTTATGGCAAAGTTACTTAACTGCATAAACAAAGCAGCGGTCCCATAAACCGGAGACCGCTGCTTAGCTTGTATAGCTTCTCTAACTAAATAATGTGCTTCATTCGGATTAATGATAAGACGTTGAAAACCCATACAGTTACTTTAACAAATCCGATCACGCCTCATTCAGAGTAATAGCACAACGCCGGATGACTCCGCTTACTTGGCTAATTGTGACTCAGCGGCTCAGCGGCTGCGCGCAGCAAGCCGCTCGAATGCGGGCTTTGGCCTGTGCTGTTCGTCGAACAGGAACGGCCAGTTTTTCCGTCCGCGGACAGGGAAGTTGTCCAGCCAGGTGTAATCGTCCGCTGCCCCCCAGAAGGTGACGGACGAGATGACCTGCCGGTATTCCCGCAGCAGCCGGAATACCGCCTCATACCGCTCCGCCTGGAGCTCCAGCAGCTCCGGCGGCGGGCTTGTCAGGTCCGTCCGCTTATCGTCGAAGCGGAACAAGGACATGTCCAGCTCGGTAAGCTGCAGCTGCAGTCCGAGCGAAGCGTACTTCTCGATCGCTGCCCGGATGTCATCCAGTGCCGGATCGTACAGATTCCAGTGTGCCTGCAGGCCGGCACCGTGAACAGGGACTCCCTGCTCCAGCAGCGACTTCAGCAGCGCATATATTTTGTCGCGCTTCTGCGGGTGCGACTCATTGTAGTCGTTATAGAACAGCAGCGCCTGCGGATCAGCCTCATGGGTATATTCAAACGCCTTGGCAATAAACTCGGGGCCGGCAATCTCCAGCCACTTGGATGGCCGCAGCAGCTCAGGGCCTTCATCGGCAATGACCTCATTAACCACATCCCAGGCATAAATCTGCCCCCGGTAACGTCCGACAACTGTATCAATATGCGACTTCAGGCGTGACAGCAGAAGCTCCTTGCTCACTGCCTCGCCAGCTCCATCCGTAAATAACCAGTCACTTGTCTGGTTATGCCACACCAGTGTATGACCCCGCATCGCCAGCCCGTGCCCCCGGGCAAAAGCCGCCAGCTCGTCCGCCTGATCAAAGGTGTACACCTCCTCCTGCGGGTGCACACTCTCAAATTTCATCTCATTCTCGGCGGTGATACTATTGAAATGATAGGCGAGCAGCTGCTCCTGCGAGCGGATCGTCAGCGGATTTACCGCTGCGCCGATCTTAAAATCATCAGTAAACATGCCCTTTAAAGACGGCCCGTTAAAGCTGTTATTTCCCATCCCTGGCAGCCTCCCAAAAAATAAAATTTCAGCCCTCACCCTGCGTAAATAGTAAACCTCCAGCGGTCTTCCCTCTGCAGATTCAATAGATGCTCCAACTCAAGCCCGCCATTCAAACCAATTAAAATAAGCAAAACCCGGCATTTCCCGGCCGTTGCCCGTAGCGTACATGCCAACTACCATTCCGGTAAAAGCATTTCCCTCCGCAGCCTGCGGCGACAGCTCATACGCTGATCCTGCTGCCAGACGGGTCCACTCCTCACCGTCCATAGAATAAAGCAGATGGTATTCGTAATAATCAGCGGCGATTTTCAGGAACACCCTGTTTCCGGTTACCGGGATTTCTGCTGTCAGTTCAACCTTGCCCTTCACCGTTAATCGCGCGAACACGAGAGACTGTCCTTCCCGATGGACCATTCCAACCTCATAATGTGCCCGCTCATTCATCCGGACACATAGCCCCGCCTCCGCGCCGTCTGCCTGAGCGTCCAGCTCAAGCAGTGTGCTCCATTCAGCGGTAAACTGCTGCTGCCTGCGGCAGGCGAATGCCGTCTGGCCAATATCGCTGAGTCCAGCCGGCTGGCCCTTCAGCGCCAGCCAGCCGGGACGCTTCTCCAGCGACCAGCTTTGCTCAGCAGGATTGCGCAGAAAGACCAGGTCAGACGGCAGCACACTGCCGGTAAATTCGTGCCGTCCGTTATAACGGCCGTATTCCTGTGCGTACTCCTTAACGCCACCTTCAAAACGTTCAGCAGCCGTAATTTCCTCCTTCTCATTCAGCTCACCGGCAGCTTCCAATTCACGCGGCTCACTATTACAATCAACAGCCCTGTCGGCTTCACCAGAACTGCCGCAAGACCGCGCAACAATCATCTCCAGCCCAACCGTACCCTCATTGTTATCAATCATCGGCCAGCCGTCTTCGCTCCAGTTCACCGGAGCAAGATACGTCTCCCGGCCAAGCACCCCGTAGCCCTCTTCGCCAAGACGTACACCAAGAAAGACCGCCCACCATCCGCCGTCCGGACCTTCGATCAGATCGGCATGGCCCAGATACTGGATTGGATGCTCTATGCCCCTATGGGTCAGAATCGGCTCAGCCAGCTCCTCGAACGGACCATACGGCGAGCTGCTGCGCCCGATAATCTCGCGGTGCTCCTTGGCCGTGCCGCCGGAGGCCGCCATGATATAGTACATCCCGTTAATCTTGTACAGATGCGGCCCCTCCAGCCACGGCCCGCCGTCCCCGGTCCAGATCACCACCGGTTCAGTCAGTGCTGCTCCGGTAGCAATATCAATTTCATACTGGATGATATGAGAATCATAGCCTGCCCCCTGCTGGGCGGTCACATAGACCTTGCCGTCCTCATCGAACATCAGTGACGGATCGATACCGCCGTGGGGAACAGTAATCGGATCAGACCAAGGCCCTGCCGGATCAGCGGCAGTCACGTAGAAATTACCCCTTCCCCGCACATCCGTTGTAATCATATAAAACACTCCGTCATGATAACGGATCGTTGGCGCATAAATTCCGTCAGAGCTGCCGCAATTGCGGATGTCGAGCTGGCTGATCCGGTCCAGCACATGGCCGATTTGCTCCCAATGAATCAGGTCCCGGCTGTGAAACAGCGGAACACCGGGGAAATATTCAAAGGTGCTGCAGACCAGATAATAGTCCTCTCCCGCCCGGGTAATGCTCGGATCAGGATAAAAACCCGGCAGAACCGGGTTCATGTACTGTATGAATGATCGCTTCATATAAATGCAGACAACCTTTCTTTAATTCGTTAAAGGTACCTGTAATTTCAGCTCCTACTCCTTAACACTACCCACATTCAGCCCGACCACAAAATACTTCTGCATGAACGGATACACGAGCAAAATCGGAACTGAGGCGACTACTGTAATCGCGGCCCGGATCGACAGCGGTGTCACCAGCGCCCGCGCGGAATCCTGGTCCATCCCTACCCCGGCCGCAACGTTCGGGTTGCTGTTGGAGTTCATCGTTGAGGACAAGAGCTTCATCAGCTCGTACTGCAGTGTACTCAGGTGCTGCCGGGAGGAGGTGTAGATAAAGGCATCGAACCAGGAGTTCCAGGCACCCACCGCCACAAACAGCGCTATCGTTGCAAGCACCGGTTTACACAGCGGGAAGACCACCCGCATGAAGATTTTGAAGTCTCCGGCTCCGTCAATTCTCGCCGACTCCATCAGGCTTTCAGGAATGGTACCGATATAAGTCCGGATAACAATCATATTAAAGGCGCTGATCATCGACGGGAAAATATAAACCCAGAAGCTGTTAATCAGGTTCAGATCCTTGATCAGAAAGTAGCTCGGAATCAGACCGGCGCTGAAATACATCGTCAGCACGAAAACCACCGTAATCGGCTGGCGGAAGACATATTCCCGCCGGCTGAGCGTGTAGGCCAGCATCGTCGTCAGAAAGATATTCAGCACTGTCGACAGCACCGTCCGCGCTACTGAAATCAGAAAAGCATCATAAATCGTGCCGGAGGCAAAGATCGCCTTGTAATTCTGGAAAGTCCAGGCCCTCGGCCATAAGTAAATGCCGCCGCGGATCGTGTCATTCCCCGCGTTAAACGAAACGGCAATTGTATTCAGGAACGGATATAGGGTGACAACAACAAGGCAAATCATAAACACCGTATTAAAGGTGGTGAACAGCACAGGCTCCAGCTTACCTTTACCGATGCTTCTTCTCACCGTCATGCCTGTTTTCTGCCCAGGGCTAATCTGCCGGTTATCCATCATTTATAACAACCTCTCTTCCCCAAGCCGCTTGGAAATGCCGTTCGCCATAAGCAGCAGTGTTACGCTGACAACCGTTTTGAAAATACCGCCCGCGGTTGCGAGGGAATAGTTGCCCTGTGCGAGACCGTATTTCAGTACAAAAATATCAATCGTTTCTGCCCAGTCCACAACCAGCCCGTTGCCGAGCAGATACTGAACTTCAAAGCCTGCCTCCAGCACATGGCCGATCGACATAATCATCAGGATGACGATGGTTGCCTTGATTCCGGGCAGCGTGACAAACTGCATTTTTCTGTAACGGCTTGCCCCGTCGATCTCCGCAGCCTCATACAGCGCAGGATCGATTGATGCAATCGCCGCCAGATAAATAATTGTATTCCAGCCGACTTCCTTCCACACGTGGGAGGCGCCGACAATGCCCCAGAAGTACTTCCCCTCACTGAGCCACAGAATCGGCTCCTTAATCAGGTGCAGCTTCATCAGTACAATATTGACAATCCCGTCATTGATCGACAGCGAGGTCGCCACAATGCCGGTAACGATAATCCAGGACAGGAAATGCGGCAGATAAGAGATGGTCTGTACTGTTCTTTTCCACAGCACATTTTTGATTTCATTCAGCAGCAGCGCCAGCACAATCGCCGTTACAAATCCGAGCACCAGGTTAATGATCCCCATGGATAAGGTATTGCGCAGGACACGCAGGAAATTGTCGTCGGTAAACAGAAATTTGAACTGCTTGAAGCCTACCCATTCCTGTTCACTGAAAGACTTGGCAGGCCGGTAATTCTGAAAGGCCATGGTCCAGCCCCAGACGGGCACATAGGCAAAAAGAATAATGTAGAGCATTAAAGGCACTGACATCCAGATCAGCTGATTCTGGCTTTTGATCAGCGACCAGGTAACCGGCCGCTTCTTCTTTTTACGGCGGTTGGAATGCCGGACGGCTATTTCTGTTTCTAAGGTCTCAGCCATAGTAATTGTCTCCCCGCTCCATCGTTTATTGGAGCAGGCGGAAGGCCGGAACGGCCCTCCGCCTGCTAGTTCACTGCGCCTTCATTTACTTGCTCCAGTTGTCAATTCTCCATTTAATCTGCTCATTGATTTTGTCTTCGTAAGCCTTCACATTGGCTTTCTTGATTTCTCCGACATAATCGGTCCACACAGAATCGAATTCTTCCGGACTCGCAAGGATCGCTTTAGGCAGGAATTTGGTCTGCAGTTCAGTTAATTTGGTGTTGGCTATCTTGGCATCGGAGCCCTCAATCAGATCAATGGACCAGGCCGGGTAGTAGACCGGATTGGCAGGCGGCTCACTGAAGAAGTCCACATAAGTATCGAAGCCGTAAGCATCAAGAACTTCTTTATCAAAAGGCTTCAGCCCTGCTTTATACTCTTCCGGCTGTGCTGCCGCGTCGGTAGAGTTGCCGTCGCTGAAGCTTCCCTCCGTCTTAGGCAGGAAGTCAAAGAGTGCCTTGGCTTTATTGGCCAGCTGCCAGGTAGCATCGGCCGCATTGTCGCGCTGTTCCTGTGTTCTCATGAATCTGCCGTTCTCTACGATATAATCCTCGCCCTCAATACCCCAGGAGAAGGTCTTCTGCCAGTCTTCCTGAATCAGGGTGTCGAGCAGCTTGATGATTTTCACCGGATCTTTGGCGTTGATACTGATACCGAAGCCGTTATTAAGATTTAGAACGGCAAGGTCACGGTAATAGTCTTTGGTAGCCTTATCGTATACGAGCGGAAGCCCCACATAGGTACGTTCGATTTTGCCCTGGGTGGTCAGGGAATCCTCGGCCGCATTGAAGTTCCAGTGCTGGTCGAACATACCCAGAACGGTTCCGCTGGACAGCTTCGCCATATACTGGTCGTAGTTCTGCACAAAGGTCTCTTTATCGATCAGACCCTTTTGATTGATTTCATTAAGCTTCTGGTAGTACTGTTTGGCATAATCCTTGTCTGCAAAAATCTCGGCTACACCGTCTTTGACCACGACCCCGCCGTCATTTGGATGTCCGATCAAGTGCTGCGGCGCATTGAACAGCCCCCAGTTTTTCCAGTCATAATTCAGAATTTCGAAGCCGATGGTCGGACTGCCGTCAATTTTCGGATACTTCTCTTTGTATTTCTCAATCAGGTCAAAGTACTCATCCAGTGTCTTGACCTGCGGATAGCCGAATTCCTTGAGTACTGCCTTCTGAATCCAGAAAGCCGGGCCTGAATACCAGGAGCTGTTTACTTTACCGTTGTAGACTCCATAGTTAGGCAGGATATAGATGTGCCCGTCATTAGGGTCCTTCATCATGTTCCAGTAATCCGCATAATGCGCTTTCAAATTCGGTGCATACTGTTCAATCAGGTCTTCAAGCGGAATATAGGCACCTGCCGCGGTCAGCTTCGTATTCCCTGTCATCATATCGGGATAATCCTGGCCGGCAATCATAACGCCCAGCTTCTGGTTAATGTCGCCTGCCAAGAATTCGAAATTGAAGCTGGCGCCCGTTTCATCTTTGATTTTCTTGTAAATTTTGTTGTCCGGTGTCGGCTGCTGGCCGGCTTGACCCAGAAATACACTGATATTGAACGGTTCAATTTTGTCGCCTGTATCCGCAGCTCCTGCGGTTTGGGCCGCACCGGTCTCTTCAGCCTTGGCATTATCCTTGGTATTGCTGTTGTTATTGCCGCCGCAGCCGGCGAGTGCAAAGCTCAGGGATAACAGCGTGATCAATGAAACCTTGAACGTCCGTTTTGACTTGCCCCCCATAAAGCACCTCCATATTTTTGGTTACGCTTCTTGTAAGCACTTACATTTATGAATTATAGAGGTGATCCCAGGCGCAAAATACAACCGAATTAAAGGTATAACCCCAAAAACTTTAGGACTTTGCCTGCCGGTATTCGTTCGGGGACAGATGCATCTTCTTCTCAAACTGCTTCAGGAACTGCCCGTAATTGGCATAGCCCACCTTCTCGGCAATCTCCGACAATTTGAGCCTGCGCTCCTCCAGCAGCTTCACCGCCTCTTCAATCCGCAGGCTGTGCAGAAGCTCATTGAAGCCCATCCCGTTCTTTTTGATCAGGAGCTGGCCTAGATAGACGGGATGCAGATAAAAGATTTCCGCCAGCCTCTGAATCGTCAGGCTCTCACGGTAGTGCTCCCGGATGTAGAGGTTGATATCTCTTACAACATCGTGCGAGCGCCTGCCCCGCTCCTGCAGCAGCAGTCCAATCCCCGCTTCCGCTGCAGCCAGCAGATAATCCATCAGCCTCTCCAGCGTAAGCAGCCGGCTGGTAAGCTCGGATAGATGGTGCTCCCCTAAGTTCTCCTGGCGCATGTCCTCCGGCGGCGGAGCCAGCTCCCGAATCCGGTAGATCAGATGAATGATGAATTTCTTCACTGTGCCGGGAGACACCTGCTGCGCACGGAAGCTGCCGGCCGCGCTGTGCGCTGCCTGCCGGAAACCGGTCAGATCCAGTGTATTTACAAAGCCGGCCAGCTCGTCAGCCAGCCGGATATAGCCGTAATCGCTGCTGAAGGGAGTATCACGTATCTCCTCATACATCAGCAGTCCTGCTGCAGGGGCTCTATAAAAGAAATGCTGCAGCGTCTCTTTAGCAGTCTGGTAACTGTAATTTATACTGTTAAGCATAGCCGCATTGTCACCGGATGCCATGAATAACGGAATATCCGGGCACTCCTGCCGCAGTGCATCCGATATCCGCACAAGTGTCCGGCGGCCTTCCTCAGCCGAAGCACTGCCAAGCACTACTGCACAGCAGCCCGCTTCCATATCGGCCAGAACCGCGCCCTTTATACCCGTGAGCAGCGCAGCAGCCTGGCCTCTGACTTCGGCATAACGCTGTGTCTCAGTCAGGATCAGGCATACACTCCAGCTGTCCGGGTCTTCCGGCAGCCCGGCAAGCAGCTCCGGGGCAGCCTGTACAGAGGGCTGCCCGAGGAGCAGCCCTTTGATGAACGCCGCAGCCTCCTCGGACACGGCAAGCTGACGGCATTTGCGGCTGTGTGCCTCTTGCTCCAGCTCCAGGCGGATTTGACGCAGCTCTTCCCCGGCCTCCTCCGGAAATACCGGCTTCAGCAGATAGTGATGAATACCGTACCGGATCGCTGTCTGCGCATATTCAAACTCACTGTAGCCGCTGAGAATGGCGAACTTGGTCTCCCTGCCCCCTGCCTGCTGCCAGGCGGCAACCATTTCCAGGCCGCTGAGCAGCGGCATGTTCACATCTGTAATGACGAGATCCGGCGCAAGCTCCCGGATCATCTGCAGTCCCGCCTGGCCGTTCGCACAGGTCCCGACAATTTCATAACCCAGCGCCTGCCAGTCAATCCACAGCTCCATTGCCTCCAGAGCGCTAGGCTCATCATCAATCAGCAGCACTTTATACATGGTCACAGCCTTCACTCTCCTCCCGGCGGATGAATCCGCTCCAGCAGCTTCAGCGGGATACCGAACGACACGGACGTCCCTTCATCGGGTGCGCTGATGATTTCAAAAGTAACCTGATCCGCATAATACAGCTCCAGCCTGCGGTATACATTACGCATCCCGATATTCAGCCCGGAGGAATCCTCGGTGCGGATATTATGCAGCAACTCCTTCAGCTTGGCAGCATCCATGCCTTTTCCGTTGTCTGAAACAGTTATCTGCAAGCGGTCCTCCCGCGCAGCTGCCCTGATTCTGATCACCCCAAGGCCCTCTATGGTCTGCAGGCCGTGCTTGCAGGAGTTCTCGACAAGCGGCTGCATGCTCAGCTTAGGTATTTTGTAAGCCAGCGCCTGCTCTTCTATTTCGAACTGATAATCAAATTTGTCACGGAACCTGAATTTCTCGATCTTCAGATACATCTCGATAAACTGCATTTCCTCCTGGAGCGACACCAGGTCCTCCTTCGACCGGAGCAGCCTGCGCAGCAGCTTCGAGAGGCTTTTAATAATATCCGTCACATCGTCATATTTGTTCTTGGTGCAGACCACGAGAATGGCGTTCAGCGTATTGAACAGGAAATGCGGATTCATCTGGCTCTGCAAAAAGTTCAGCTCGGCCCTCACCCGCTCCATTTCCAGGTTCTTGCTCTGGATTTCCAGCTTATACACATCATTAATCAGCGAATTGATCCGCGAGGTCATCCGGTTGAAATTATGAATCAGTCCGCCGATCTCATCACGGCCCTCGTCGATCCTGATGAGCTCGAACTTCTCATTGCTCACCTTCTGCATATGGCGGGCCAGCCGCTTCACCCGGTAATTGTAGGAGCGCAGCATCACATAGATGAACGCCGAGGTAAGCAGCGTGATCGTGGTCGCCAGCACCGCTGCATACAGCCGGATATCCAGAACGGCCTGGGCAATCCGCTCTCCCTGCGTAATGCCGATAATCCGCCAGCCTTTGAGGTAATTGGCCGTACCGATAGGCAGGATATGCACCTCCTGGTCCGAGTCCTCCGGCTGCGTGAACAGCGGGTAAGGCTCGTCCGTTACATGCTGGTAGCCGCTTGCCTCTGACATTACAATCTGATTCTGCTCATTGACAAGGTAGAGGCTGAGGTAATCCTTCTCCCGGACAATGATGTCGTACACCTCACTGAGGTCGAGGTCAATCCGCGACAGCTTCTCATACGTGCCGAATGAGCTGTAGTGATCCATCCAGTCAATGATGCTCAGCATCGGTGTGGAAGAGTTACTGTTCTCACTTATCCGGTAGGCGGCTACAACCACCTGATTGCCGGAAGACTCGGCTTGCCTGTACCAGCTGCTTGTCCGGATTTTCGCGTTAATAGCCTGATAATTGCCGCCGGATACAATAGACTGGTTGGCGGTAAATACCGTAATCCGCTCAATCTGGTTGTTTACGGGCATGTAGCTGTTCAGACGGTCGCGCAGATCCTCATCGTAGGCACCGTAAAAATCAATGGAATCCTTATAGGGCCTATCCAGCATTTCATACAAATTTTTGTCTGTGGACAGGGTATAGCTGACGGCAACCCCGCCTTCAATAAAGTCATGAATGTCCTTTCTTGCCCGCTCGAGAGAAATCTGGAGGTTCTGCTCCTCCCTTGACTTGATCAGATCGGTAATCCGTCCCAGAAACACCAGATTAATAATCATGATAGGCAGAAGCACTCCGATAATATAGATCAGGAAGAACTTGGAGTTCAACGGAATGTCATTGACGATATTAGTGAAGCGGAATCTTTTCTTGAGCATGGAATAGTGCACCCGGCTTTCCTATAGCTGCTTGTGGTGGTCAGAGTTCTTGTATACAGAGGGCAGAACGCCCGCGATTCCTTTGAATTTGTCGATAAAATAATCCGTGTTGCTGAAGCCGACCTGGGCCGCCACATCGGAGATTTTCAGCTCTGTCCGCTTGAGCAGTGCCTTGGCCGCTTCAATTCGCTTAACGTTCAAATATTCGCTGAAGCTTCGTCCGGTCTCCTTGCGGAACAGCTGTCCGAGGTAGGCCGGATTCATATGAAACTGCCGGGCCAGCTCCTGTAGCTGCAGCTTGCTGCGGAATTCCTGATCCACATACCGGATGACGTTATAGATGGTGTTCCCCTCATTTGCCTCCTGCAGCTGTGCCAGATAAACAGCCGCCGTTGTACAGAGACCGCTTACATAATGGCTTAACCGGGAATAGTCGCCGAGATCTTCGAGCCGCCCGTATTTGGCCTGATGACCGTTCATCATGGTGCCCGGCTCTCCGTTATGCTCTGCAACAAGCCGGCACAGAGTCATTTCCAGATGGGCGATACCGGCCTGAACGGCTTCCACGGCAGACAACTGCTGGGCATAGGAGATGAAGATATCCTTTACACAGGATTCAATCCCATCCGGGTCACCGGCCAGCACCTTCCCCGGCAGCTCAGAAAAAGCCGTCTGCTCCCGGCTAGCCGCTGTATTGCATTTCCTGAAATCACTATGAAAGAACACACCACCCTGCTCTTTGCCAAATCGGAGCTTCCACATTTCCAGCAGCTGCAGGTAAATGTCCTTAACAGATTCAATGCCTGTCATCCGGTCACTGACCATTATCGTTACCGGCTGCTGTGCAAGCGCCGTCAGCTCCTGCTGAAGGCGCTGGGCACCGGCCCTCAGACTGTCCCGCGAGAGGCTTGCCGACTGCAGCAGCAGACCGGTCCGCTCAGCACGGTCCTGGAAGCTGCTGTACGCCGGCTCAGGAGTGAAGAAAGACTGCATCGGGTGCAGATGCGCTGCCGCTGCAGGCGGATCAATCAGAAGGCCCAGCAATTCCGTATCTCCGCTGAGCTTCATCACGTTAGAGGCCATCAAGCGGAAGTCTTCCTCGTTCTCCCCCAGAATCAGGCGGCTTAGCATACCGCCAATAATGATCGACTGCTTTTTTTGACGCTCCTGAATGGAAGCGATTTCAGCTTGAATCAGAAGGCTGATCTGACTCAGGAGAAGCTCCAGCTCCTCTTCATCAACCGGCTTCAGCAAATATTGCTCCACCCGCTCGCGCAGGGCAATTCTGGCGTACTGGAAATCATCATATCCGCTCAAAATAATAAACCGGGGCGGTCTTGCCATCGTTCCATTCACTCTGGAAATCAGCTCCAGCCCGTTAATGACCGGCATATTAATATCGGTCAGTACAAGATCAGGCTGATGCAGCTCGATCATTCGCAGCGCATCCGGGCCATTCATGGCTTCACCGCACAGCTCGAATCCGTACTTCGCCCAGTCCACCATTGTCCGCAGCCCTTCCAGCACCCAGGGCTCATCGTCAACAATTATAGCCTTCAGCATAATCCGTACTCCTTCCGCTTTGCTAAAGCGAGTATTTATTAGCCGCATCCGGCTAAATAACTATAGATTATGCTAACATAGTTCACTATTTCTGTGACATATTTCCGCATTAAAAAACGCTCTTTGGCAAACGGAACGCTGTAGCGTCCCCTCCTGTCAAAGAGCGTTGTTATCATTTTATACAAAGGATAATAGCTGCTTAGGCCTGTCCATGCTCCGCACGCAGCTTCAGAAACACCTGATAGCTCCGCTCGGCACAGTCCGAAATGGCAATCGGATGGAAGCCGGGCAGATCCGCGTACAGCGTATCGTTCAGAGGGACCGTCCAGTTTGCCGGCAGCTGGCTTGCCCCCAGCTGCGCGCCCATGATTGAGCCTACCGTAGCACCGTTGCAATCTGTGTCCATTCCGCCATATACAGATGTGACTACCGCCTTCTCGAAATCATTGCCCCCATAGACCAGGGAAGCGGCAACAAGCGCAGCATTATTGACTGTATGCACCGGATCATAATGGCTGAACTTATCCCAGATACGGCTGACCAGCTCCCGTTCACTCTTGGCCGATTGGGCAATGTCGATACCCTGGAGCACCGCCTCGGCAAGCCGGCTCTTTGCCGGAACCTCGCTGAGCCCAATCTCCAGAATCCGCTCGTTGTCCTTCTCGGCGAAGGCGGCCGAAATCATGGCCGCGTTGAACATCTCACCGTAGATTCCGTTCTTCACATGGGAGAAGGACGCATCGCGCCAGCCCAGCTCAGCAGCCAGCTCCGGATGGCCGGCTGCACCGTAAGCCAGCCCGTCTGCCCGGATCGCCGCACCGATCCATTCGCGGTACGGATTAAGATGCATCCGTACCCGCTCCAGCCGCTGTGCCCAATCTGTTGGCTTCTCTTTGTGCATGTGGGAGGTTTCAGCAGCGAAATTCATGTAAGTCTGCGTCTCTGCCGTGCAAACCTGGGCATAGGTCAAATTCCCGTGCCACAGCTTGCCGATATCCCAGGCATCCCAGTCCAGTCCCTTCTGCTCCAGCAGCAGCAGCCCGAGGACGGTATAACGGAGATCGTCGTCACTCTCCATGTAGCTGATCTTCTCCCGGGTACTGGTGAAGGACCAGGCGCTAAGGCCGAGGCCATACTCCGCTTCCGCTCTGGAGTTATCCGGCGTATAGCCCTTGATCGGCCAGGCATCCGCGCCCTGGAACCAGAGCTCGATATTCCTCCAGCCCGGACGGCCGTCCTTGCCGTACAGATAATCCCAGTGCTCCAGCGGCTTGCCGAGCGCACACCCGACGCTTCTGCCCAGCCAGGCCCCGTGGAACTTGTCCCGCCATTGCTCCGGTGTCCATGAAGGGTCCAGCCTGCGCGGCCCCTCCGGCCGCAAGGCGCGGATTTCCTCAAGCGACGATGGCTCCTGATACGGGAAATCCTCGGCCACTTGAAGCTCCATAAGCTCGCGGTAGACCTCCGTTAGCTTGCTATCATCTTTTCCAGCAGCAGCCAGCTTCTCAGCGATTCCGTCCGTCTGGCAGCCTTCCTCATTCCGCTGCTGCAGTTCGAATTTTACCGTCTCCTGCAGATTCTCCCAGCCAGCCATCAGCTATTTACCCCGGCTGCCGCGATCAGCTTCCGGTCCAGCCGTTCCAGTGAATCGAACAGCAGCTTCATAAATGCTTCACGGGCGACGCCGGTCAGCACCTGCACATTCGGCTGGCGGTCCGGCTTCTTTCTGCGGTCGGCAACGGTCATCCCGCGGGTCAGCTTGCCCTCGGTTTCGACTGTCACATATAGATGCTCGGACTGGAACAGCTCCGGATGCACCAGCCAGGCAACGGCGCATGGATCATGCAGCGCATTGCCGACATAGCCCATTTTTTTGCCATAGATCGAGTAGAAATCCAGCAGTTCCCCGACCATAACGGACACCGGGCCCTTCTGCTTCAGTTCAAGGATCTCCTCCTCAAAAATCGCCGCCTTATCCGTCACATCCAGACCGCTCATTACAATCGGGATACCCGATTCATAGACAATCCGTGCGGCTTCCGGGTCTACAAAGATATTGAACTCAGCGGTGCTGGTCACATTCCCGTAAGCCAGGCCTCCGCCCATCAGCGAGATTTCCTTAATCTTGTCCTTTACTTCAGGGTATGCGGTAATTAACAGCGCAATATTGGTTAACGGTGCCATCGGCACCAGTGTGATCGGCTCCTCCGAAGCACGGATGATCTCAAGCATGAACTCAACCGCACCTTGATCCACCGGTTTGAACTTGCTGGCCGGCAGCACCGGACCGTCCATTCCGGATTCCCCGTGTGCTTCCTCTCCCGTTACAAGCTTGCCGAACAGCGGCCCCTTTGCCCCTTTGGCAACAGGAATATCAGCATCGACGAAACTCAGCACCTTCAAGGCGTTATCGGTTATTTTATCAAGAATCTGGTTCCCGCCTACCGTTGTAATTCCCCGGATTTCCAGCTCCTCCGGATGGGCCAGCGCCAGCAGAATCGCAATCGCATCATCATGCCCCGGATCACAGTCAATAATTATGGGTCTTGGCATCGTTGTTCTCCCCCTCATTTCCTTATCTGCAGCCGATCCTTACCTGAAGCAGCTCCCTGCTACTTCACTACAGGACCTTTGACCTTCTTGTTCTTCTTACGGGTTTCTGATATGGCGTAGATCAGCAGGCCGATTACAGTTGCCACATAAGGCAGCGTAGCAATCAGCTCAGCCGGAATTTTCAGCACCTGAAGTGCGTTGGACAGTGCATCCGCTGCTCCGAACAGCAGTGAAGTCAGCGCCGTTCCGATCGTGGTGCTGCGGCCCATGGATTCTGCGGCAATCGCGATCCAGCCCCGGCCGGCGATCATATCGCGTGTGAACAGCGACAGATAGCCCATCGACATGTAAGCCCCGCCCAGGCTGGCAAAAAATCCGCTGAGCAGCAGTGCGGTATATTGGATTTTGATCACACTAACCCCGACCGACTGGGCCGCATGCGGATTCTCGCCGACTGAACGGATACGCAGTCCAAGCGGTGTCCGGTTCAGCAGATAATACACAACCAGCACGGCCAGAATGGAGACGTAAGTCAGGATGTGGTGACCCGACAGAATCGGTCCAAGCACGGGAATATCTTGTATCAGCGGAATCTGGACACTTGGCAGCACCTTGCTCGCAAGCGATGTTGAGGAGCCCTTGTCCCCGCTCAGCAGATACAGGATAAATACGGTACCGCCTGAGGCGAACATGTTGATCGCTACCCCGCCAAGAATAATATGGGTCTTGAATTTCAGGGTAAAAAAGGCCAGTATTCCGGCGATCAGCGTTCCCGATAATACTGCGCCAAGCAGTCCAACCCAGGCACTCTGGGTATAAGCGCTGACAATGACGCCGGCCAGGGCCGACACCAGCATGATCCCTTCCATCCCGATGTTAATAATGCCGGCCCGGTTGGAGATCAGCGCCCCCAGCGCGGCGAACAGAATCGGCGTGGTTACACGCAGCAGCGAAAAGGCAAAGTCCGTCGTAAAAATAACATCCAGCAGACTGTTCATGCGTTTGCTTTCGCCTCCTTCAGCAGCATCCGGTTTTTCCAGAATTTCAGGAATTGCTCAGCAGAAATCAACAGGATAATAACCGCCTGGATGATCGAGATCATCTCGGAAGGCACATCTGACAGACGGGCCATCATATCAGCGCCGATTCGGATATAAGCCAGGAACAGGGCTGAGCCGATGACGGATATCGGATTATTTTTGGCCAGCATCGCTACAAGCGCACCGTCGAGGCCGTACCCCGGCAGGGAAGCCCACTGGAACCGGTTGTACATTCCCAATACTTCGACTGACCCGCCCATTCCGGCGATAAAGCCGGCGATCAGATGGACCAGAATGATTACTTTTGCAGTCTTCATACCCGAGTAGCGGGCAAAATCACGGTTCACACCGGTCATCCGCAGCTCATAGCCCCATTTGGTCCGGTACAGGAACAGGTGGGCCAGAACGATCATTACCAGTACGATAATCAGTCCGGTATGAATACGTGTGCCGGTGAAGATTTTGCTCAGCTGGGCTGTTTCTTGAAACTTGTAGGATACATTGGCAAAAGCCTTCGCATCGCGCAGATGATAGTTAAGCAGATAAAGTCCGATCCCGAACAAAATGTTGTTGAACATCAGGGAGGTTACCAGTTCGTTCGCGTTCCACTTGGCCTTGAGAATACCGGGGATCGCTGACAGGAGCGCTCCGACAATTGAACCTGCCGCAATCGCTACGATCGGATGAAACCAGCTGTTCAGGCTCAGATGAATCGCCAGTACAGAGGCTACTACGCCTGAGAAATAGAAGATACCTTCTGCACCGAGGTTGAACATATTGGCCCGGAACAGCAGAGAGACGGCAAGACCGGTGAACATCAGCGGAATCGCCATTTCGATCACGTTACCGATGTGACCCTTGGTGGAGATAGGCTCCCACAGAAAAATACCGATGGTCTTGAGCGGCTGGTCACTGACCAGCGAAATAATGATAAAGGCGATGGCCAGCGCAATCAGTATGACCGCCGTGGTCCGGATCACCTCAAAATATTTGACTTTAAACATGGTTTACGGCCCTCCCGATCTGCTGCTTGTCCTGCCTGTTAATGCCCAGCATATATAAGCCGAGCTCTTCTTCACTTACCTGGGACGGATTCTCAAAGTAGGCTACAATCTCCCCTTCATACATGACCAGGAGACTGTCGCTCAGCTCCAGAATTTCGTTCAGATCTGCCGATAAGAGTACGATTCCGCTGCCGGCGGAACGCAGCTCCAGCAGCTTCTGGTGAATGAACTGGGCTGCACCGATATCTACGCCCCGGGTCGGCTGCTCGGCAATCAGCAGCTGCGGGCTGGTTGAGCATTCCCGGGCCACAACCACCTTCTGCATGTTGCCTCCGGAGAGCATCCCGATCGGCTGCTGCGGGCCTGAGCACCGTACTTTAAACTCCTCTACCAGCGATGCAGCAAGTGCGGCGATCCGCTTGCCGTTCAGCAGCGGCCCCTTATTCATTTCTTTGGTGCGGTAACGGGTGGAGATCAGATTATCGGAGATGCTGGCATCTCCGGCAGCGCCCTGGCGCATCCGGTCCTCCGGAATATAGGAAACGCCCAGGCTGCGGATGCGGAGAATATCGGATGCCAGAATATCGGTTTCGTTAACCTTTACTGACCCGCTGCTTGATACAGCATGCAGCCCGCCGGTAAGTGCCTCGACCAGTTGATTCTGGCCGTTGCCTTCTACCCCGGCGATCCCGACGATCTGGCCTTCCCGTACCGCAAAGCTGACCCGCTCAAGCAATGCCTTGCCCTGGCTGTCATGCACCGTCAGATTGCTTACGGACAATACCGGCTTGCCGAAAGGAACACTATCTTTATCGTATTTCAGCACGACGTCCCGGCCGACCATCAGCCGTGAAATCTCCTGCTCGCTGACATCCCGCGTCTGGAAGACGCCTTCGCTTTTACCGCCGCGCATAATGGTAATCCGGTCACAGATGGCTTTGACTTCCTTCAGCTTGTGGGAGATGAATACTATCGTGTGCCCCTGCTCCTTCAAATGCTGGAGCTCCACGAACAGCTCCTCTGTCTCCTGCGGAGTCAGTACGGCGGTCGGCTCATCCAGGATAAGGATTTTGGCCCCGCGTACCAGTGCCTTCAGAATTTCCACCTTCTGCTTCATCCCGACGGTAAGATCCTCGACCTTTGCCTTGGGATTTACAGTGAGATTATACTTACGCGCCGTTTCTTCTGTCAGGCGGACTGCTTCATTGTAATTGAAGCCCACCCCTTTACGCGGCTCCATGCCGAGCACCATATTCTCAGCTACCGTAAAGGAGGGCACCAGCATGAAATGCTGATGGACCATGCCGATACCCCGGTCGATTGCATCCTGCGGGGACTGCAGCTTTACCTTTTCCCCGCGGATGCTGATGTCGCCTTCACTCGGCTCCTCCATCCCGAACATGATCTTCATCAGGGTCGACTTACCTGCCCCGTTCTCGCCCGCTATGGCATGAATTTCTCCTTCGCGCAGGCTAAAGTGGACATCCTGGTTGGCAACGACACCATTCGGATATACCTTGGTTATTCCCCGCATTTCCAGCAGCGCGTGTTCCACGGGTTATCAACGCCTTTCAACTAGACTAGTTTTCTGCAAAAATAGGCAGCTGGAATTCTTCTTGGCTGAAGGAATCCCAACTGCAGGAGATACGGCGAACCGGTTAGTGTTTAATTAATGGATTTAAGGTTTAACGGCATTACGGATCGCTTCAACCTCTGAAGTTTCCATACCCATTGCGTTGTCTACGGTGATTTCCTTGTTGATCAGCTTTTGCTTCACTTCTTCAACCTTAGCCTGCAGATCTGCAGGGAATACGCTGGTGTAGATATCATTTTCGGCAATGCCTACGCCGTCTTCAACGAAGCTGAGGACATCACGTTTGCCCATTTCAAGTGTGCCGTCCTGAAGCTTGGTTACGGCACCCAGAATGGCGCTGTCGATTTTTTTAATTGCAGAGGTAATGATCAGGTTTGCCTTCTCACTGTCTGTATCCTTAAGCAGCATAGCCTGGTCGGAATCGACGCCGATGGCATACTTTGTTTTTTCTTTTGCAGCATCGAAGATACCAAGGCCTGTACCGCCGGCTACGTTAAAGATTACGTCCACACCGGAGTTGTACTGGATCAGCGACAATTCCTTGCCCTTAGCCGGGTTAACAAAATCGCCTGCATAAGATACGGCAACTTTTACATCGGGATCAACATACTGGGCACCCTGAATGTAGCCGACCAGGAACGCGTTGATTCCCGGAATATCCATACCGCCGACAAAACCGATTACGTTCTCAGGGTTGGCATTCGGCATATCGGACTGTGTAGCAAGTGCCGCAACAGCACCGGCCAGGAAAGATACTTCATTAGTAGAATAGGACATGTTATACATGTTAGCAGGTGCTTCTTCGATGTCTGTATCGTAGTTGATAAACTTTTTATCCGGATTCGCTTCTGCCGTCATATTGAACATTTCCGTAATTTCCGATCCGCCGGAAATGACAACATCCCAGTCCTCAGCGGCGATATCGTTAAAAGTAGGCTCCCATTTGGTCTTGTCGGTTCCCATCTCGATTACTTTGGTCTCCGCGCCGAGCTCTGTCTGCACTTTCTGCAGGCCATTGTTGGCTGCGTCGAAGAAGGATTTATCTCCAAGCGTTCCCGGGATCAGCAGGACAACCTTCAGCTTGTCGCCGGAACCGGCGTTTGTGCCCTCTGCCGCATTGTTTCCGGCATCCGCCGCATTTCCGTTGTTAGCTGTGTTGTTTCCGCAAGCAGTGACGAGTACCATTACCATAAGCAGCAATAATGCAAGAACATTCTTTTTCATTTTGTCTGTTCACACCCCTGTTTGATATTGATGTAGCTTGTAAAACGGCTGACTTCCTCAATTACACGTTTTGTTCTGTTGTTATGCGGCAGAAGACTTTATGCAAATTCATAAAAAAACTGAAAATTAATGAATAGCTTACATTCAGTGATAAAAAAGGTGGTTTTACGTCCATTAAACGGTCAATTCCCGAACAAGATGGCCAGTCAGGTTGCGGATCTTTCGTTTAATTGATACGATCATAGCAAATAAGAAGACAAACTTTTATATACTTTCGGTCATTTTTTTACACGATTCGGCTAAATGAAAAAGAGTTGGAGGATCAACATGGATCGAGTCCTATATATTGTAAATGCAGAGCATGAAGCGGATACCCATATCCCGCGGCATCAGCATGAATGCTTCGAGCTGGTCTATTACATTCACGGGCTCGGCACCTGCAGCATCGGGCAGCGCAGCTATCATTTCCGGCCGCATTCCTTTGCCCTGATTCCGCCCAATTTCAAACATGATGAGAATCACCAGCCCCGCTCCGAGGTGCTGTTCGTCGGCTTCCATTGCGAAAACCCGGCAATCAGCACTTTGTCCGGCGTATTTGAGGATGATAAGGAGCATACCGTGCTGCAGACGCTGGTGCGGATGAACGGGGAATTCAAGCGCAAGCGTGAGGGCTTCTCCGAGCTGTTGAATTTGCAGATGAGCGAAATTACAGTACACCTGCAGCGGCTGCTGGGCGGCTCCGGCTTCCAGTCTCCGGCGCAGGATCAGATGCAGTATGTGCTCAACTATATGGATGAGCATTACCGGCATAAGCTGTCGGTTCAGTCGCTGGCAGAAATGTCAGGGTACAGCTACGACCGGTTCCGGCATTTATTTAAGGAGCGCTTTGGCGAGTCGCCCCACCGTTATCTTTTGCTGAAACGCATCCATTATGCCAAATCCCTCCTGCTGCACACCCAGATGCATATTTCCGAGGTATCTGCCACAGCCGGATTCGTGAATGACGCGCAGTTCTGCAATATGTTCAAAAGAGAGGTCGGCCTCTCCCCCCGGACCTTCCGCGTCCGCAGTAAAGTTATGTAATGTAACATTAGTCACTTACTTTAGCAGGATTTTCTCTATAATGGAGTTTAACTTATTGAAAAAATGAAGCTTGTACGCTAAGATGGGATATATTATGTAATATATTATTACAGGGAAGTGATCTTCTTGAATGTCACGCTGCTGCTCTCCTCCAATGAATACAAGAAGAAGCTGTCCCGCTGCTATAATGAGGTCCATAAGGAGCTGTACGGCGTCGGGGTTAACCAGCTCCGGCTGGAGGCTGCCAACGATACGATGATTATGTTCCTGGTAAAGCACCAGCGGGTTGCCGCACTGCGTGCCCTGGAGGAGCATTATCCGGAACTCAAGCAGTCCGTGGATGCTGCACTGCATCAGGAATTCAAGCGGCGTATCCAGAGGAAGCTTGCCGAAGAGCTTGAGCTGCCGGTTGCGGGCGTACTCAGGGATTACGATCCCCAGACAGCTTGGGCTTGTACTGTTGTAATTTGCGATACCGGGGCTGAACAATGATGCAGGATTTATCTTGTGGACTTGCGGCTGCCAGTATCGTTCCAGAAGCTATTTTAAAATAAATGAATAGACTGAATGTCAGGCTCCATTTCGATTTATCGTGATGCGCCGCAGCTTTACTAAGGTTCGCCCTATATCTGTTTACAGATTGCAGGAAGCCGTTGATTAGAGGACCCTCTCTATTTCAGCGGCTTCTTTTTGTTATACACAAGTGAAAACATAGACATTCAAGCTCTCTGCTAAAGGAGATTGCCGCTCATGCGAATTGTAGTAGCTATCACGGGAGCCAGCGGCTCCATTTACGGTTATTCCCTGATCCGCAGCCTGCACCAGCTTGGTGTGGAGGTCTATATCATCGCTACTGGTGCCGGGGAAAATGTGCTCGGTTACGAATGCGGCATCAAGCTGCAGGAGCTGGAGCAGTACGGAACGGTGCTGTCTAACACAGACCTGTTCGCTCCCGTAGCCAGCGGTTCATTCAAAACAGACGGCATGGTCATTATCCCCTGCTCTATGAATACGCTCGGCGCGATCGCAAACGGCATGGGTGACACCCTGCTGAACCGGGCTGCCAGCGTCGTATTGAAGGAGCGGCGACGGCTGGTGATCGTCCCGCGTGAGACACCGCTGCATCTGATCCACCTGGAGAATATGCTGCGGCTGGCCCGGGCGGGTGCGGACATTGTCCCTGCCTCGCCAGGCTTCTATAATCACCCGACTGAAATCTGGGAGCTGGTTAACTTCATGAACGCCAGGGTGCTGGACGCGTTCGGCATTGAACATCAGCTGATGAAAAGATGGGGGGAGAGCTAATGGCAGCCATCAATATCAGGCAATTACTTGACCGCTGGGAGCCGGGCGGCGAGCTGCTGCGCATTCGCCGTGAGGTTGACCCGCGCTTCGAGCTTGGCGCAGTAGTGAAGGCTGTCCGCGGCAGGCAGCCGCTGCTGTTCGAGAAGGTCAAAGGCCATACCGGACCAATGGCCGTTGGCTTAGGCGGCTCCAAGGAGCTGATCGCAGACAGCATGGATATGACTCCGGAGGAGCTGCTGCCAAGGCTGATAGCTGCGATCGTCCAGCCTACACCAACCCGGCTGGTACAGCAGGCTCCGGTGCAGGAGCAGGTTATTACTGGGAGAATCAGCCTTAGGGAGCTATTCCCGGTCTGTACGTATCACGCGGAGGACAGCGGTGCTTATTACGTTTCCGGCGTAATGGTCGTCAAGGGGGAGGACGGCCGCAAGCGGTACACTTCCATCCGGCGGATGCAGCTGTTGGACGGGAACCGGACCGGCATCCTGATCTCATCGCCGGAGCTGTTTCAGCAGTATAGGGATTTCGAGGCGCGCGGCGAGCCGCTGGAGTGTGCCTTTATGTTCGGGGTAGTTCCGGCAGTGGTGCTGGCTTCGCAGATCAGCACGCATCTGTTCCACACCGACAAGCTGGAGGTGGCCTCTACCCTGCTCGGCCAGCCGCTGGAGGTCGTCCGTTGCCGGACGGTCGATCTGGAGGTGCTGGCGGAAGCCGAGGTTGTGTTCGAGGGCCGGATTATGCCCGGGGTGCGTCAGCCGGAAGGCCCGTTCGGTGAGCTCGGCGGCTATTACGGGCCGCGGACAGAGCAGCCGGTGGTCGAAATCTCGGCCGTTACCCACCGCAGCGGGCCCATCTGGCAGACCATTCTTCCTGCCAGCTACGAGGAAAAGCTGCCGATGGCCATTGCCCGCGAGGTCGCCCTGCTCGGCTCCGTCCGCCAGGTCGTTCCGGGGGTGCAGGCCGTGCACATTACGATGGGAGGTGTCGGGCGCTATCACGCCGTCATCCAGATCCGCAAGGTTCAGGAGGGTGACGGCAAGACAGCACTGCTGGCCGCTTTTGCCGGGGATAAGGATCTCAAGCATGCCGTGGTGGTCGACGAGGATGTCAATCTGCTGGACCCGCTCGATGTGGAGTGGGCCATCGCTACCCGGGTACAGGCCGACCTCGACCTGTTCATCGTTCCGGGAGCCAAAGGCTCGCCGCTTGAGCCCTCGCATAACCTGCGCGGCGTATCCGCCAAAATGGGCATCGACGCCACCTGCCCGCTCGCGCATAAAGAACAATACCGGAGAACGCACATCCCGGGCCAGGATGAGATCCGGCTGGCGGATTATTTGTAGGGTTAGAGCAAGTGTCCGTACTGCACCTGCCGGATATCCGCCAGTTCGGCTGTCGGTAACACCGTTAACATTAAATCCTTGTTAACTTCAATACCTCTTTAGCTTCGACACCTTGTTAGCAACCGTCTCCCTTGCAGAAATAGCTGCAGTTTACGACGATGTTTGTACCCGGCGGGCTGAGTGAGCTAAGTGGAAAATCGTCATCTATTTTTGGCTAACAGCCTGGAAAGAGAAATCTAATTGGATAAACGTCACTTAGTTCTTCTGATTTCGTCCATAAATGGGTTTACGTTCAAAAATAAGTGCTTATTTTCCAACTATTGATTAGAAATCCTGGAAATCGGCGGAATTAAGTGTCGGAAATCCAACTAAATGCTGCCGACCACCGTTCTAGGAAGAATATTAGCAGTTTGCCTCAAATCAGCCGCCGCTCCTCATCCTCATTAGCTAATCATCAGGCTCATAATTCAGGCGAAAGTAACGCCTGCAAGACGTTTAGGAGGTGGCTCATGCAAGCAATCGGTTTAATTGAAACACGCGGTCTGACCCCGGCGCTGGAAGCGCTGGATGCCATGTGTAAAGCCGCCAATGTACGGATGGCCGGCTTCAAGCGGGTCGGCTCCGGCCTCATTACCGTTATCGTCGAAGGTGATGTCGCAGCGGTAACTGCCGCAGTGGAAGCAGGAATTGCTGCTTATCCGAAGACCGGCGGACAGCTAGTCTCATCTAATGTGATACCGCGACCGCATGCCGATCTCGCCAGAATGCTCCTTTAATCTGCAAGCAGCATTAAAGTCATCAGGGAGGTGATTACCCTTGTCCAGCTTTATGAAAGATGTTGTGGCCGAAGTGCTGCAGCGGAACCGCACTCCAGCTCCGGCAGGTCCGGCAACTCCTGTAGCATCTGCCGTCAGCTGCACTGCTGACAGCAAAAAAAACTGCACGCCTACCTGCTCCACCCCAGGGAATTGCCCTAAGCCGGAGCTAACCCTTCCGCTTAAACGGATCAATTACCAGAAGGAGCAGGCAGCCAAGCGGCTCGCCTCAATTGCTGCTGAAGCAGCTGGAGCTGCGGGGTCTGCACTATCAGTATTAAGCTCCCCCCTACCAGCAGCAACTCAAGTAAGGAAACCGGCCTCCCCGGCGCATACAGATTCCCTGCAGCAGAAAGCCGACCCGCCAGTCAAAGAACAGCCAGGGCAGGGACGCCAGTTCGCGGAACAGTACCTGTCTCCGCTGCTCCAGCGCACCTTATCCTGGCCGGAGCAGCAGGATAACACCCGTGCCGTCAGCGCACCAGCCTCTGCTACAGAACAACAGGACCCGCTGGAGCCTGTTCAGCTCCCGGCGGCCGATATGGAAGTCTGGCTGTTCCCCCGCATCCGCGACGATCTCCGTCCGCTGCTCGGCAGCCCGGGCCGGAATTACAGCGCTGCCGGGGTTATCAGCGCTCCCTCCTGCCATCCCGGCCAGCTGTTCGCCGCCGAAGAGCTGCTCCCGCAGGACTCCGGCCTGGAGGCCGATATCAGCTGGAGCGCAGACGGCGGCAGCTTTGAGCTTAAGCTATTCGGCCAGGATTACCAGCTGGTCGCGGATAAGCTTAAACAGCTTACCGCCCGGATGCAGGACGGCGCTAATTCAGCCGTCCGGATCTGGATCAGCCGGGAGCCCGGAAGGCTGCTTCGCCGCTATTTCAGCGGCGGTCCGCAGGAAGCCGTTGCCGTAGTGGCCGGCTCCACCCGCTGGAACAGCATTGGCATTGCCGAGCAGTGGCTGCAGCGCAATCCCGGCTCAGGCCTGCGCTTGTGCACAGAGCGCGGTTACTCCATTCTCACCGGCACAGCAGAGCAGATGGCAGCGTCCGCGCCGGGGCTTGCCGGCTTATCTGCTCCATGCAGAAGAACTTAACCGCTGCCAGACAACGGATCAACGTACAAGGGGGACTTTTCATGCAAGCACTTGGTTTAATCGAGACGCTGGGGTTCACCACTGCTGTCTCGGCGGCAGATGCTGCACTCAAAGCAGCGGATGTGCAGCTCGTCGCCGTTGAGAGGGTTATCGGAGTCGGCGGCTCACTTAGCGTCACCCTGCACTTTAGCGGCGATGTCGCTGCTGTAACAGCATCTGTTGAAGCCGGCACAGCAGAGGGCCAGCGGATTGGTTCAGTGGTATCCGCCCATGTCATTGCCAAGGCGCACAGTGATGTGACCGGCAAGATACTTGGCAATTACCTGTTGTCTGAGGCTAGTATTGCCCGGGCTGCTGATAGTGCTTCGGCTATCACGACGACTACCACTACTACTTCAGCCGTTCCTACTGCTTCTACTGTTCCTACTGTTCCTACTGTTCCTGTCGATTCTTCTGCTTCTTCTGCTCCCGTCTCTTCCACCGCCCCGGCCGCTGCTGCACAATCGCAGCCATCTGCCGGAGAAGCAGCTAAGCCGGACCAGACATCTAAAACAGACGGAGCATTAAAACCAAAGAACACAGATGATTCACCGGACTCACCGGATTAACCTAATCCTGCTAACCCAGATCCACAAACCGGTTCAGCAGACCAATCCCTATTTCCCTACCTGCATCTAAATATCTTAACAGCCTTCAGCCCTCATGAAGTCAGTATCGTTTCTGCAATTTAAATATTAATTTAGTCTTTTCTACAATTTATATTTTAATTTAACGGAGGTTATTCACATGGGAGAATCACTCGGCTTGATCGAAACAAAAGGTCTGGTAGGCGCAATTGAAGCGGCGGATGCAATGGTGAAAGCAGCTAACGTGGAGATTTGCGGCTACGAAAAAATCGGCTTCGGTCTCGTAACCGTAATGGTCCGGGGCGATGTCGGTGCAGTAAAAGCCGCAACCGATGCGGGTGCTGCCGCTGCCAAGCGTGTCGGGGAGCTGGTGTCGGTGCATGTCATTCCGCGCCCGCACAGTGAAGTTGAACGCGCCCTTCTGTCCAAGGGCATTGAATAATCAAGGCCATGGACAGCCGGCATAGTACGGTTGCAGCCAATACCCTGCTCAGCCTGGCCTACCGGTCCAGAGAACAGAAGCTGAATAAGGACTATCCCCGTGTCCTAATTCTGCTAACCAGCAGTTTCATCGGAACGGAGGAAGGCTTTACTGCCATCCGCCAGCTGGAGCGTTCCAGGATGAGGCTTAAGCTTGCAGTAGATGAGCAGCTTCTCCACAATCACACAGCTCAACAGCTGGCGGCAAAAACAGGAATCGACGATATCGCTACCTCCGCTGCGCTCCGCTCACTTGCACCGGTGGCCGCTGATCTTCTGTTCATTCCGGTTCTCTCACTCCCCCTGCTATCCCGCTTATCCATGCTGGATGCCGGTGATCCTTACGTAGAACTGATTATTCGCTTCATCTGCGCCGGCAAGCCAGTCGGCGCATTAACACTCGGGTCTAATCCGGGCCATTACTGCTGGGGAGAGCAAGGCCTGCTACATGCCCCACCCGGGCTACAAGCAGCACTAAAGAATAAGCTGGAAGGTATCGAAGACTTCGGTATAACACTGCTTGAGCCGGATCAGGTGAACCATTGGATTACCTCCGCACAGCCACGGCTACACAAGCAGGTGCTCACCGCAGAGGATATTCAGGACGCAGTAACCCTTGGCCGAACGTCGATCAGACTGTCAGCCCAGGCTGTAATCACTCCGCTTGCCGCAGATCTTGCCAGGCAGCATGACATAGAAATCATCCTTTAATTCCAACCATCAAGCATACGAGGTGACAATCACATGAAGCTGGGAATCATTACGGGGCATGTCGTGGCAACGAGAAAAGATGACAATCTCATCGGCGCCAAACTGCTCATCGTTCAGCCGATCCTGCCCGACCTTACAACGGCTGGTCAGCCAATCGTCGCCGTAGATACCGTAGGCGCGGGAATCGGCGAGACAATCATTTATGCAGTGGGCAGCGTGGCCTCAAGAGCAGCACAGCAGCCGAATGCCCCGGTTGATGCCGCGATTGTCGGAATCGTGGACAGTATAGATTGCGCCAAGCCAGGAGGTGTATAACAGATGATCACTACTGAGTTAAAAGATGCCATTCACCGCCGGCGGATGATTGATGTGCTGCTCTCCGGCAGCGCTTATGCCGATCTGGTGCTGAAGGGCGGCTTCATTATCAACGTCATTACCCGGGAGATTTATCCCGGCGATGTTGCCGTTAAAGGCGACCGGATTCTGCTTGTCGGTCAGGCCGATAAGCTTATCGGGCCTGCTACAGTTGTCGAAGACGTGAGCGGCAAGTTTATAAGCCCTGGCTTCATCGATTCCCACATGCATTTTGAAAGTGCAATGCTGACGGTTACGGAGTTCTCGAAGCTGTCCATTCCTACAGGGACAACCACCCTGGTAGCCGACCCGCATGAAATAGGCAATGTGCTGGGTGTACCCGGCATGAAGGCGATGATCGAGGAGGCCCGCACCCTGCCTAACCGTGTCCTGTTCACTGTCCCTTGTCTTACTCCCGATGTGCCCGGCCTGGAAACCGCAGGTGCAGATATCACCTCCCAGGATATGCAGGACCTGTTGAACGATGATTATGTGCAGGGCATCGGGGAGCTGCAGGGCTTCAGCAACGTCCATCCGGTGTACAACAACGCACCTTTTCTGATAGACGATCTGCTGGCTTCCGTCTCTTATGCCAAATCCATCGGCAAAACCATTGAAGGCAACGCCCCCGGCCTGTCCGGCCCGGAGCTGGCGGCCCACATTATCTGCGGCGGCGGCAATGTCTCCTGCCACGAGACAACAACCAAGGAAGAAATGATGGAGAAGCTGCGCTACGGGGTCAGCGTGTTCATGCGTGAAGGCTCCTCGCAGCGCAATATGGCTGAATGTATCCGCGCTATTACCGAGGAAGGAATGGACTCCCGGCGAGCCATCCTCGTCTCCGACGATATGGTCCCTGAGGACCTGCTGAAATACGGGCATATGAACGATATTGTCCGCCGGACGATTGCTGTAGGCATAGATCCCGTTGAAGCCATCCAGATGGTGACGATCAATCCGGCTGCCCATTTTGGCTTCCAGGATATCGGACTGCTTGCCCCCGGCAAAAAAGCCGACATCGCCGTCATCAGCGATCTGGCGCAAATGACCGTTGCCCAGGTATATATCGGCGGAGTCAAACTCGCAGAGAACGGTGAGCTGACCCGTGATATCCCGTCTTACATTTATCCCGAATCCGTCAAAAAGTCGGTCAAGCGGAAACCGGTCAAGCTGGAAGACCTGCAGCTCTCCTCCGGCGGAGCACACGGCAGTGTCCGGGTCCGGGCCATCGAGGTAATCCCGGACCAGAACCTGACCGGAGCCGGCATCTACACCGCCCAGGTCCAAGACGGTGTCGTCCAGCCGTCGGTAGACAATGACCTCCTGCCCCTGCTTGTCGTTGAAAGGCACGGCCGCAGCGGCAAAATCGGCAAAACCTTTGTCCGCGGCATGAAGCTTAAGGCCGGGGCCATCGCCGAAAGTGTGGCCCACGACACCCACAACATCATTGTCACCGGCACCAATTACGCCGATATGGTGACTGCGGTCAACCGGGTGATTGCCATGGACGGCGGAATCGCGATGATTGAGGGCGGCAAGGTGGTCGGTGATCTGCCGCTGCGGATCGGCGGCCTGATGACCGATGAGCTGACCGGCAAAGAGATGAGCGCGCGTATCACCGAGCTGCACCGGCTGGCCCGTGAGGAGCTGGGCTGCACGCTGCATGTCCCGTTCATGCACCTCTCCTTCCTCTCACTCGTCACCAGCCCGGCGTGGAAGATTACCGACATCGGCCTGATCGATGCGGATGCCTTCACTGTACTGTCGCCGCTGGCCTGACCGGCACTGGAGCTCCTACACTTTACCCTCTCTGCTCTAAAGTAGCGCTTCACCCGCCGCCACCAGAAATACCCGGTCAGACTCACAGCTTTTACCACAACAAACAAAAGGAGGCCTCTTCCATGGGAATCCAGGTAATCGATCTTTCCCAGGAAATCTATCAGGGGATGCCGGTGTTTCCGCCGCATCAGAAGACGATGATATTTCCAAATATGAGCCATGAGGAGAGCAGGCGGAAGCTCGGCTTCGAGTTCGCCACCAACAACCTGCTCATCAACGAGCATGGCCCGACCCACAGCGATGCCATCTATGAATATGACCCGCAGGGGGCGACGATCGATGAGATGCCGCTGGAGTATTTTTACGGCCCGGCTGTCTGCCTTGACCTCTCCCATATTTCACCGGATGCCTATATTACCCGCAGCGATTTGGAGCTGGCGCTAAGCAGAGGCTATCTTCACCTCGATAAAGGCGATATCGTGCTGCTCTACACCGGCCACTATAACCGTGCGTATGGTACTGACGAATGGCTTACCCGCTATACAGGGCTGGATTACGGTGCGGCCGAGTGGCTGGCGAAGCAGGGTGTTGTCAACATCGGCATTGATGCACCGTCGATTGACAATCCGCTGGACACCTCCTTTGCCGGACATCTGATCTGCCGTGAATACAAGCTGACCAACACCGAGAACCTCTGCAACCTCAACCTGATCGCGCAGAAGCGCTTCCTCTATTTCGGACTCCCGCTCAAAATCCGTAAAGGCACCGGCTCCCCGATCCGGGCTGTTGCAGTATTCATTGAATAAATGATTAAGCAGGTGAAGCAGATGAGAAACAGAGCATTAATCGAAGAAATCCCTGTCCCGGCCTACGAGGGCAGAAGCGCACTCGTCCGCAAAGGCCAGACGCTCTATATTATCGATGTGGAAGGCAAGCAGGTCGGTGATTTTGTCTGCTTTAATGCCGCTGATCCGGATGAGCATGTCTCCCCTGTTCATATGCGGGCTTCGCTCAGCAGCATCCGCCTGAAGATCGGCGACGGCCTGTACAGCAACCGCCGGCAGCCGCTGATGCAGCTGACCCAGGATACGGTGGGGCGGCATGATTTCTTTTTTCCGGCGTGTGATTATTACCGTTATAAAGTGGATTTCGGGCTGGAGGAGCATCCGAACTGTCATGATAACCTCCAGCAGGCACTGCAGCAACATGGCCTGGGGAACCGGGAGCTGCCCGATCCGATCAACTGGTTTATGAACAACGCGCTGGACGAGAACCTGGATTATGTGATTGAAGAACCGCTTTCGAAGCCCGGTGATTTTGTAGCTCTGCTAGCCCTGACGGATGTGATTGTCGCCCTCTCCTCCTGCTCGCAGGATCTGGCTCCGGTCAACGGGTTCAAGGTCACGCCGCTGCTGATGCAGATTACGGGTTAGTCGCTTTTGTACAGGAATATCACTTTTGTTCACTCCCCCGGAATTCCGGTTTGTGCACGGTTGTCAGCTTGCTGCACTGTTCTGTTCACCCTGTGAAGCTTATACTTATTACTGTGAACAATACAGATGCAGCCCTGGCTGCCAGAACACAGAATGAATTCAGGGGGATGACAATGAGACTGAACAAGCTCAGCAGCCGGAGAGCACTGTACAGCCGGATATTGGTCAGCATGACGCTTTGCGTATCCTTAACCTTCCTTGCCTCCACCATCATTTATTACAACTACTACATCGGCGTCGAGAAAACCCAGGCCTTCCGCTCCGACCTCAGCAACCTCACCCAGACCAGCAAAGAGGTTGTGAATATGAACGAGGCTGCACAATCCCTTTCTTTTCAAATTTACCGCAACAGCACTATCTCCAAAATCGTCCTCTACGACAAGCCCGACATCTACGACGTTACCGCCGCCATGTCCGAGCTCGGGAACTATTTAAGCTCCATGCCTTACATTGAGTCCATTTATGTCTATAACCCAAAAAACGCCAAGCTATACATTGCTTCCTCCCACGGCCAGAACGGTGTTTTTACCGAGCGTGAGCTGGTGGATAAGGGCATTCTTGATATTTTGAACCATTACGAGGAATACAAGCCGTTTACACCGATCCCCCGCGTCTACTCGAACGGCGCCAAGGAGAATGACCAGGTCCGGGCCTATACTTTTTTGTGCTATGACGCCATCGGCTGGGACCGTTCCATTAATTCCGCAGTTATTGTTAATATCTCTGCACCTTGGATCAATAAGGAGATCAATACTCCGGCAAATTCTGAAAGCGCTACCTTTATTCTGTCTGATAAGGGGACCTTTCTGTCCGGCAACAGTCTGGAGCAGCAGGAACTGGGGCCTGAAGAAGCATTGTGGGTGAAGCAGAGGATCAAGGGAGATACTGAGGGCTATTTTATCGGAACCTTTGCGGGTGTGAATTCGCTAATTTCCTATACTGCACCGGATGCCCTGAGCTGGCAGTATGTGCGGATCACGCCGTATGACATCATCACCAGACAGACGGACAGCATCCGTAATGCCACTCTGCTGATCGCCGCCCTCATTCTCATTGGTGGAATCGGGTTATCCTGGCTCACCTCCAGGACGCTGTATTTGCCGATCAGCCGGATTGTTAAAGAGATGAATGTCCTGGAGTGTGAGAAGCGGGACAGCATGTTCATGATCCGGCAAAATACAATGCGCGATCTCGTTCTCGGCCTGAAGCCGCTGCAGTCGCTTCAGCAGATGGAGAAGCTGAGACAGCTTGGCATCCATTTTACTTTTAATGATGACTACCGGATGATCCTGCTGCGTATCGATAATTACAAAGAGCTGCGGGATGAGCGCTCCTCCTACCTGCTGGCTTACAAATTTGCAATTATGAATATCGCTTCGGAAATCTGCGGTACGACCTACCGGGTCGAAACTGTAGATATGAATGATGACGGCATCCTGGTGCTCCTGAACATCGTTGATCCTAGCGAATACACCGACACCGGACTGATCGAGACGCTCCTGCGCCAGCTTCAGCAGGCCTGCTCCGATTATCTGAAAATCAGCCTCACACTCACCTACAGCCACATCGACCGGAATGCCCAGCAGCTGCACCAGCTTTATAAGCAGGTTAAGGACGCGTCGAACCACCGGCTGTTTTATGGACATGGATGTATCATAGCTGCGCAGTCTATAAGTGCACTGCAGGCCCAAACGTACCATTATCCGACGGAAAAAGAAAAACGTCTCGCCGACGCGCTCATGTGCGGCAAGGCCGATGAAGCAATGGAGCATTTCAGCTCCATTATCCGTGAAACGCAGGACTACCCTTTCCATACGGTACAGCTTGCCGTATCGAGACTCAGTGTAACGATAAAAGAAATCATCAGCACCGTCCAGAAACGCAACCGCCTGCAAAGTGACGGTACACCTGCTCTGCCAGCTTTGGATTCTGTAGAAACTGTCACAGAGCTGGAAGAGGCCTTCTCCGCCGTATTCAGTGAAATGCGTGAGCAGTTGTCCGAGAAAAAAAATGCCAAGCAGCATGATCTGATCCGCCTGATCAACCAAAAGATTGCGGACAACTACCGGGAGCCGAGTCTCAGCCTTAACCAGATTGCTGATGAGCTGGATATGTCACCGATCTATATCAGCCGTCTCTACAAGCAGCAGACCCTGAACAGCATCGTTGATGTAATCCTGGAGATGCGGATGCGCGAGGTATGCAGCCTGCTGGAGAATACCGACCTGCCGGTTACCGTCATCGCCGAGCGCTGCGGCTTCACCAGCAGCTCCTATCTGCACCGGATGTTCAAGCGCAGCTTCGGCACGACACCTAACGATTACCGGCGCTCTAAAAATGCATAATGAGGCTGGCTTGCAAAGGTGGTAGGAACCTGCTACTTTATACCGGCAATAATGGATATAGACAACTGCTGTCCTTATTACTTACTGCGCAACTCTGAAGTGTAACCAACGTTATAGCCATCCGTCTCTTTCTTCCGCACAATAAAGGCAACAATACTGGAACGGGGTGACTGGCAAGTGGAAAAACAGAAGCTGATCCGCATCTTCGATAAGCAGGCCGCCCGGTACGACAATCAACGGGAAGATGCACATCAAACACGCTGGCGCCGCCAGCTCATAAGCTGCGCCAAAGGCGAGGTCCTTGAGCTGGCCGTAGGGGCAGGCGCCAATTTCCCGTATTATCCTCCGGGCATCCAGCATACCGCAGCGGATTTCAGCAGTGGTATGCTGGTGAAGGCCAGACAGGCGGCAGCCCATTACCGGATGAACAGCACCTTCATCTGCTCAGACATAGAAGAGCTAAGCTTCCCTGAACATTCGTTTGATACTATCGTGTCCACCTTATCCTTCTGCAGCTACACCCGTCCGCTGCCGGTACTGGAACAGCTCAGCCGCTGGTGCAGACCGGGCGGACAAATCCTGCTAATGGAGCATGGAATCAGTTCTAACCCGGCTCTTTCCCTGGCCTTAAAGGCACTGAATCCCCTGCTCTACCGGATCTACGGCTGCCACCATACCCGTGACATCTTAAGCCTGGTCCGTGATTCGGGCCTCACCATCAACAAGGTGGAGAGTCACTGGCAGGGCATGGTACACCTGATCTGGGCCAGTCCCCAAAAGTAACTGTAGCATTAGCTGTCTGCCTCTGAGCTGTCGTTGAGCTGCCTTGTGCTGCTCTTGTCCTATTCTTATGCCGCCCTTATCCCCAAAGCCAGCCTCCAATCAACCGGAGGCTGGCTTTTCTCCTGCTGCTCCCCTCCCCCTGCCCCGGAGGACGCTGGCTGACGGGCTTTGCTGCGCAGTTTGTGCAGCCCCCCGCTTAAAGCAGCGGAGAAAATAGAATGATTGTGGAACAGCGGCAGCGGCCGCCTTTGTGTCCGGATTTTTACCGCCAAGGTATAATCAGAAAATCTGGACACAACAGCGGGTGGAACAACATTCTATTTTCGGAGCGACCGCTTAAGCACTGATATCGCAATCATCCGGCGGCAAAAAAAAGCCCCAAAAGCCATTGGCCTCCGGGGCATCCTCCGTTATTTAATACCTTTTTCCGCCACATAAGCATTCCACTGCTTCGTCCATTCCGCCTGGATCTTTTCCAGACCGGCCTGTTTGGCCTTCTGCAGGAAGGTATCCAGCCCCTTGTCGATGTCCTCGACAAGCCCGGCCTGCAGCGGGAAGAGGTACTGCTTCTCAACCTGCTCCAGCGCCGCTTTTTCCGCCTGGTAGGAGGAATAGTCCTCCGCAAAGCCGAGGAACAGGTCCGGCTTCTGGATTTTATCCAGCTCATTAAAGATCGCCTTCACTCCGTCGAAGCCCTGGTCAAACAGCATATACTCCGGATTCCGCCAGGCCCAGCCGTTCATCCCTTCGCGGGAGAAGCCGTTGCTGGTGCTGGTGCCGACCAGCTTGTAATAGCCGTTCTCAACGGTGTAGTTCTTGCCCTCGATCCCGTACTGGGTCAGCAGATTGTAGCGTTTGTCGAGTACCAGCTTCTCATAGAAGGCCAGTGCGCGTTCCGGATTCTTGCTGCTCTTCGGAATCGCAAAACCGTTATGAATCGGATGCACAGGCGTAGCATAACCGGTAGTCAGACCGAACGGAGAATACGCCAGCTCCCACTCGGGATGAGTCGTGCTGATCTTCATCTTCATGTCATTATAGCGGGTCGGGTTATCCCCGAACATGCTGGCCGCTTTGCCCGAAGTAATCGGGTCCTGCATCGTGTCCTTGATGTTCAGCACGTTTTTAGGGATAAAGCCTTTGTCCGCCCAGCGCTTCATCGTTTTCAGCTCTTCTTTTTGCTCATCGGAGCCCCAGTAGGAATAGACCGTAGTCGGGGAATCATATTTTACGCCCATCCCGTAAGGGAGTGCGCCGACCATTTTGTTAAGCTCTGTATAAATGTAATGCAGATTATTGCCGATATCGCTGTTAAGGGACATTGGCATCAGATCCGGCTCGTTCGCGACAATGCCGTCCATGTAAGCCTCATAGCTGGCCAGATCCTTTGGCACCGGCAGATCATATTTCTTGCGCAGATCCTCGCGGTACACAAAGCCGTTGGTCACATACTCCTTGTAAGTTGCAGGTACCGTGTAGATTTTGCCGTCAACCTTTACATCCTCCCACATCGATTCCGGGACGAACTTTTGCAGCTCAGGGGCAGCCTTAGGCAGCAGATCGTCTATCGCCAGGAAAGCTCCGCGTTTTGCATACGATTGATATTGGGTCCAGTCCGCCGTAAAAATCAGATCAATAGCCTGCCCGGAGGACAGCAGCAGCTTATATTTCTGATCCCAGTCCGTCCAGCTGGTGTAATTGAATTTAACGGTAGCGTTCAGCTCCTCCTGCGCCATTTTGTTGATTTCGTCCTGGATGATCGGCAGATCCTTCGGCGCATCCCCAAGCATGTAGAACTGGAGCTCCACCTTCTTGGACGTATCGATACCGGTCTCTGCAGGAGCTGCTGTACTTGCGCTTTCTGTTGCCGCAGGAGTACCTGCATTGCCGCCATCCCCGCTGTTTGCCCCGTTTGCACTATTGCCGCCGTTGTTATTCCCGCCGCAGCCGGCAAGGAGCGATAAGGCCAGCGCCGCCGTTGTAAGCGTAACCAGAGATCTTCGGCCTGCTTTCTTTGTCATCATGAACCCTCCTAAAAGTTTTGTTCTCCTGATTTACAAACTTCCCTTTATGTCAGCCGGACAACAGGCACCCCCTTGAAGAGCGTGCTCCACTATTCGGTTCTAACCTTTTACAGCCCCGATCGTCAAGCCTTTTACGAAATACCGCTGGATGAACGGGTACAGGAACAGGATCGGTCCGGTGACCACAATGGCCATGGCCATCTTGGTGGATTCCGTCGGCAGGTCACTGCCCAGGCTGACTCCGGTGCCCGCGCCCATGTTGGCGATAAATGCCGCAGAGTTGATCACATTGTACAGATGGAACTGCAGCTGATATTTATGCGGATCATTGATGAACAGTGAGGAGGAGAACCAATCATTCCAATACGCCAGCGCGAGGAACAGGCCCACCGTGGCAATGCCGGGCATCGACAGCTGGAGCACAATACGCCAGTAGATCCGGAAATCGCCGGCCCCGTCGATTTTGGCAGATTCGAACAGCTCCTCGGGAACCGCCGAACGGATAAAGTTTTTCATCAGGATAATCAGGAACGGAGTCATCAGCCCCGGAAAAATCAGCGCCCCATACGAATCCGTCAGATGCAGGTATTTGGTAATCATGATGTACCAGGGCACCAGCCCCCCGCCGAACAGCGTCGTGAAGTAGATATAGAAGGAGAACGTATTACGGTATTTAAAATCCTTGCGGGCCAGCACATACCCGGCCATCGTCATAAAAAACAGTCCTGTCAGCGTTCCCGTCACCGTCGTAAACAGCGTAACCCCGTAAGCCCGCAGCACCTCATCCGGGAAGGTGAACACCGTTTTGTAGCCCTCGACCGAAAACTGCGCCGGAATCAGATGATAGCCGTCCTTAATGATCGACTCATTGGCCGTCAGGGAGGCGGATATAATCAGCAGGAACGGAATCAGGCAGGCCAGGGAGCCGATAATAATGACCGCGTACGCCAGCCCTTGCAGAAGCCTTGTATAATGATCGTCTTTGATATGCATACCTCTTCTCCCCTCCTAGAACAGCGCGTAGTCATCGTTTATTTTGCGGATAATGTAATTGACCGTCATGATCAGAATGAAGCCGAACAGGGATTGGTAGAGCCCCGCCGCCGTCGCCATCCCGATATCAAACGTCACCTTAAGCGAACGGAATACATACGTGTCCAAGATATCCGTTGTATTGTAGAGCACCCCGTTGTTTCCAATCAGCTGGTAAAAGAGGTCAAACTGACCCTTCATAATACTGCCGAGCGAGAACAGCAGCAGCACCACAAAGGTCGATTTCAGCATCGGCACTGTGATATACCAGATCCGCTGGAAAATGTGCGCACCGTCGATTTTGGCCGCCTCATAATATTCGTCGCTGATCCCCGTAATAGCTGCGAGGTAGATAACCATGCTGTAGCCGAGATTTTTCCATAGATAAAATAGAATGATCAGAAAAATCCACACCAGCGGCTTATTGTACACATCGACCGGACCCGCACCGAATCTGGCCAGCAGCGTATTCAGGAAACCGCTATCATAATTGAATACGTTGTACACGATAACACTCAGAATAACGAAGGATACGAAGTATGGAAGGAACATGATCGACTGGGTCAGCTTTTTGAACCATTTGACGCGCAGCTCGCTGAGCAGGATTGCACAGACAATTGCCAGGACGTTGCCGAGCAGGATAAAAGCGAGATTGTAGCCGATTGTATTCAGGGTAAGCTTCACCAGCGTGCCGGATTTCCATAAGAACTCGAAGTTCTTGAACCCGACGAACGGTGCATCAAACAGTCCCGAATTGAAGTCAAACTGGGTGAATGCGTAATAGACGCCTACCATCGGAAAATACGAATTGATCAGGAAAAACAGCAGTGCCGGGAGCAGCATCAGGAATAACACCCGGTTATGGATCAGCTCGTGCAGAATGCCCTTCTTTTTCTTCTTTATGGTGCCAGCCCCCAGCGGTGAAGCTGCCGGAGTGCCTCCCTGTAAAGGAAGCTCTATGGCCAGCGGTGTTCCTCTCTTGCGTGTGCGCTGTCTCAAAGCCCTCACTCTCCTATGCCTGTATATGCCCCAAGTATAGAAAAGCCCCGTCCGCCCGGATAGTAGCGCTTCAGGGTATTCCTGCATTATGTTGCGGTTCCGCGGGTGAACTTTTACAACTTTTGTGCAGGATCACAGGATAATGGCCTATATACGCACGTCAAAAAGCCCCGGCCTCGCTTCCGAGAAGAAAGCACCGGGGTAAATATTAGATTTACTTATTTAAAAAGAAGCCTCTGCCGCTTTGCCCTGGACAGCCCGCAGACCTCCATCCTGCGACTCTGCTGCATACAGCACCTTCCGCCCGCGCCAGCGCCGCAGCACCAGCAGCCCTCTCGCCGCTTCATCGGCAATCATGCAGCAGTAGATACCGACCAGCCCCCAGCCCCAGCTGATGCCGAGCAGGTAAGACCCTCCGATCCCGATCAGCGTCATGCTGATCAGCGAGATCGTCATCGTGTAGCGGGTATCCCCGATAGCGTTAAGTGCGTTGCCCATGGCCATGTTGAGCATTTTACACGGCTGCAGCAGCAGGTTCAGCGCCAGCAGCGTCACCCCGATCGAGATAATCTCCCCGTCCACCGTAAACATACCAAGCAGGGACTTGCCAAAAGCGAACAGCAGCACGACATTCGCACTTACAATCGCCAGCCCGATATACAGCGTCCGGAAAGCGCTGCGGTAGACCTCGGACAGCTGACGTGCGCCGAATAAAGTGGCAATCCGGATCTGGCCTGCCATCGCTACTGCATAGCCCAGGGTGAAGCAGAAGGATTCCAGCGTGTTCAGATAGGTGCGGGCCGCCAGCTCTTTTGCCCCAAGCATAGCCAGAAAAGAGTAAATGGCCAGCTGTGATACTACCCAGGCGGAGGAGTTCAGCCCCAGCGGCCAGCTGATCTTCACAATCTCCCCGAACAGCTTCCGCTTGAAGGTAGCGAAGTCCCGCAGCCGGATTCTGCGTTCAAAGGCGCCGCAGAACATCACAAGCAGGACAATTGCACCAAGCCCTCTGCTGATTACATTGGAGATGGCGATTCCGCCCAGTCCCAGCTGCGGCAGCCCGAACATCCCGAAGATAAAAATATAATTCAGAATAATATGGATCACATTGACCGCAACCCCTGTATACATCGGCCCCCGGGTATTGCCTGTATTGCGGATCGCCGAGCCCAGGGAAGCGGTCAGCCCGATCAGAAACAGTCCGCCGCCGACATAAGTCAGATAGACATGGGCAAGCGGGATCAGCTCTCCGGAAATATTCAGTGCACCGCCGATTGGATCGGCGAACAAAAACATAACCACGCTGACGATAAGCCCCAGCACCGTACTTGCTGTAACACCCATTATCGCGATTACACGCGCATCCTCCTGCCGTCCTGAACCGAGCCGCTGGGCAATCAGAATGCCCGCCCCGCCGGCAAAGGTCGTGAACAGTGTTGTCAGCGCCCCGAACAGCTGGTTCGATATCCCGACGACCGCCACAGCATCGTCCGAAATGCGGCTGACCATAATGGTATCCACTGTCCCCAGCAGTGTCTGCAGAAAAATCTCAATAAAAATCGGCCAGGCCAGCATCCAAAGTCCGACGTTTCCTGTCTTCAATTTCACGTTGGGTTTCACTAAATGAACTCCCCCTCATCCTGCTGCGCTCTTGGAATTATTGCTGTAACCAGGCTGCAGATTACCTTGCTAGGAGTAAATTATAGGTGATATACTCTGGAAAATGTAGCAAATTCCCAACCTAAACTTTCAATTTCTAAACCTGATCTCCAGGAGGACGCCATGAGTCTGCTTCAATTCTCCAGCCCGCCGCTGCCGCATTACATTATCAGCGGACTTACCCATTTCCCTCAGGGCTTCCGTCATGTGAACCGTCATAATATCAATGTGTTCGATCTGCTGGTCGTCCGGGAGGGCTGTCTCTATCTCGGAGAAGAGGACCGGAAGTATGAAGTACAGGCAGGCGAGGCACTGATCCTCCGCCCGGACTGCCATCATTACGGGACAGCAGATTGCCGGGAGGACGGCTCCTACTACTGGCTCCATTTTCAGACCCCGGGTCCGTGGTGTTCCGCAAGCTGTCATGCTGAAGCCCCCCGTGAACGGGATACCACGGAGGAGTCTGCCCATTACAACTTGTATAATGCCCGTACCTTCAGCCTCCGGCTGTCACAGTATATGACGTTGCTGCAGCCGGCCAGGATGGAGGAGCTGCTCGCCCAGCTCGAGCTGCTTAAGGTCAACGCCCACCTGGATGCCGTCCGCTTCAAGCAGCAGATGCTGTTCCAGGAGGTGCTACAGCAGCTCTCCGCCTCCGTGCACCGTGAGCGGTCCGCGTCCCAGTCCACCGCCTGTGCGGAGCAGGCGGCCTCCTTCCTCCGCGCCCATTACCGCGAAGAGATTACAACCGGCATGCTGGGCGACTGCCTCAACTTCCATCCGGTCTACATCGCCCGCTGCATGAATCAGGAGTACGGCTGTCCTCCGATGGAATACCTGCTCCGCTACCGGATCGAGCAGAGCAAGCTGCTGCTGATGCAGACCAGCTTCCCGATTGCCCGGATCGCCGAGGAGGTCGGCTTCAACCAGGCGCCTTACTTCAGCTCCAGCTTTATGAAGCTGGAGGGCATTTCGCCGCGCCAGTACCGGCAGCGGTTCTCTTGATCCGCAAAACAGCCCCTGCAGCTCCGGAATTCACTCCGGGAGATACAGGGGCTTGTTTTTAACAGATCAGCTTCATCATTGTTCTAAGTTTAGCCTTTTACCACCGCATACTTCTCTTTATATTGCTCAAGCGTTACCACTTCGCCAAAAATCCCGATGTCGCGCAGCCCCGACTGATGCATCTCCTCATCCTTAGAGGCGCAGCAATCGCTGATGCATACTACCTTGTACGTATGGTACATCGCATCCGATGCCGTCGAGCGGACGCAGACATTGGTCCATACGCCGGTGACTGCCACCGTATCGATGCCCTCTTCCCGCAGGAACAGGTCCATGTCCGTGTAGCTGAACGCGCTGTGGCGTCTCTTTTGCACCACATAATCACCCTTCGACTCATCCGGGGTAAGCTCGGCAATGAAATCCGACCCCCAGCTGCCCTTGATGGCATGAACCGGCCGGACCCGGAAGTCGGCATCGTTTTTGCGGTGTGCTTCCTGTACAAAGATCACCTGGATCTCATTTTCGTGGCTGAACGCTATGAGGTCCTGCAGCGCCGGTACGATCCCCGCTCCGTTTGGACAAGTCAGTGCCCCGTCCGGATGAATAAAATCATTTAGCATATCTATGACTACTATTGCGTGTTTTCCCATATTAATCACGTTCCCTTCAGTTTAGTATTTCAGCAGGCGCGAAAGCTCGCTGATCGTCTGGCGCTTCACATATTCACCGTGGCCCGGCTTGCCGACAACCCCCAGCGTATCGTCGTAGACCAGCGTGCCGCGGACGATTGTTTTATCCACCTTACCCTTAAGCTTCATACCATGGAACGGCGTATATTTAGGCTTACAGTGCATCTGATCCTTATCCAGCGTCCATTCTTTCTCCAGATCCACAATGGTGAAGTCAGCGTCCGTACCGATCTCTAGCGCACCTTTTTTCGGATACAGGCCGTAGTGGACTGCCGGATTCGTGCACAGCAGCTCTACCAGTCTGGATAGGCTCAGCCGGCCTTTGTTATAGCCTTCGCTGATCATAATCGGCACCAGTGTCTCTACCCCCGGGATTCCCGGAAAAGAAGTCCAGACATCCATGCCCGGCGCATCCTTCTCAGTGGCAATTTCATAAGGCGCATGGTCGGTGGCCATAAAATCAATCGTTCCGTCCGCCAGTCCCTGCCACAGTACTTCATTATCCTTTGCTGTGCGCAGCGGCGGCGCGATTTTGGCGAACGTACCGAACTCAGTCATCGCGTCTACCGCATTCAGCGTCAGGTAGTGCGGACAGGATTCCGCAGTCACCTTGGTTCCCTTCAGCTTGGCTTCACGGATCAGCTCGTTGCCTGCCCCGGTGCTCATATGCACGATATGCAGCCTGGCACCTGTCTCCTCAGCAAAGCTGATGCCCAGCTGGATTGCGGCTTTTTCAGCAAGCGCCATACGCGCTTCTGCCCATGCCGGGTAATCGAGGCGGCCCTCACCCTTCAGCTTGTTAGTGTAGTAATCGCAGATGGCAAAGTTCTCGGCATGAATGCCGATCGGCAGCCCCGTAGGTGATACAGCGGCAAAAGCCTCCAGCATCTCCGGATCGGTCACACGCGGGTAGCTCGGCACCGACGGCGTCATATACACTTTAAAAGCAACTACCCCATTGGCGATCTGCTCACTGATGATCTCCGGCAGCACATTATTGCGTACGTCTTCGCCAGTAATGCCTCCCCACATCGCATAGTCGACAATCCCTTTGCCTTCCAGCGCATTCAACTTATTGAACAGGTTATCTGCAGAACGGACTGACGGCACGCTGCAGCAAGGCATATCGACAATCATCGTTACCCCGCCGGCTGCGGCACTGGCCGTTCCCGTCACGAAGTCCTCACGGTGCGTAAACCCCGGATCATTAAAGTGTGTATGCGAATCGATAACGCCCGGCAGCACCAGCTTGCCCCCGGCATCAATGACCTCGGCCGCATCCGCCTCAATATCCTTGGCAAAGCCCACGATCACACCATTGTTCACCAGAATATCTGTCAGCACCTGTCTGTCGCCTTGCGGAATGTTGGCATTTTTAATGATCAGATCATAACTCATGAATACGCACCTCTTCTTTTGAATTTAGATTCATTTCCGCGCACGACAAATAAACCCCAGGTTACAAAAGGTACAGGGCAGACACCATTCACACGCTGCCACAATAGCCGCACATAGAACAGTAATTCTTTTCCCGCACCTCTTGTAGCCTGGGGCAATTTACGGTCGCCTGGTCGAAACGCTCAAACCGATTAATGAGCTTATACAAGAGCTTATTCTGTTAGTCCATCCTACAAGAAAGCCATTCGATAAAAATGTTATGTTTCGTAACGTTCCAGCTCTGAATTTGCTTTCTTAATTACCCTAATCATATCATCAGAGATGTTATCGTCAAGACACTTAAGCAGTTCGTCATTAAAAAGCCAATTTATATGTTATATAATCTAACAAATCGGGGTTTTTCCGGCATACTTCCAAGCGTATCAGCGACATTCATCACGTTCTGGAATTAATTGTTTTCGGCCTCTGCCCGCTCCTCCAGCGAAGCAAAATAAGCAATCTTATGTTCGACCTTCTCAGCAAACGCCTGAAAAAATTTAATCTTCTCATCAATATGCACCTTATGCTCCTGCAGCAGTTTGCGCTGCTCGGGGAGTGAACTATGCCCCTCTTTGGAAAGCGAGATAAACTGTTTAATGTCGGCAATCGGCATACCGGTATCCTTCAGGCAGCAAATCAGCGAAATCAGCTCCAGATCTTCATCCTGGAAGCAACGGTTTCCGTGCTCGTCCCGGGCGACCTCAGGCAGAACACCCTCTCTTTCGTAATAACGCAGCGTATATTGGCTCAGTCCGCTTTTTTGTGATATTGTCTTTATGCTGTATCCCATGATTGCAGCTCCCTTCTGCCGTAAGGCTACGGCCCTTCTCTAAAGTAACACCATTTCCATGCAATTAAAAGCGCTTCAAAAACCTGTTGACTTACACTTAACTCTAAGGTCTACACTAAACCAGGAACCCTACAAATGAGGAGTGAATGCAAAGTGGTAAAAAAAATGAAAGCAGGCAGCAGCCAGCTTGAAGTAGCAGAAATCTCTTTAGGATGCATGCGGATTGCCGAGCTTTCCCCGAAAGAGGCAGACGTGCATATTCACAGTTCATTAGAGGCTGGAATTGACTTTTTTGACCATGCTGATATATATGCCGGCGGCAAAGCGGAAGAAGTATTCGGAGATGTGGTAGCAGCAAGCCCGGGTATGCGCGACAAACTGCTGATTCAGACCAAATGCGGAATCCGTGACGGGTTCTTCGACTTTTCCAGGGATCATATTGTAACGTCTGTTGAGAACAGCCTGAAGCGCCTGAAGACGGATTATGTTGATGTACTGCTGCTGCACCGCCCGGACACTCTGATGGAGCCTGAGGAGGTCGCTAAGGCCTTTGATTATCTTGAGCAAAAGGGTATGGTCAAACACTTCGGCGTCAGCAACCTGAACCCGCTGCAAATTGAGCTGCTCAAAAAGAATGTACAGCAGCCCTTGCTCTTCAACCAGCTGCAGCTTAGCATCATGGTCTCCGGTATGATTGATTCCGGCTTCAATGTGAACATGACCAACTCTGCATCCGTAGTGCATGACGGTGGAATTTTGGAGTACAGCCGCCTGCACGATATGACCATCCAGCCTTGGTCCCCGTTCCAGTACGGTTTCTTTGAAGGGGTATTTCTGGGTAACGACAAATTCCCTGAGCTAAACGAAGTGATTAATAAGCTTGCGGCTGAAAAAGGAGTCGCTGATACCGCTATCGCCATCGCCTGGCTGCTCAGACACCCTGCCGGTATGCAGCCGATTGTCGGAACAACCAACACTCAGCGCCTGCTCGATATCGCTAAAGCTTCTGATATTACCCTGACACGTCAGGAATGGTATGAAATTTACCGTGCTGCCGGCAACAAGCTGCCTTAAGCAGCGGACAAGCCTGTATAGCACCCCAACAAATAAAGAAGAGTACTCTTACCAGCCCCAAAGGCAGGTGGAGTACTCTTTTGTTTTGCTCATTTTAACAGCAGTGACAGAATGCTTTGACAGCCTGCAGCTCATTCAGTTACTTTTAACTCATTATCCAACCGTAGAACGGAGCTTAATAATGGGACTGCATATCATTGGTTTTATTTTGCCTCTTTTAATTCTGCTGCCAAATCTGCTATTTATCTTTTTTACTCCGCATTATGTTCCGTCATCAATCACTGCTCCGCCTGTGATCTTCACTATATTGGAACGGGCCGGTCAGATTGCCTGCTTCACTTTACCCATCCTGTTTGGACATGAGATCGCCGTGCAGCCCATAACCTCCTTAAGCGGGTTAATGTTAATCTGTTTAATCTTTTACTATATGTGCTGGGTACGCTACTACCGGTCCGGCAGAACGTTCAGCATGTTATTTAAACCGCTTGGTCCTCTGCCTCTACCACTGGCCATCTTCCCGGTTCTTTATTTTAGTCTGCTTGCAGTATGGATAGACTCTCTTCTCTTTGCTGCCGCTGCCGCAGTCTTCGCCATCGGACATCTCACTGTAAGCTGGAACACCTATAAACAAATCAGTTGAATTCTCCCCCACTTAGCTGACGCTTGAAGTGACGGATTCTTGCGAACAGAAGAGTAACCTCTTCTTATTTAGCAAGCGATCCCTGCGTTCCCGCAGTTCTATCATTGGGATAGGTGGCTGTTAAACCGCTACTTGGGCAATATTATGAGCGGCGTTTACATCACGGTCATGGAGCATACCGCAAGCGATGCACGTCCATTCCCGAACCGCAAGATTCTTTACTTCGGGGTGGATCGTGCCACACACGTGACACCGCTGACTGGTCGGCTCGAACATCCCTGCGATCCGAAGGGTTCGTCCATACCATAGGGCTTTGTACGTCAGTTGCCGTACCCACTCCCCCCAAGACGCATCGGCGATGGATTTTGAAAGCTTGGGATTCTGAATCATATTCGCGACACGCAGCTGTTCGATACTAATCGTTTGGTTTTCACGGATCAGTTTCGTTGTCAGTTGGTGGAGAAAATCATTTCGTTTATTCGCTATACGTTCGTGAATGCGAGCGACATGCTGTTTCGCTTTCTTCCAGTTGGAGCCGCCGTGAGTACGCCGAGCCATCCGCCGCTGCCAAAGCGCCAGCTTTTTCTCATATTGGCGGTAAAAGCGGGGATTGGCATAACGTTCCCCATTCGAGCATACGGCGTATTCTTTCAAACCTAGGTCGATGCCGATATGTGCGTCCACTTGCGGCAGTGGGTTCTTTTCAACTTCGCAAACGAGCGAAACGAAAAATTTCCCGCTGGCATTTTGACGCACGGTAGCGGACAATATCCGGCCTTCCAGCTTCCGGGAGTTTGCAAAAGTCATCCAGCCGAGTTTCGGGAGCTTCAAGCGACTCCCCTCAATGGCGATATTCCCGTTCGTGAATTTGGTCGTGTAACTTTGAATCGGATGCTTCCGGCTCTTGAAGCGTGGCGCTTGATTTTGCTTTTTGAAAAAGCGATCAAAGCTATCCGCCACATGACGGGCAGCCGACTGCAAAGCGATGCTATCGGCTTCTTTCAGCCAGTCGTATTGTACTTTTAGTGCAGGGAGTTGTGTCGTACAAGCGTGATAGGACAAGCCTTTTCCCGTTTCCGCATAGCTTTGATTCCAAATGTCCAAAAAGTAATTGAACACAAAGCGGCAGCAGCCAAACATACGCCTTATGAGTTGCTGTTGTTCCGGTGTGGGGTAAATCCGGTATTTATAGGCTTGATGAATCAGCATGTGTGACACCTCTTTTTTGGGTAATCTTATCCATATTATAGCACATGCGTTCGGGTTTAAGTCAACAACCGCAGATTCATCCCCACCCTATCGGGGGTGGAGTATTCTCCGCTTTTTTAGATAAAATAATGGCTTCATGAGTATTAAACAGGGTTTATAATCTTCTCGAAACTATAATTAGGGATTGAATCGCCCGTTGGACCAATGCCAAATTCGTTAAAAACCTCAACCCCTTCTTACAATAAAACTTTTTGTTCAGTTCAGTGTGCGTAACAAGCATGATCCGCCCGCCCCCATGCTCCCTGATATAAGGAAATAGAAATGCATTAAACAATGTGCTCCCCAGGCTTTTTCCTTGAAAACCCTTCGCCACCGCAAAGGAATCGATATACCAGCTCTCCCTCCCGTAACGTTTACAGGCCTCTTTCATTGTATCCAGTGTCTTCAGGATATGAAAAATCCGCTTAATGCCAAGCTGAGCAGCCAGCGCTAATCCGCCATTAAACAGATATTGACCAATGCCCGGACCCTTTGCCCCGCTTTTTTTCAACAAAACAGCAGAAACAATTTTTCCATCCATGATTCCTACAAAGCACGCCTTTTACTGATAATAAGATTTTGTATTAGTATAATTAAGTCTAAACAAGTGACCTTTATAGTCCCTGCCCTCTGGCAGGATAAGCGGAAACAACGGATACTCTGAAAATGATTCAGTAAACAAGGTAGCGACTTCGTGCAATTCATTGGATTTGTTTATTAATGAACAGGCATATGCTAATTCTACAGAAACGGGGTTATTTGTGGGAGACAGACGATCGATTAGAACTAAAGCATCCATCAAACAGGCTTTTCTGGCATTACTAAATAATAAGGTCATTTCTAAAATAACGGTCCTGGAGAACTCGGAGCTTGCTGATATCGGCAGAGGCACTTTTTATTTGCATTATGAGGACATCTACGATTTATATAATGAAATTGAGACAGAGATGTTTGAACAGTTAAATCAATTCTATGATGATTCCTTTCCCATCAAGGACCATCATGATATTATGCATTTTATAAATAAACTTACGGATTATCTTTATCAAAACAAAACGTTGTTTAACATGCTTACCAATCCGGAAGACCAATTATTAACCTCTGATAAATTTAAGCAGTTTTTCAAAAAGAAGATTTTGCAGGAAATGCTTATGAATAACAAAAATCAGGTTAGATCATCAGCAGGTGACGAAACAGAAAGTTTATTTATTGCATCAGGGGTAGTCGGGGTCATTGAGGACTGGATCGTACGCGGCATGAAGGAAGAGCCTACGGGTATGTCTCGACGTATACAACAGCTGCTGCTGAAGCTTGAGGAATGATTACATTAGTTAATAATAAAAAAGGTGCATTAGAGATATTCTCTAATGCACCTTTTTGGTATACCGGCGAGAGGACTCGAACCTCCACGGTTTCCCACTCGATTTTGAGTCGAGCGCGTCTGCCATTCCGCCACGCCGGCGTATTCAAGCTGATTATTCCAAAAAATCAATGGAGGCGCCACCCAGACTCGAACTGGGGATAAAGCTTTTGCAGAGCTTTGCCTTACCACTTGGCTATGGCGCCATAAAATGGAGCGGACGACGGGAATCGAACCCGCGACCCTCGCCTTGGCAAGGCGATGCTCTACCGCTGAGCCACGTCCGCATAAATGGCTGGGGATATAGGATTTGAACCTATGCATGACGGAGTCAAAGTCCGTTGCCTTACCGCTTGGCTAATCCCCAATATTCATTTTAAAACATTGATTTAATAATAAAGGGCGACTGATGGGTCTCGAACCCACGAATGCCGGAACCACAATCCGGTGCGTTAACCCCTTCGCCACAGTCGCCATATGAAGCTGTTACTAACATTATTGCCCAAATCTTTTAAAGTAAAGGGGCGGCCGATGGGTCTCGAACCCACGAATGCCGGAACCACAATCCGGTGCGTTAAC